>SLHP01000151.1 GCA_007136095.1 Nitriliruptoraceae bacterium
CATCACGGTCATCCCCCCCGCTCCGGCGCCGAACGCGAGCACCATGATCACGTCGGACGCGCCCGTCTGGAGGACGACGGGCAGGGCCAGGCCCACCCCCATCAGCACCAGGCAGGTGACCAGTACCGGCCGGGTCGCAGCGCGCTTCGCCGCCGCGCCGACGGCCAGTCTGCCGACCACCTTCGCGATGCCGAGGAGGCTCGCGATCGCTGCGGCCCGTCCTGGGGTCCGGCCGGAGGCGACCAGCGCCGCCACCAGGTGCACTCCGATGGCCTGGGTCGCGGATCCGCCGAGCACATGGGCGAGCACGATGCGTCGGAGGCGTGGGCTTGTGGCCAGGGTCGGCGCGTCGAGCGGAGTGTCGCGCCCATCGTCGGCGCCCGACGTGGCAGCGGATGGGGGGGCACCGTCGTCCGGATCGGGAGCGGCTCGGAGGCCGCCGGATGTCTCCGACGGCTCAGGAGCCACGATGCTCCCGGTGCGCGGCACCCAGAGCAGGCAGAGCGGCGCCGACAGCAGGACGTGACCGATGGCGAGTACCACCAGCGCGGCCCGCCAGCCGACAGCGTCGACCAGCACGGCGGCCAACGGGATGAAGATCGTGCTGGCCAGGGCGCCCAGCAGGGTCACGCCCAGGATCCCCTCCCGTCGCTGGCCCGGCGCATGCCGGACGATCGTGGCGAAGGCCGGTTCGTACAGCGACATCGCCATGCCGATACCGATCACGACCCAGGCCGCGAGGTAGATCGGGTAGAGGTTCGTCACCGACCACACCAGCACGCCAGAACCCCCGATCACGGCACCGAGCGTCATGACCGTGCGTCCCCCGTGCAGGTCGATCGTCCGGCCGATCACCGGAGCGCAGAGCCCGGAGACGGACAGCCCGACGGTCGGTCCGGCGGAGAGTGCCGCCGTTGACCAGCCCAACTCCACCGTCATGGGCTCGAGCATGACGCTCACGGCGTAGAGCAGCAGTCCGAACCCGGCGGTGGTCGTCACCGCGAGGGCGACGAACATCCGGCGCGTCGCACCGGTTGTCACCTCCACCGATCCTCCGCTCAACGGTCCGCCCACTGTATCGATGGGTATCGATGCCCCGGTCATCGTCGATGCGACGACCGTGCAGGTGGCCGACCGGGCTCGCCACCCGTTTGCCCGGCGGAACCCATCGGACGTTCCCGATGTGTTGGTGCGGTCTCGCACGGCGGTTGGCGACCCTTGCGAGGGGTCGGGACGGGAGGTCCGACCGCGACGCCGACACGGGAGAGGCAGGCTCATGGCACAGCAGGATCGAGGTGTGGTCGCCCACGGCGAGGAACAGCCGGTCCGCGTGGAGGTCATCGTGGTCCCGGACCCGGGTCCCGGTGAGGCGGTGGTGGCGATCCAGGCGTGCGGCGTCTGCCACACGGACCTGCACGACGGCGAGGGTGGCATCAACGACGAGTTCCCGTTCCTGCTCGGCCACGAGGCCGCGGGTGTCGGCGAGGTGGTCGGCGAGGGTGTCACCGACGTCGCGGCGGGCGACTCCGTGAGACTCAACTGGCGAGCGGTCTGCGGCAGTTGCCGGGCCTGCGCCCGTGGTGAGGCCCAGTACTGCTTCGACACATGCAACGCGGCCATCGCGGGCGCCAAGGTGGCTGGTGCCACCACCATCATCGCCGTCGACATCGATCCCCGGAAGCTCGACTCCGAGACGATCACACTGGACGACATCGAGGCGGCGTTCGACAAGATGCACCGCGGCGAGGTCCTGCGATCCGTGGTCCTGCTGTGACCGCCCGGATCGAGCACCTGGTCACTTCCGGCACGTTCAGCCTCGACGGCGGCACCTGGGAGGTCGACAACAACGTCTGGATCGTCGCTGCCTCCCGGCGCGTCCCGCGACCGATCAGCCGGTGGGTGCGGGGATGTACTGGTTGAGGAACGCGCGGAGGTCGGCCTCGAACCGGGCCCGATCGGTGTTCCACTCACGGACGTGTTCGACCCCCTCGTACTCCTCGTAGATCACCAGGTCCGGACGTGCGTCGGCCAGTTCCCGGCTGGGTTCGATCGGGACCGTGGAGTCCAACGTGCCATGGGTCACCAGCAGCGGGGTGGACAGTTCGTCGGCGTCGCGGGCGTGTTCGAGGTTGCTGAACACCATCCCCGACCGCAGCCGGGTCACGATCTTCGCGGACACCAGGAGCGGACGGATCAACGGCCCCGGGATGTCGCGTGCCTGCGCCTGTTGGACCAGCGTTGCGTCCATCGACACCAGCGGTGAGATCAACGCGGCTGCCTCGACGTCCCCGGCTCCGTCGGCCCGTCGCAGGTAGTTGAGGATGATGCCCGCGCCCTGGCTGTAGCCGACCAGGACGAAGGAATCGGCGTCCTCGGTCTCGCGCAGGTGGTCGATGGCCACCTCAAGATCACGCCACTCGACGTCGCCGAACCGCCCGTAGCCGTCGGGGTCGGCCGGCGCGTCCGGATCGTTGCGGATCGCGACCGCCAGGCCGGGCAGGCCCAACTCGGAGGTGATGGTCAGGGCCCGGTTGGCCTCGTCCTTCTCCGCACCGCGTCCGTGGACGAGGACCGCCCAGGTGCCGGTGGTGTCCATGCCGGGCTCGACGACACGCCAGGACGGCAACAGCCCGAGTTCCCCTTCGATGTCGATCGTGGTCGTCGTCAGGCCGAGCGTCTCCTCCGGCGACCCGGCGAACGTGGCCACCGACGCCTGTCCGAGGTCACCCACATCGGGCCAGGCGCCGGAGAGCAGAGCCCCGGACCGCTCGACCCCGTCGGCGGTGGTCGTGGTGTTCCCCTGGAGCGCGAGCAGCCCGCCGGCCGTCTGGAACCCCACGATGGGAAGGTCGACGAGATCCCCCTCGGTCGCGGCAAGGGTGAGCGTGCTCGTGGACTCGTCGGTCGCCACGACCTCGACGTCGTAGACCGGGTCTCCCGGGACCGGCGCCGGCAGCAGTTCGTCGCTGTAGTACCACCCGCCGGCCCCCAGTCCCGCGGTGGCCAGCACGAGCGGCCCGATGAACGACAAGAGCAGTACACGGCGCATCGACGTTCTCCCACGTCGTCCATCTGCCTGGTCCGCGATCGGACCTGCAGCAGCAACGAGCCCGGTCGGACCGACCCCGAGCGCAGGAGCATAGGAGTTCGCCACGCTGCCGCCCGCCATAGGCTCTGCGGGCGGCGGATCGAACGTGTCCCCGGTCATCGGTGTGATCGCGGGTGGTGGGGCAACAGACCCAGAGGAGTCGAGGTGGCAGCGATCCTGACGGTCGTCGCGACCCCGATCGGCAACCTCGGCGACCTGTCTCCGCGCGCTGCCGAGGCACTGCACACCGCGGACCTGGTGCTGGCGGAGGACACCCGGCGGACCGGCAAGCTGCTCCAGCACATCGGCAGTCAGGTTCCCCAGCGGTCGCTGCACGATCACAACGAGCGGGACCGGATCGACGAGGTGCTCGCGGTCCTGGCCGAGGGTCGGCGGGTCGTGCTCGTCTCCGATGCCGGTACTCCGGCGGTCTCCGATCCGGGCTACCGGCTGATCGCGGCGGCGGTCGCGGCCGGCATCCGCATCGAGCCGATCCCGGGGCCGTCAGCGGTCCTGGCCGCGCTGGTCGCCTCCGGCCTGCCGAGCGACCGGGTCGCGTTCGACGGATTCCTGCCCCGGAAGGGTGCGGCTCGCAGCGAGCGCCTGGCTGCCCTGGCCACTGAGCGCCGCACGATGGTGCTGTTCGCCTCACCCCACCGGGCGTCGGCCGATCTCGGTGACCTGGCGGCCGCGCTCGGCGCCGATCGGCGCGCGGTCGTCGCCCGCGAACTGACCAAGCTGCATGAACAGTTGCTGCGGGGCACGCTGGGGGAGCTGGCATCCACGACCTCGCAGGGTCTGAGGGGTGAGGTGACGATCGTCATCGACGGCGCGCCGGATCCGGTCGCTGCGCCGGTCTCCGCTGCCGAACTGGTTCGCCGGGTCCGCGATCTGATCGCGACCGGGGTCAGCAAGAAGCAGGCGATCGCGACCGTGGCGGAGGCGGCGCAGGTGCCCAAGCGGGACGTCTACCAGGCGGTCGTCGACGCGGGTTCCTGACCCACCGAGGCCGCTCACGGACGTGGTCCGGTGACCGGAACGCTCCCTGGTGTTCCCCCAGCGCACACAGGATCCCGCTGGTAATCTCCGGGGCTTCGAGGCCATCCGTCGCAGCCGGCTCACCAATCTCCCGGCGCCGCGCACCGCTGCCGCTGGCGCCCATCTGGGGTAGCGAGGGGTCTTGGGTTGGCGAGAGACCATCCCGGCCCGCCAGGGCACCATCCACCCACGGGGGTACCGACCGCGATGCCATACGTCGACACGCACTGCCACCTCGATCATCACGATGGTCTCTCCACCGCCGACCAGGTCGCGCGGGCGCTCGAGGCGGACGTCTCGACCATGATCACGGTCGGCACCGATATGGCCTCGTCGACGCAGGCGGTCGCCACCGCACAGCGTTTCGAGGGCGTCTGGGCCGCGGTGGGCGTCCACCCCAACGACTCGATGGAAGCCACGCCGCAGGTGTTGGAGGTGATCGGGCGCCTCGCGCAGGACGACGCCGTCGTCGCGATCGGGGAGACCGGCCTGGACTACTACCGGGACCACACCACCCCCTCGCAGCAGGAGGCCAGCTTCCGGGCGCACATCGATCTGGCCAAGCAGCACGACCGTGCCCTGGTGATCCACTGCCGCGAGGCCTGGGACGACTGCCTCAAGATCCTGGAGGATCAGGGTCCGCCGGCGCGGGTCGTCATGCACTGTTTCTCGGGTGACCTGGACGTCACCGCACGGTGCGCTGAGGCGGGCTGGTACCTGTCGTTCGCCGGGAACGTGACCTTCGCCAACGCGCAGAGCCTGCGCGATGCGGCGGCGGCCACCCCGCTGGACCTGCTGCTGACCGAGACCGACTCGCCCTTCCTCACCCCGCATCCCCACCGTGGCAAGCCCAACGACCCGTCCTACGTGCCGTTGACGCTGCACGCCCTGGCTGCAGCCCAGGATCGTGCGCCTGGGGAGGTCGAGGAGGCGGTCCTGGCCAACACCAGGCGGGCGTTCGCGCTGCCGGACTGACCTGGCCGATAGGCCAGTGTGGAGGTGCACGGACCCCGTCAGCCGACCTACCCTTCGGGGCTATGCGTTCATTCCTGGGCCGTTCGGTCCCCTCTTTCCGTTGGTCCTCTCTCCTAGGACTCCTCTCCCTCGGTGTTCTCGCCGCGGGCCTCCTCGCGTGGTCGAACACCGTTGAGGTCGACATCGACGGTGAGGTGACGTCGGTTCGAACCTACGTCGACACCGTCGGTGATGTCCTCGACCGCCTGGCTGTCGACGTGGATCACGGCGACGAGGTCAGCCCCGACCTCGATGCGCCGGTCGAGAGCGGCATGCTCATCGAGGTCGCGCGGGCCTCCACCGTCGACGTGCTGGTCGACGGGCTGTTCCTCAGTCGGGTCGTCGCACCGGTCGACACGGTCGCCGACGTGCTGGCGGAAGCGGACCTCGCACAACTGCCGGACGACGGTGCTCGGGTCACGCCTGCTCTCGGCTCATCGGTCGACGACGGTGATGCGATCGAGGTGTGGACCCCGCAGGACGTCCGGATCGCCGTCGACGGCGAGACCCTGACGGTCGAGACCCTGATCCAAGATGTCGAGAGCCTGCTCGAGGCCGAAGGCATCGAACTCGGCGACGACGACCGCATCAACGTCGCTCTCGAAGCACCCCTGGTGTTCGTCGACGACGTCGTGATCGAACGGGTGGAGTACGTCGACGAGGTCGACGAGGTGGTGCTCGAGCACGACGAGGTCCGTCGCGAGACCGACGATCTGGACCAGGGGAACACCCGTGTCGACGTCGAGGGTGAAGACGGTCTGCGCCACGACACATGGCAGGTCAAGCTCGTGGACGGCGACGAGGTCGACCGGGAACTGGTGGACGAGGAGATCGTCCGCGAACCGACGGATCGGGTCGTGCTCGTCGGCACCCGCACCCCGCCGCCCCCGCCCCCGCCGTCGTCCTCCTCTTCGGGGTCGCGCAGCGCGCCCAGCGGTGTGCCATCCGCTGACGATCCGGTCTGGACCCGGCTGGCAGAGTGCGAGTCCAACGGCAACTGGTCGAACGTCTCGGGCAACGGGATGTACTACGGCGGGTTGCAGTTCCACCCGGATACCTGGCGATCCGTCGGAGGCAGCGGCATGCCCCATCACGCATCGCGCGCGGAGCAGATCTACCGGGCCCAGCGGCTCCTGGCGAAGCCCTGGGCGACCTGGGGTAACCAGTGGCCGGCCTGCTCACGGATGCTCGGGTTGAGCTGACCGGGTTCGGCGTAGGCTCCCCCGGTCCATCACTCCGGCCGACGAGGCGCTGCCATCACCGATCCGTTGACTCCTCCCGAGGTCCGTGAGTTGCTGTCGGCCCATGGGCTCGCGCCGCGCCGGTCCGCCGGCCAGAACTTCGTGGTCGACCCGAACACGGTGCGTCGGATCATCGCGGCGGCCGACCTCGATGCGACGGACACCGTCGTGGAGATCGGGCCCGGCCTCGGGTCGCTCACGCTGACCCTGGCGGACGCGGTGCGCCGGGTCATCGCGATCGAGATCGATGCCGGCTTCGTCGAGGTCCTGCGCACACGGATCAGCGACCGCGACGACATCGAACTCGTCCACGCTGATGCGATGCAGGCCGACCTGGGCGCACTCATCGGGTCCGGAAGCGCGCGGCTGGTCGCCAACCTCCCCTACAACGTGGCGACGCCACTGGTGGTGCACGCCTTCGACTGCGCTGCCATCACCGACGCGTTCGTGATGGTCCAGCGTGAGGTCGGAGAGCGCTGGTGCGCCGCTCCGGGCGATCGTCTCCGCGCCGGCATCAGCGTCAAGCTCGACCTGGTCGCCCATGTCGAGGTGGTGTTCACGATCCCCCGCAACGTCTTCTACCCGGTGCCCAACGTCGACAGCGTGATGGTGAGGCTCCGCCGGCGCGACGACGCCCCCGATCCTGCGGAGCGACGGTGGGTGGGCAGGGTCGTCGAGGCGGCTTTCGCCCAACGTCGTAAGACGCTGCGCAACACCCTGCGCGCGATCGCCCCTCCGGGTCACCTCGATGCAGCTGCCGCGGCCACGGGGATCGACCTCGGTGCCCGCGCCGAGACGCTGTCGACCGATGAGTTCCGTGCGTTCGCTGCCGTACTGCGCGATGGCACCTGACGGGCTGACCGTCGCGGCGGGCGGTGGGCGCGTCAGGAGGGGGCCACGCGTCACCGTACGATGGTGGTGCCCCGGGAGGGAGAGCCCGGTGGCCCGGATGGGAGGGACAGGGTGAACGACCGCGCGTCGACATCCGTCTCCTGTGTCAGTGTCCGCGTGCCGTCCAAGGTCAACCTCTTCCTCGCGATCCGCGACCGACGTCCCGACGGGTACCACGAACTCGTCACCGTGCTCCAGACGGTGTCGATCTACGACACGGTCAAGGCACGGCTCGACAGCCCGAACGCCGCGCATCCGGCGGCACGTCGGTTCATGGAACTGGCGTTCACCCAGGACGGTGGCGGGCAGGTCCCCGCCGATGACACCAACCTCGCCGTCCGTGCCGCGCGCTGTCTGATGGAGGCAATCGGGGTCGGCACCAGCGACCGTGACGGTCATCCCGACGTTCCGATGACCCGTCTGCACCTCAGCAAGGCGATCCCGGTCGCCGCCGGCATGGCCGGCGGATCGGCCGATGCGGCGGCGGCCCTGGTGGCCCTCAACCATCTGTGGGAGGCCGACCTGGATCGCGACGAACTGCGCGCCCTGGCGGCCGACCTGGGAGCGGACGTGCCGTTCTGCATCGGCGGCGGGACCGCGCTGGCGACGGGCATCGGCACCGCGACCGCCCAGGTCCTGGCGCGCGGCGCGTATGCCTGGGTGGTCGGCATCAGCGATCGACCCCTGTCGACCGCGGAGGTCTACCGCGCCCACGACGAGGTTGGCCGTCGCTCCGACATCGAGCCGGACGCGGTGCTCCAGGCACTGCGGACCGGCGATGCCGAGGCCCTCGGTGCCGCGCTCCACAACGACCTCGAGGTGGCCGCATGCCACCTCCGGCCCGAGCTGGCCGACGACAGAGCGGCTCTGCTCGACGCCGGGGCCCTGGGTGCGATGGTCAGCGGATCCGGTCCGACGGTGGTCGGCCTGGCGGAGTCGGCCGAGCATGCCGCGTCGATCGCGGCGCTGGTCGCTGACCGGTTCGACCGGGTCGAGGTCGCGCTGTCCCCTGCGGGTGGTCCGGAGATCGTTCGGGACTGACGTCGCCGGCTCGTGGCCCGCGTCACCGTGCCGGTGGGTGTCACGGTCGACGGCCGAACCGGCGTGTGGGCTGCGTTACCCTTCCGCGCGGTGCTACGGCCCCGATGGGGGGTGGTGTAACCGGCAACACGCCAACCTTTGGAGTTGGAATCCAGGGTTCGATCCCCTGCCCCCCAGCCACCCAGGATCTGCGATGGATCGTTCGCGCCCCGGTCCGGGGGAACCGTGACGTCAGGCGGAGAAGCCGAAGCCCCCGGTGCCTCCGGACAGTTTGCGCTGGACGCGCTCGTCCTTCTCGTGGGACGCCTCCCGGAGTTCCTCGCGGTGCTCGTCCAGCGCGGTCGTGAGCTCAGGGTCGCCAGCCGCGAGGATGCGGACGGCGAGCAGCCCCGCGTTGTGGGCGCCGCCCACCGCGACCGTCGCGACCGGGATCCCGGACGGCATCTGCACGATCGACAGCAGTGAATCCAACCCGTCGAGGTGGCGGAGGGGAACCGGGACCCCGACGACCGGCAACGACGTCACTGACGCCAGCATCCCCGGGAGGTGTGCGGCTCCGCCTGCACCGGCGATCAGCACCTGCAGGCCGCGGCCCGCCGCCTCCTGGCCGTAGGCCAGCATCCGTTGCGGGTCGCGGTGGGCCGACACGACGTGGACCTCGTGCGCGACCTCGAAGCGGTCGAGCGCCTCGACCGCGCCCTGCATGACGCTGAGGTCGGAGTCGCTGCCCATGACGACGCCGACACGCGGGGCGTCAGAGCCGGATGGTGCGGTGGCCTCGTTCATGGTCTCTACCTCCGGTGGCGGATCGGGCCGGTGTCCTGCAGAGCGTGTCGGCGGGGCGATGGGCGCCTGGGGCCGCGGTCAGCCGGTCTGGTCACGACCAACCAGCAGGTTGGTGGCCGCCCAGGCCCGCTCGCGTGCGACCTCGACGTTGTCGCCGAGCACCGTGATGTGACCGAGTTTCCGGCCGGGGCGGGATACCTTGCCGTACAGGTGGATCTGTGCGTCTGCGATCCCGAGAGCAGCGGGCAGACGGTCCGCGATCCGATCGGGACCGTCGGGCCCAAGCAGGTTCACCAGCGCGGCCACGGGGGTCCGCATCGACGTGTCGCCGAGTGGCCAGTCCAGCACGGCGCGCAGGTGGTTGTGGAACTGCGACGTTGTGGAGGCCTCGATGGTGGCATGCCCGGAGTTGTGCGGCCGCAGCGCCAGTTCGTTGATCGTCAGGGCACCGTCGCGGCCGACGAACAGCTCGACCGCGATGATCCCGACACCGTCGACCGCGTCCGCGACCCGGGTCCCGAGCTCGATGGCCGCTGTGGCCACGCTGTCGTCGACCCGTGCGGGTTGGATGAGCTCGACGCAGATCCCGTCCCGTTGCACCGTCTCGATCAGCGGGTAGGCGACGTGTTGGCCGCCGGGCCGCCGAGCCAGCAACACGGCCACCTCGATGTGGATGTCGACGAGGGCTTCGACCATCCAGTCGCCGCCCCGCGACAGGACGTCCGCAGCCTGATCCGGCCCGTCGACGACCGCGACCCCGCGGCCGTCGTAGCCACCTCGCCGGGCCTTCATGACCACGGGCCAGCGGTGCTCCGCCGCGAACGCGACGACCTGGTCGACGTCCTCGACCGCAGTGAACGCCGGGACGGGCAGACCGAGCGCATCAAGCTGCGTCCGGGCATGGAGCTTGTCCTTGGCGTGCAAGAGTGCCGCAGCGTGGGGACGAACGGGGTGTCCGGCGGCGGCCAACACCTCGAGGTGCGATTCGTCGACCAGTTCGTGGTCCAGGGTCACCACGTCCACCTCGCCGGCGAAGGCGGTCAACGCAGCGAGGTCGTCGGGCTCACCGATCCGGTGGGAGGCGCCCGCCAGGACGGCGGGGTCGGTCGGGGTGGTGGCCAGGACGTGGAGCTCGATCCCCAGGTCGATGGCAGCCGCATGGGTCATCCGGGCGAGCTGTCCACCGCCGACCATGCCGACCCGGGCCGTCGCGGCCGTCACGTGGTGGCCCAGCATCGATCGGACGAAGCGGTCGGCACGGGGACCTCGCAGTGGGTGCTGGCATCGAGTGCCGGAGCGTAGCGCCCGCGGTCGTGGGGCCAACCGGCTCGGTCTCGAGCCGTTGCGCGCCGCCGCTCTCACCGCCGCACTCGCCCGGCCAGGAAGGCCTCGATGGCCTCGTCAGTCTGCCGATCCTCGGGCTGGGGGAGCGAGGCCTCTGCGTGCTCCTCCCCAGCGGCGGGCGTCGCGCTGGTCGGCTCGTCGTGGTATCGGGCGGCCACACTCGCTTTCCCTTCCCGATGGGATCGGGTCTGGGCCCCCAACCTCGTCCGGTTGGCGGTGAGCCGATCGGGTGGGAAGGGGGCGTCGCCACCGCACCAGGCACGAGACAGCCGGGCGGGACGTGACCCGTGCGCCCCATTGCCGTATGCTGCCTCCCATGCGGAACGTCGAACTCCTGCTTCTTCGGTGCCGCGGCGAGGTCGGGTAGACCGGCATCCTCGCCGCGGAGTTCTCGCGTCGCCGGTCGCGCCATCCCCACCGCAGGAGCGACATCCGATGAACGACCCGAGTACACCGTCCTGGATCCCGCAGCAACAGCCATCCGGCCTGCCGGTCCACCGCTACCGCCCGTTCCACGAGCAGATCACGGTCGACCTCCCGGATCGCACGTGGCCGACGAAGCGCATCGAGCGCGCCCCCCGCTGGGCGGCGGTCGACCTGCGTGACGGCAACCAGGCCCTGATCGACCCGATGGACCGCCAGCGCAAGCTCGCCATGTTCGAACTGCTGGTCGGCATGGGGTTCAAGGAGATCGAGGTCGGGTTCCCCGCCGCGAGCCAGACCGACTACGACTTCGTGCGTGACCTGATCGAGAACGACCGGATCCCGGACGACGTCATCATCCAGGTCCTCACCCAGTGTCGCGAGGAACTGATCGAGCGGACCTTCGAGTCCCTCGTCGGTTCGGACCGGGCGATGGTCCACTTCTACAACTCGACGTCGGTCACCCAGCGACGGGTCGTGTTCGGCCTCGATCGTGCCGGCATCCGCGACATCGCGGTCAACGGTGCGAGGGTCGCGCGCAAGTGTGCCGACGTCATCACGCCGGACACCGACATCCACTGGCAGTACTCGCCAGAGTCCTACACGGGCACGGAGCTGGACTTCGCCGTCGAGGTGTGCGCCGCTGTCATGGACGTCATCGAGCCGACGGTCGATCGTCCGATCGTGCTCAACCTGCCCGCCACCGTCGAGATGGCGTCACCCAACGTGTACGCCGACTCGATCGAGTGGATGCACCGCAACCTGCCGAACCGTGACGCCATCGTGCTGTCGCTGCACCCACACAACGACCGGGGGACGGCCGTTGCCGCGGCCGAGTTCGGGGTGATGGCCGGTGCCGACCGCGTCGAGGGCTGTCTGTTCGGCAACGGTGAACGCACCGGCAACGTCTGTCTGATCACGCTGGGCATGAACCTGTTCAGTCAGGGCGTCGATCCGATGATCGACCTGTCCGACCTCGACGCCACCCGTCGGACCGTCGAGTACGCGAACCAGTTGCCGGTGCACGAACGGCATCCCTGGGGTGGCGACCTGGTCTACACGGCGTTCTCCGGGAGCCACCAGGATGCGATCAAGAAGGGCCTCGAGGCGCTCGAGCGCGACGCGGAGGCACGAGGCGTGTCGCTCCGTGACCACGTCTGGGACGTGCCCTACCTGCCGATCGACCCCAAGGACGTCGGGCGCACCTACGAGGCGGTCATCCGCGTCAACTCGCAGTCCGGGAAGGGCGGTGTGGCCTACGTCATGAAGAACGAGCACCACCTCGACCTGCCCCGCCGGCTCCAGATCGAGCTCAGCCACGTCGTCCAGGCGCGCACCGATACCGAAGGTGGTGAGGTCACCGCTGACGAGATGTACCGCATCTTCGCCGACGAGTACCTGCCGGCCGACGACGGCGCCTGGGGCCGGATGCGGTTGGCATCCAGCCGCCTGTCCGCCCATGACGACGGACTCGACGAGGTGGCCGTTGAACTGCGGGACAACGGCGACACCGTCACCCTGCAGGGCTGGGGCAACGGTCCGATCGCCGGTTTCTGTGATGCGCTCTCGTCACAGGGCATCGAGGTCAAGGTGCTGGACTACGCGGAGCACGCCCTGTCGTCCGGTCGGGACGCCACCGCGGCCTCCTACATCGAATGTGACATCGATGGACGGACCCTCTGGGGGGTCGGTATCGACCCGAACATCGTCACCGCATCGTTCCTCGCGATCATCAGCGCCGTGAACCGCGCGAACCGCTGAGCGCGATACCGGTCCCGAACGGCAGAGTAGGAAGGCGTCCACGTGCCCGCACCTGATCAGACCGCGCCCACGCCGTCGCTTCCCGACGACGATGCTCACCATGAGGCGGCAGGCGACGTTGCCGTGGTCGTCCTCGCGGCCGGCAAGGGCACGCGGTTCCGGTCGGATTTGGCCAAGGTGCTGCACCGGGCGGCGGGTCGGACGCTCGTGCATCATGTGTTGGAGGCGGTCCGGCCACTGGACGTCGGGCAGGTCGTGGTCGTCGTTGGACATCAGGCCGACGAGGTCGGTGCCGAGGTCGAGGCGGCCGGCCTGGACGGACTCTCCACCGTCGCCCAGGTCGACCAACGGGGGACCGGGCATGCGGTCCAGCAGGCGATGCCGGCCCTGGCCGAGGGCATCCGCCGGGTGCTCATCCTGCCGGGGGACACCCCCCTGCTCACCCCGGATGCGCTCCGCGGCCTGTTCACCGCCACCGGTGGTGAGGTGCCGGCCTCGATGCTGACCACCGTCTTCGATGACCCGACCGGCTACGGCCGGGTCATCCGGTCCGCGGACGGTTCGGTCGACCGTGTCGTCGAGCAACGGGATGCGACGCCGGACGAACTGGAGGTGCGTGAGGGCAACGCCGGCATGTACCTCGTCGACCGCGGCCTGCTGGATGACGCGCTGACCCGGTTGGGCGACGACAACGCACAGGGTGAGCTCTACCTGACCGACATCGTGGGCATCCTCCGCGGGGACGGGCACGCGATCGCGCCGGTGGTCGCTCCTGAGTCCGTGATCGCCGGTGTCAACGATCGGGCCCAGTTGGCCGCTGCGGCGGCCGTGCTCCGTGAGCGGCACCTCGATCACCTGCTCCGCGAGGTCGGGGTCACCGTCGTCGATCCGGTGACGACGCACCTCGATGTCGATGTGGAGGTGGCGCGCGACGCGGTCCTGCTCCCCGGAACGATCCTCGAACGGGGGACACGGATCGGCGAGCGCGCGGTCGTCGGACCCAACTGCCACCTGACGGCCTGCGATGTCGGCCCCGATGCGACGGTCCATTCGACCCGAGCGCAGGACGCGGTCGTCGGTGAGGGCGCGGAGGTGGGTCCGTTCGCCCATCTGCGCCCCGGGACCCGTCTGGGTGTCGCCACCAAGGTGGGGGCGTACGTGGAGACCAAGAACGTCCAGGTCGGTGAACGCAGCAAGATCCCGCACCTGGCCTACGTGGGTGACACCAGGATCGGGACCGGCGTCAACGTCGCCTGCGGGGTCATCACGGTCAACTACGACGGGCGCAACAAGCACCGGACGACGATCGAGGACGATGCGTTCGTCGGCTGTGACACCATGCTGGTGGCGCCGGTGACCATCGGACGCGGCGCCTACACGGCAGCGGGATCGACCATCACCGATGACGTACCTCCCGGATCACTGGCCATCGCCCGTTCGCGTCAGGTCGTCAAGGAGGACTGGGTGGCCAGGCAGGACGACGGGCGCTGAGGCGCGCTCCGCACCGGTGCTGCGACGGGGGAACGAGACCGCTAACGTCCGCACTCCGCCACCCGCTCCGCCGTCGGGATGATCGATGGAAGTCGTCACCAAGAAACGGATGATGATCTTCTCGGGATCATCCAATCCTGAACTCGCCCGTGAGGTTTCCGACCATCTGGGCATGCGTCTGGGCGAGGTGAAGCTGTCACGCTTCGCCAACGGTGAGCTGTACGCCCGCTACGCCGAGTCCGTGCGGGGCGCCGACGTCTTCGTCCTGCAATCGCACCTCTCGCTCCCGGGCGGGATGAGCATCAACGACTTCATCATCGAGCAACTCGTCATGCTCGACGCGCTCAAGCGGGCCTCGGCGAAACGAACCGTGGCGGTGATCCCGTACTACGGCTACAGCCGGTCGGACAAGAAGGCCCTGGCACGTGAAGCGATCGCGGCACGCATGATCGCCGACATGTACGAATCGGTCGGGGTCGACCGGATCATGTCGGTCGACCTGCACACCGGACAGATCCAGGGCTTCTACCACGACCCCTTCGATGCGTTGACCGCGCTCCCCCTGCTCGTCGGTTGGGTGAAGGAGAACACCGAGGGTGGTGACCGGATCATCGTCTCACCAGACGCCGGTCGGGTCCGTCTCACCGAGAAGTTCGCGGGACATGTCGGTGCGTCGATCGCCATCCTCCACAAGCGACGCGACCCGAGCCAACACAACGTGTCCGTGTCGCTGGACGTCATCGGTGATGTCACGGGCAAGACTGCCATCCTCGTCGACGACATGATCGATACCGCCGGCACGATCTGCGGTGCGGCGGAGTTGCTGATGGAGCGGGGCGCAAAGCGCGTCATCGCGCTCGCGACCCATCCGGTGTTCTCCGAGCCGGCGGCCGAGCGGCTCCACAACTCCGTGCTGGAGAAGGTGGTGGTGACCAACACCCTGCCGATCCCGGCAGAGCGACGTTTCGACAAGCTCGTGGTGCTGTCGATCGCCCCGATACTGGCCTCGGCGCTGCGTGCCGTCTTCGAGGACCAGTCGGTCTCGGAGATCTTCCAGGGCGAGAACGTCTAGTCCAGCGCCCGGCGCGTGACCGGCGGGGCCACGATCGGTCCGGTCCCCGTCGGTCCGGTGTCCACGGTGCCGGAATGGGCGAGGTCGGCCGTGGAGGCCCGTTCCCTGCACTCTGCGGTCCCCGGCTGGATCTCGATGGCGGTATCTTGAGAGAGGCCTTGAACAGGAGCGTTCGTGCCGGACCGACCAGCCCACGACCTCGCCCCGAACGCATCCACCGCCGCACGGGACGTGGACCCATCGGTGGATCCGAACGAAGCGTTGACCGTGGAGGCCGTGGGACGCTTCACCGAAGGCTTCGAGCGGCTGATCCGGGCTCGTGGTGCCCTCTATGAGTTCCATCAGCAGATGGGCCGATGCGACGCCCTGCTCGGGGAAGCGGTCGACCTGCTGCATGCCGCCGGTCACCACGATCTGGCACGGGACCTCGACACCACACTCCTCGGGCGCAATGCGATCCCCGATCAGTGGACCTTCGAGATCGTCGAGGCCTTCGACGAGACCTACTACGAGGTGGCCGCCGCCTTCGAACGCCGCGTGCGCGAAACCTTGTCGGATGGCCGCCGCCACGTGAACGAGGCGCAGATGAAGGCCGCGAGGCGTTCCTCCGGGCCGGACGACGACCGCAGCTGACGCCGAGACCTCGACATCCGGTGCGAGGCGCTCGGACAACGAGATGTGCCGCGGTCAGCTTCGGCCGGCAGCCACTGCACGCGACCAGATAGCTCCTCTGTCTCGGCCGCCTCGAGCAGGTGTCGCGACCCAGGTCCGCCGGTCGCTGTCGATGGCTGGTGGCATCGTTCCGACGCGGTTGTTGCTGATGAGGTGACGCCGGTAGCCTACGCTTCGTCAGCGGCGCTCTTCGAGGCGCCGACCCACCTGGTCGTGCCCGTCCGACGATCCCGTCCGACGACGATCCCGTTCGACGATGTCCGACCAGCTGTTCCTCCCGCCGTCACCCGTCCGACCATCGACGCACTGTCGTCCGGTCAGGGGAAACGGCGACCCCGGCGTGGCGGGCACCTCCCGCGCACACCGACCCCGCGTGACATCTCGCCGCCATCTTGCGTGACCGACCCGCGACGGGGACCTTCGCTCCAGGAGTATGAACGTTGTCGAACCAGATCAAACTCACCACCGAGCCCCGTGACAAGCAGGGGAAGGGTGCCTCCGGCCGCCTGCGTCGTGAGGGCCGTGTTCCGGCGATCATCTACGGCTACCAGGTCGAGCCCACCACGGTGAGCGTCGATGCGCTGGAGCTCTACCACACCCTGCACACCGAAGCCGGCCGCAACGTGCTGCTCCGTCTGGACATCAACGGAGACACCCACCTCGCGGTGGCCCGTGACCTGCAGACCCACCCGGTGCGTGGCGACTATGTCCACGTCGATCTCCTCGCGGTCAACAAGGACGTCCCGATCACCGTCGAGGTCCCGGTCCACCTCACCGAGGAGGACGATGTCGCTGACGACGGTGGTGTGCTCAACCAGATCCTCTACACCGTTCCCATCCTGGTCCGGCCTCTGGACACGCCGAACTCGCTGGAACTGTCGGTCGAGGGTATGGAGATCGGTGATGTGCGCCGGGTCGAGGACCTGCGCGACGCGCTGCCTGCCGGTGCCGAGTTCGATATCGACCCCGAGCGCACCGTCATCACGATGAACGCGCCGATCTCCGAGGAGGAGCTCGAAGCCCTCGAAGAGAGCGCCGGGATCGAGGAGGACGAGCCGGAGGTCATCGGCGAGGAGTCCGGCGAAGCCCAGGCCTCCACCGACGCGGACACCCAGGCGTCCGACGAGGACTAGCACCTCCGGGTCCGGTGGGCGCCCCGCCGGGCGGATGCCCACCGGTCCGGTTGTCGGAACCTCGATGTCGCCGCGAGCTGACACAGAGCCGGAGGGGGAGTCGTGACGGACGACCGTTGGCTGGTCGCCGGTCTGGGCAACCCCGAGGCCGAGTACGGCGGCACACGCCACAACGTCGGGGCGGACGCCGTCCGCTCATTCGCGAGCCGCGAGCACGTCGAGTTGGCGCGCAACAAGCGCACCCGCTCCGAGGTCGCCGAGGTCCGCGCCGACGGCCAGCGCATCGTCCTGACGATCCCGTCGTCGTACATGAACCGGTCCGGCGATCCGGTCCAGGCCACCGCCAACTGGTTCAAGATCCCCGCGGAACGTGTGATCGTCTGTCACGACGACCTCGACGTCGGTGTGGGGGCCATCAAGGTCAAGCGGGGCGGCGGGCACGCGGGCCACAACGGGCTCAAGGATGTGGACCGCGCGCTCGGTACCCGCGACTACCTTCGTATCCGGATCGGGATCGGTCGGCCGCCAGGCCGGATGGCCGGGCGCGATTTCGTGCTCCGGAGGTTCTCGCCCGCAGATCGTGAACTGATCGATATCGCCCTCCAGAACGTCGGTGACGCGGTGTGCTCGCTGGTGACCGACGGCCTGGAGCCGACCCAGAACCGTTTCCACGCCACCGGCTGACCCACACCGGCCACCGGTGTGCGACCATCCACATCCGTGATGAAGGGATCGATCCGTGAAGGACAGGATCCGTCAACTCCGCGCTGCGTGGTCGCAGCTGCGGGAGGTCGACGACAAAGCGATCGCCCTGATCCTGCTGGGCGCGACGGCCGGGCTGCTGCTCGGGGTCGGGCTCGGCTTCCTGATCACGATCTGGGCCATGCCGGTCTTCGGGCTGATGTTCGCGGTGCTGGGTGCGCTCATCGTCTTCAACCGACGGGTCCAGAAGGCGCAGTACAACGCCATCGAGGGCCAGCCAGGCGCAGCCGCCGCGGTCCTGAACATCATGCGTGGACAGTTCTTCGTCACCCCGGCGGTCGCGGTCAACGCCAAGCAGGACATGGTGCACCGGGTGGTCGGACGGTGCGGGGTCGTGCTCGTCGGGGAGGGGTCCGGTCAACGGGTCAAGGGTCTCCTGGCCAAGGAGCGCAAGCGACTCAAGCGCGTCGTGGGTGATACGACGATCACCTCGATCGTGGTGGGCGACAACGAGGGCCAGGTGGCGTTGAACAAGCTGCAGACCACGGTCAACAAGTTGCCCCGCGAGCTGAAGAAGAGCGACGTGCCGAAGCTGGAACGTCGTCTCAAGCCCCTGGATCGGGGCGCTCCGGTGCCCAAGGGCATCGATCCGCTGGCTGCGTCCAACCGCAAGCGGCCGAAGCCGCGGTGACCGACTCTCTGCCACCATCGGCGGCCGGTGAGGTCGCGCAACCAGGCACGGTCGACGACGTCCTCGACCCTGGCGTCGCAACGGGCGCCCTGGCGCCATCACTGCGTCGCGGCCGCGATGTCTGGGACGGTGGCCCACCGCCGGGCGATGTGGTCGCGTCCCCGGCGGTCCGCCCGTACCTGCTGAGCCTGTTGGCCGAGCAGGCCGCGCCGCTGCTGGTCCTCGTGCCCCGGACCTCCGATGCGGAGGCCGTCACCGACGGCCTGTCGGCCTACCTCGGCGAGGCGCGGGTCGGGATGTTCCCGGCCTGGGAGACCCTGCCGCACGAGCGTCTGTCGCCGCAGCCACGCACGGTCGGGAGGCGGCTGGCGATCCTCGACCGCCTGCAGCACCCGGACCAGCACGACGAGCCGTTGCTCGCGATCGTGGCGCCGGTCCGTGCGGCGCTGCAGCCCATGGACCCCCGGCTCGGGCAGCAGCGGCCGATCGTCCTCGGGCGCTCCTGGGAGGGCTTCGAGGCGCTCGTCGACGGGTTGGCGGCGCTCGGCTACAGCCGGACCCCGCAGGTGGAGGCCCGCGGCGAGTTCGCCGTGCGGGGCGGCATCATCGATGTGTTCCCGACCGCCGGCGACCACGCCGTGCGGGTCGAGTTCTGGGGCGACGACATCGAGTCGCTGCGGGCGTTCTCCGTCGGCGACCAACGGTCGACCAACGCGGTCGACGAGGTGGTCATCGATGCCGCTCGGGAACTGGTGCTGGAAGACGATCTGCGCGAACGGGCCCGCGCCGCCATCGCCGACTGGCCGCAGTTGACGAGCGAACTGGACCAGCTCGCCGAGGGGCAGGTCTTCGACGGCGCGGAGTCCCTCGTCACGATGCTGACGTCGGAGCCGGCGCTGCTGGTCGATTTCCTCCCTGGATCCGCCGGGCTCGCGCTGATCGATCCGATGCTCCTCGAGGAGCGGGCGACCAAGTTGCGCGAGGAGGCCGAGGTCCTGGCGGATACGGCCTGGCAGACGGTCGCGAGTGTCGGTGGTGAGCCCCCGGTCGGTCAGGACGGGTTCGCCCGACCAGGAGACCTGTTGGAGCGGGGACCCCGGTCGATCTGGCGTCTCGGGCCGTTCACCTCGGACGTCACGGGGAGCCGTGGCCTGCAGGCGACCCCCTGGGCCTCCTTTCGGGGCGACATCGTCACGCTCGCCGAACGGCTGCGGGGCCTGCTCCGCGACGGCGCCCGCGTCGTCGTGTCCGTCGATGCCGACGGTCCGGCCCGACGCATCGCCGACGTCCTGGCCGAGCAGGGAGTCCCCGCCTCCGTCGCCACCGAACTGCCCGTCGAACCGCCCGGCGCCAGGGTCGAGATCGCGGTCAGCCGCCTGCGCACCGGGTTCCTGTCCGAGGATCTCGACCTCGCGGTGCTCGGCACGTGGGACGTGTTCGGCCCCCGCCGGCGTCGCGCCAGCCGCCGCATGGGAACGCGCACGACGGCGGCGGACGCGGTGCTCCAGTTGGCCGAGGGTGACGCCGTCGTGCACCACACCCATGGCGTCGGGCGCTACCGCGGCATGGTCACGCGTGAGTTCCCGGGGATGGACGGCCGTACCGCCAAGCGCGATTACGTGCTGCTCGAGTACGCCGATGGCGACACCCTGTACGTGCCCTCCGACCAGGTCGACGCGATCGCGCGTTACCAGGGGGGCGAGACGCCCTCGGTCATGAGCCTCGGTGGGGCCCAGTGGGAGCGTGCCAAGAACCGCGTCCGCAAGGCGGTCCGGGACATCGCGGCAGACCTCATCCGCCTGTACACGGCACGGATGCACTCGCAGGGCACGGCGTTCAGTCCGGATGGGGCGATGCAGGCGGAACTCGAGGATTCCTTCGCGCACGTGGAGACCACCGACCAGCTCACCGTCGCGGACGAGATCAAACAGGACATGGAGGCGCCGCTGCCGATGGACCGCCTGCTGGCCGGTGACGTCGGCTTCGGCAAGACCGAGGTGGCGATCCGTGCCGCCGGCAAAGCCGTGTTCGACGGCTACCAGGTCGCCGTGCTCGTGCCCACCACGATCCTGGCGCAACAGCACCTCGAGACCTTCCGTGAACGCTTCTCGGGCTTCCCCGTCGTGGTCGCGGAGCTCAGCCGGTTCGTGACCGACAAGGACCGCCGCCAGACCATGGCCGGTCTGGCCGCCGGCACCGTCGATGTCGTGATCGGCAC
Source organism: Nitriliruptoraceae bacterium (assembly GCA_007136095.1). Classification (GTDB taxonomy): domain Bacteria; phylum Actinomycetota; class Nitriliruptoria; order Nitriliruptorales; family Nitriliruptoraceae; genus CSSed11-175R1. The sequence continues at coordinate 20,607 of SLHP01000151.1, forward strand.
GCACGCGCTGCTCGCCAAGAGCGTCGAGTGGAAGAACCTGGGCCTCGTGATCGTCGACGAGGAGCAGCGCTTCGGTGTCGCGCAGAAGGAGCGACTCAAGGAACTGCGCACCTCGGTGGACGTGTTGTCGATGTCCGCCACCCCGATCCCGCGCACCCTGGAGATGGCGGTCTCCGGGATCCGGGATCTGTCGACCATCGAAACCCCGCCGGAGGACCGGCAACCGGTCATGACCGCCGTGCAGCCGTTCGACGAGGCGCAGGTCGCGTTGGCGATCCGTCGGGAGCTCCTGCGTGACGGACAGATCTACTACGTCCACAACCAGGTCAGCTCGATCCACCGGGTGGCCGCCGGGATCGCCGAACTGGTGCCCGACGCCCGGGTCGAGGTCGCCCACGGGCAGATGGACGAACGGCAGCTCGAGCGGATCATGGTGCGGTTCTGGGAGCACGAGTTCGACGTGCTCGTCTGCACCACCATCATCGAATCCGGACTGGACGTCTCCAACGCGAACACGCTCATCATCGAGCGCGCGGACCTGCTCGGGCTCGCGCAGCTGCATCAGCTTCGAGGTCGCGTCGGACGGTCCGCCGAGCGTGGCTACGCCTACCTGCTGTTCCCCGAGGGTGCATCGATCACCGAGCCGGCGTACGAGCGGCTCAAGACCCTCGCGGAACACACCCGCCTGGGGTCCGGGCTGGCGATCGCGATGCGCGACCTGGAGCTCCGGGGCGCCGGGAACGTCGTCGGCGCGGAACAGTCCGGGCACGTGGCCGCGGTCGGCTTCGACATGTACTCGCAGCTGCTCAAGGAGGAGGTGGCGGAACTCACCGGGCAGCCGGCTGAGGAACAGATCGACATCAAGCTCGAGCTGCCGATCGATGCCCACCTGCCGCACGACTACGTCGAGGATGCGACCCAGCGCCTGGAGCTCTACAAGCGGATCTCCGCGGTGCGCGACGCGGGCGGCGTCAAGGACGTCCGCGCCGAGCTGACCGACCGGTTCGGGCCACTCCCCGAACCGGCGGAGCGCCTGGTGACCATCGCGGCCCTGAAGGCGGCCCTGCGTCGATGGGGCGTGACCGAGGTCACCCTGACGCCTCGTGACCAGCTGCGCATCGCGCCCGTCGACCTCAAGGACTCGCAGCTGGTCCGCATCGAGCGCCGCTTCCCGAAGGCCGTGCTCAAGCGCGAACAGCAGGTCCTGCTCATCCCATTGCCCCGGCCGAAGCCCGATGACCTGGTCGCCTGGGTGGCGGGGACGGTGCGCGAACTGTTCGCCGCCCCGAAGCGCTGAGCGATCCGGTGAACCTGTCCGATCGACGGATCGTCGTCACCCTGAGCTGGTCGGCTCGGGCAACACCCCCAGCTGCTGCATGAACTCGAGGTTGTCGGCATGGGCCCAGTGTGCGGCGATCCTGGCCTGGTCATCGAAGTGGAAGAAGTCGCTGCCCTCCAGGGTGAAGGGCCGTCCCGAGCCGGGGATGCCCATGAACTCGCCTTCGTGGGTCCCGGTGTTGCGGAAGCGGGCGGCCACCCGGCCTCCCTCGGCCACCACATCGAGCACCTCGATGTGGAAGTCGGGGAACGCTTCGAAGGCCGACTGCATGAACCTCAGGTAGTCCTCGCGTGTCTGGCCGAGCTCCACAGGCATGCAGTGAGCGACGTTGTCCTCGGCGAGACACTGGTCGACGGCGTCGATGTCGTGCTGGTTGATCGCCTCATAGAGACGGAGCATGGTCTGGCGGTTACTGGTCGTGCGCATGTGATCACTCCTCCGGGAGCGGCTGAACCGCTCGGCGCTCAGGCGTTGGCAGCAGCGGCGGCCAGGGTCTCGTCCACGTACCGCGCCTCCGACACCGGGCAGATGTCGATCCAGACCACGCCCGGCTCGGTCCAGGCGGTGTGACCCGCCGGCCAGTGGAAGAACTCACCGGCGCGGGTGACCTCCTCGGTCCCGTCGGCGTAGCGCAGGGTGATCTCGCCTTCCAGCACACGACCCCAGTGGGGGACCGGGCACCGGCCCGCAGGCAGGGGCGCGAAGAAGGCGCCGAGGTCGAGGCCCGGTGGTAGCGTGAACAGGCTGACGCGCATCTCGCCGAGATCCTCGGCGAGGATCTCCAGGCCCCCATCCTTCATCACGACGGTCATCTCGTCACGTGTCTTCTTCATCTTCCGTTCCCTCCGGTGGGTCGACTCATTAGCCTTGATGAGCGCACCGTGGCCGAGGGCCGTGCAGTTCCTGTGCAGTCGCTGTGCAGGTCCCAGCCGTTCAGGGTCATGCCGCCTACCAGCTCCGGGGCGACGGGACGAGTGATGGAGCCGCAGTTCAGGATCCTCGGGCCGCTGAGGGCCTCCGCCGGAGAGCAGCCGGTCGAGCTCGGCGGTCCGAAGCCCCGCCGGCTGCTGGCGATGCTGCTGCTCAACGACGGCGAGGTGGTCTCCGCCGACCGTCTGATCGAGGCTGTGTGGGAGCATGAACCACCGGCACGCGCCGAGGCGACCCTGCGTAGCCACGTCGCGAACCTCCGGCGCAGCCTGACCACCGCAGGGCTCGATGGCCTGTTGCTCACGCGGTCGCCCGGCTACCGCCTCGAGGTGGCCCCGGAGCACGTGGACGCCACCCGCTTCGAGCGTCTCGTCGCCGAGGGGCGAGCCGCGCTCGAACGCACGGATGCGCGGCAGGCGGCACGCCAGCTGCGGGAGGCGCTGGAACTCTGGCGCGGGCCGGTCCTCCAGGACCTTGACGCACCGCGGTTCGCGGAGGCGGTAGCCGCCCGGCTCGATGAGCTCCGGCTGACCGCGCTGGAGGCCCGTATCGACGCCGAGCTGGCGCTTGGCCGGCACCGTGAACTCATCGCAGAGCTCGGGGGGCTCGTCGACAGCCATCCCTTCCGTGAACACCTGTGGAGCCGGCTCATGCTCGCCCTGTACCGGTCAGGACGCCAGGCCGACGCCCTGGAGGCGCTGCGTCGCTACCGGGTGCGCCTCGAACATGAGCTGGGCCTCGCGCCCGGGCAGGAGCTGAGCGATCTGCAGACGGCGATCCTGCGGCACGACCCCGATCTGGTCGACGCGTCGGGACACGACGGTTCGGAGCCGGCTCGCACCGATCGCCCGCCACCGGGTCGTGGTCCTGCACCCCCGGATGCCCTCCTCGACGTCGTGCGCCGCGTCCCGATGGTCGGCCGTGTCGCTGAGCTCGATCAGCTCCGCCGGATGTGGCGGGAGGTTCGAGCAGGCGCGCGACGGATCGCACTGATCTCCGGTGAGGCGGGAGTCGGCAAGACGCGGCTCGTCGCCGAACTGGCCGCGAGTACCTCGGACGGCGCGACCGTGTTCGTCGGTCGGTGCGAACAGGCAGCCCTGATCCCCTACCAGCCGGTGACCGATGCGCTGCGTGGCAGCCCCGACGTCGGAGACGCGCTGGACGAGCTTCCCGAGGTCGTTCGCGCTCGGCTCGAGCCGTTGCTCGATCCCCACGCCGGCCGCCCGACCGACGAGACCCCGGGAACGGGGGACCCCGAGCTGCAGCGCTCCGCGCTGTTCGATGCCGTCGGCCAGCTCGTCGGCCGGATGGCCAGCAGGGTTCCGGTGGTCCTCGTCGTCGAGGAGGCGGAGTACATCGATCAGGCGAGCTCGCGCCTGCTCCGCCACCTCGCCCGCAACCTTCCCGGGCAGGTGTTGCTGCTGATCTGCTTCCGGGATCCACCGGGCAACCGGCACCCTCCGCTGTTGGAACTGCTCGCCGACCTGGAGGGGCGCGGTGTCGCCGATCGCCTCGTCCTCGGCCCGCTCGCCGAGCGCGACCTGGAGGAGCTCGTCGCGGCGTGGACCGGTGAGCCGGCTCCCACCGGGTTCGTCCACACGCTGTGGTCCACCACCGGCGGGAACCCCTTCTACGCCAGCGAGGTGGTCCGTGAGCTCGTCGATCGCGGCAGCCTGGACCATGCCGGCGATGCAGGGCGGGTGCCGCGCAGCGTGCGCGACGTGTTGCGCAACCGGCTCAGCACGCTGCCCGCCCTGACCCAGGGGATCATCGGCTGTGCCGCGGTCCTCGGGCAGGAGGCCACCCTCGACCTCCTCGTGGAGGTGGCCGACCGATCCGTCGACGAGATCGTGGTGGGGCTGGAGGAGGCGTTGCAGGCGGGCTGGCTCGTGGAGGCCGGTCATCCGTGGGAGGCGATGTATGCGTTCCGTCACGCGCTCATGCGCCAGGCCGTCCACTCGGACCTCCCCGCGCCTGATCGACAGCGGCTGCACCTGCGCGCCGCCGACGCGCTGGAGTCGGCGGGACTGCGCCGGCCATCGGACCTGGCAGCGGCCGCCGGTCACCTGCGTGCCGCGGGTCCCTTCGCAGATCGCCGACGGACGGCGAGCTTGAGCCTCCGTGCCGCCGAGGCATCGGCGGACCTCTACGCCTGGGACGAAGCCGTCGGACACGCCGAGGCCGCCGTCGCGATCCTGGATCGCGACGGCGCACCACCGGCGCGCCAGGGCGAGGCTGCGGTCGCCGCCGCCGAGCTCCTGCGTCGTTCGAGCCTGGACTACGAACGGGCCATCGATCACCTCGATGCGGCCCTCGGGCACTGTCGCGCGGCCAGCGATGAGGTCGCCGTCGCCACGGTGCGCAGCCAACTGGGGCGGCTGCTGTCGATGCACCACAGCGTGATGGACATCCCGACGGCGATGGAGCACTTCAGCGCCGCCGAGAGGGTGCTCGTCGACGGCGAGGCAGCCTTCGATGTCCGACTCGGGCAGGCACTGGCCGCTCTGTTCGGGGTACGGACCGAACAGGGCATCGCCGCCTCGCAACGGGCTGTGACGCTTGCCGAAGCGATGCAGCGGAGGGATCTGGTCGCCATGGTGCGCCCGACGCAGGCGAGCCACCGCTACCACCGGGGCCAACTCGCGGACGCACACGTGTTGCTCGACGATGCGTGGGCGACCGTGGAGGAACTGCGCGACCCGCATCTCGGGTGGGAGACGGTGACCGCGCCGGCGCTGGCCAACAACGTCTACCTGCTCGACCCGGTGACGACCGAGAGATGGTGTCGACGCGCGTTGGCCCTGCCGGGGCTGGACACGATCGGGCACGCACGCCGTGGGGTTCTCGACCAGCTCGTCTACGCGTTGGCGATGATGGGCCGGATGGACCCGGCCCGTGGCCATCTGGACGAGCTACCGGCCGACGCGGTGAGCCGTCGGCTCCTGCTCCTCCAGGCAGGGGAGTGGGAGAGCGTGGAGGCGTCGTGGGAAGGAGCGGTCAGCAACGACCTGCAGCACGGCGACCTCCTCAATGCTGCACTCAACGCCTCCTGGCTCGGGCAGGTGCGATGGCTGCTGGGCAGCCGCGACGGAGCACTCGGGTCGCTGCGGCAGGCGTTGGACATCAACCTCGGTGGGCCGCAGGTGCCCGGGGAGTTGATGACCCGCGCGGAGCTCGCGCGCTACCTCGCTGTGGTGGGGGATATCGACGAGGCCGGCGAGCACCTGGCCCGCTGTGACGCCATCCTGGCCGCCGGGGAGGACTGGCGCGGGCGGGGCGGCCACGTCGAACTCGCCCGTGGTGCCGTCGCCGCGGCGCGAGGTGAGCACACGGCGGCTGATGCTGCCCACGAGTTCGCGTTGGCGACCTTCAGAAGGCACCAGCTGCCCTGGTGGCGTTGCGAGGCCCTGTGCGGGTGGGCCCACTGGCTCGACGCCGCGGGGCGAGCGGAGCGTGCTGCGGCGAAGCGTCGTGCTGCCAGCAAGCTGTACGAGGAACTCGGCTCCCACCCGCGATGGCGAGCGCGGGTCGGCGACTGATCCCAGGAGCTGCGCTCAGACCTCCTCGAGGTCCTCGAGTTCGACGCCCTTGGTCTCGGGCAGCCACCAGAAGCCGATCGCCACGACCATGACCACGATCCCGATCGTGAAGGACGCGGCGGCGAACCCCCCGGTGAGGTCGGCCAGGAACCCGAAGGACATCAGGCCGCCGACCGCTCCCGACACCCCGGCGATCGTCTCCCAGCCGGCCACGGTGGCGCGGATGTTGGTCGGGACCAGTTCGGCCACCAGTGCGCCGGTGGGCGGCGCGAAGGCGCTGCTGGTGGCCAACGCCAGCAGGTAGCCGACCATCAGGGCGTTCTGCCCGCCCGAGTAGGCCAGCGCCACCGAGGCGCCCGTCGCGGCCATCGACAACCCGGCGGTGAGCGTCCGTCCGAAGCGATCCGCACCCCAGCGACCGGCGAGGATGCCGATCAGGCCCGCTGGTCCCGCACCGAGGACCAGCATCGACAACAACAGCGGAGACGCCCCGAGGACCCGCTCGCCGTAGACGAACAGGAAGGTGAAACCGGGCCCGGTGGCCAGCGCGATGCACCCGGTCAGCACCGCCAGCAGCACGACACGCCCGACGTAGCGTCGGGGGATCCGGCCGGGCAGCCCGACCGCGGGGACCCGGTCCTCCGCGATCCGTGGCTCACGGATCTTACGGGCCAGCAGGGGGAGCAGCAGCAGGGGGATCACCGCGAGCGCCATGACGACCCGGAACGACGGTTCCCCGGGCAGGACGCCCCGGGTGACCGCGATGATCCCGGCCCCCAGTCCGTAGGCGGCGGCGATCAGTGCCAACGCCGCTGACCGGCCCTGTGAGCGGGACTCCTCGGCGGCGACCACGCCGGACAGCAGGCTCACGGTCGTCAGCGCCGGCCGCGCCATCGCCACCAGCGCGACGTACCACCAGAAGCCGGGCGCCAGCGCCGCCAGCGAGGTCAGCGCCAACCCGATGGTCGCGACGGCCAGCAGGACAGATCGCCGCCCGACGCGATCCGCGAGGGCAGCAGCCGGGAGGCTGCCGAGCGACGCCAGGCGGATGACGGCGAGCGCGATCCCCACCGTGGTGACCGGCACGCCGATCTGGGCGAGCGCCTCGTCGGCCGAGGGTTCCCCGAACGTCGCAGCGACATCACCGATCACCGTGGTGACCGAGAACTGGCCGATCCCGGCCGCCACGGAGAGCACCGACACCGTCAGGACCGGCGCGGTCAGCCAGACCGGCCGGCTCGACGGTTGGGTGGTGGCCACGCTCTCTCCTCCGGTAACCGGGGTACACCATGGCGTCGTTGCCGTCGCTCCCGGCACCTCCTTGGTGGTACGTGAGGACGGTAGCCGCGGTGCATCGACGCCCGCTGTGGGGCTGCGCTCGACGGGCTGCCCGCCGGTACGGTCCCGTCCATGCGACTCATCAGCTGGAACGTCAACTCGCTCCGGGCCCGCCTCCCACGGGTCCTCGAGCTGTTGGAACAGCATGCTCCGGATGTCGTCTGTGTCCAGGAAACCAAGGTCACCGCCGAGACCTTCCCCCACGATGCCCTGGCCGCCGTCGGCTACCGGGCCGTCGAACACTCCGAGGGTCGGTGGAACGGGGTGGCCCTGCTGGTCCCGGAGGCCGCGGAGGTCACCGGCGTCTCGACGGGGCTGCCCGGTGAACCGGATCCAGCCGAGGCCCGGTGGATCGAGGCGACGGTCGACGGGGTACGCACGATCAGCGTGTACGTGCCGAACGGTCGCGAACCCGATCACCCGATGTTCGCGGCCAAGCTCACGTTCCTGGACGCTGCCAGGCAGCACCTCCGGGGACTGGTCGACGCCGGACCGACCGTGCTCGCCGGTGACGTGAACGTGGCGCTCGAGGACCGGGACGTCTGGGACGTCGCGGCGTTCGTCGACGCGACCCACGTCACCGCGCCGGAGCGGGAGCGACTCTCGGCGCTGCTCGAGCTGGGACTGACCGATGCGTTCCGGCGCATCTCACCGGATGGTGAAGGCTTCACGTGGTGGGACTACCGCATGGGAGCGTTCCGGCGCGGCATGGGGATGCGGATCGACTACGCACTGGCCAGCCGCCACCTCGAGGTCGTCGCCTGCGAGGTCGACACCACCTTCCGGCGGGCCAACGACGCCGGTGACAAGCCCTCCGACCACGCGCCGCTGGTGGTCGACCTGGACGTCACCGACTGATCACACACCGTGGTCATCCGTGCCACGCATGGCGCTCACCGTGCGCCCACCAGGTCGTGGTCGTCGGGGCAGGCGCCCCGTCCCGTGGCGATGCGGTCACTGCGGACCGGGTCGTCGCCACGAACCGCAGCGGCGATCCGCAGCGCAGCTCGGCGTTGGCCGACCAGGTTGCCTGCGGTCGGACCGAGCCGCAGTGCCGCTCCGAAACCGCTGAGGTGGACGCGGGTTCCCGGCCAGGACAGGTCCGCCGCCAGGTCCGGCAGCCCGTGGGCGATCGTGGTGGGGAAGGAGGTCACGAGGTCCTGGCACAGCGGATCCAGCCCGACGTCGATGCGACCCCCCGTGGCGCACCACATCGCATCGGCCAGGACGGCGCGATCGTCGGTGCAGCGGACACGGACGCGATGCCCGATGGCATCGCATCCCACCACCTCGACACGTTCGCGCAGGTCGATGACGCCCGCCTCGATGCAGCGGTCAAGATCCCGCCGGACCCGGGCGGGGACACTGCCGCCACCGCGGGCGGTGTCGATCGTGCGGCGGCGGATGAACGCGTCCGGCTCCTGTTCGAACGGGCGGCGCTTGCGGGGTCCGAGCCAGCTCGGATCGGTGTCGAAGCGACGGACACGGAGACGCCGGCGGGCCAGCATGGTCACGCGGGCCCCGCGGCGGGCCGCGCCGATGGCCAGGTGTGCGGCCGACAGACCACCACCGACGATCACGACGTGTCCCCCGACCGGCGTGTTCGCGACGTTGGCCCGTTCGGTGTCCGCGAACACCTCGGTGCCGGCTGCGTCTCGCAGCCCGTCGGGCACCAGGGAACGCCGGGCGTTGGTCGCCAGGACGACCCGGTCCGGCTGTCGGGAGGAGCCGTCGGTCAGCCGCACCTCCGCTCGACCGTCTATGTGGATCCGGAGCCCGGTGACACCGGTCGGGGTCACGCGGTCGGTGAGGCCGCGCCGCTCGATCATCTCGTCGACGAAGGCATCGAACAGACCGGTCGTCGGCAGCTGGGTCCCGCCGCTGGCGATCAACCCCTTCCCGGCGGCGAACTCGAGCATCCCGAACGGGTCAGGATGGGGGTGGTGGACCGCGGGGGAGCGCAGGTTCGGGATGTCCTGCGCGGCGAAGCGTCGATGCCAGGCGGCCATCCACGTCCCGGACGGATCCACGACCTCGACGTCGGCATCGACACGCTGGCACGTCAGGGTGGTCGCACAGGCCAGGCCTGCGGGGCCGGCGCCGACGATCAGGATGCTGGTCATGCCAGGCCCCGCAGGAGCAGTGCTCCGCCCCAACTGACCACGGCGGCGAGCAACAGTGCACCGACCGCCTGGCGCCAGAGCAACCGTGCCGCGATGCGTCGACCACGCTCCCGGGCGATCGTCAGGGCGGTGACCAGGCACGGCACCAACGCCCCGGCCAGGAGCAGCGCCGCCAGGAGTTGTGGACCGTCGAGTATCTCCACCGTTCCCGGCTCGGCGAGCAGCAGCAGCCCGTCCTTGCGGATCGATGCGAGCACGACGGGTAGTGCGACCTCCGTGGGCAACCGCAGGAGGCCCATCATCGGCGCCAGCGGTCGCGCCAGGCGCTCGAGCAGGCCGGTCGCCGCCAGGAGTGACGCGGTCACGGTGATGGCGAGGAAGATCGGCAACGCCTTGATCGTGACGTGGCGCAGGGTGGCGCCGGCCTCGCGGCGGATGTCGGTCCACTGCGGCCTCATCAGGAAGGCGCGTCCGCGCAACAGGTGCAGGTCGAGCGAAACCGGGTCGGTGCCCTCTGCCCGGGCGATGAGTCGCGCGTGGACCAGCGCCACGCCGAGCAGCACGCTCAGGTAGGGGACGACCAACGCCGGTCGCTGGGCGGCCGCCAGCACGCCGAGGGTCGCGCCCAGCTGGTAGGAACAGGCGCTACCGAACGCGATCGCGCCGATCGTCGCGTCCCGGGTACAACCCGAACACGACCGGGTCGAGATGACCGCCGGCACGTTGCAGCCGTGGCCGGCGACGATCCGGACGAGGTCCCGACCAGTCAGACCGAACGGCCGGACCAGGGGATGCACCGCCGTGGTGAGCCGGTCGAGCAGGCCGCTGGCCTTGAGCACGCCGAGGAGCAGCGCGAGCACCACGACGACGGGCAGGGCCCAGACCAGCAGGAGCGGTCCCATGGTGATCAGGCCATAGTCGCCGGCGATGACGTCCGCGAGCGGCCACGGCAGGCGGGTCGCTGCCTCGGCGATGGGTTCCAGTCCGGCTTCGACGAACGGTTCGATGGCGTCCGCAACCGTGATGGCAAGCCACACGGAGGCGATCGCCGGAGCCAACAGGATGGTCAGCCCGGCGATGGGCCCGACCCATCGGTGCTCGAGGATCGTCGGTGGGGGCTCGATCCGCCAGCCGACCCGTGCCAGCACCGGACCCCGGGTGAACTCTCCGGGATCCGCCAGGGCGGCCCGCAGCTCAGCGACTCCCGCGGCACCGTCACGGGCGTCGAGCGCGATGAACGGCACGCCCGTCGCTGCGGCCACGCCGGCCAGCGCTCGGCGGGCGGCGACGGTGTCCTGCACGCGGTCCCAGTTGGTCACCGCGACCACACCCCGCCGACCGGCGACCACGGGGAGCAGCTCGGCGAGCTCGTCATCGAGGTGGGTTGCCCGCAGGACCAGCAGCACGTCCGCGTCCTGGTCCAGGGCCCGCAGCGCCGTCGCGGTGGTGGCCGCATCGATCCGGTGCACGATGCCGGGCGTGTCGACGATGTCGCGTGCACCGTCGCTGTAGGTCTCGATCGCCAACGTCGAACCCGCGACGTTCTGGGCGCGCGACCGCGTACCCGTCAGCGCGCCGGGGAGGGTCGACTTGCCCGACGACTCGGGGCCGACGAGGACCAGCGGCCTCGTGCCGGTTGCTGGTGGTGGGCTCGGTGGGGTGCTCGATCGCCTCATCAACACAGACAGTCGTCGTTGCAGCACGACAGGTCGTCGAGGAAGAACCGGTGCTCCCGCAGTTCCCCGAGGGGCTCGGTGTCGACCTCCAGTCGCTCACCGATGTCGCGCGCGACGATGGCGAAGCGCTGGCGAAACTTGTAGATGAAGCAGAAGATCGCCTCGCGGTGGGCGAGGGCTGGACCGGCCAGGTAGAGGCCGGGGACCACGGTGGAGCCATCGTTCTCCTCGAAGAGTTCGACCCGGCCGTGCTCGTCGAACTTGAAGCGATCGCGGATGATGGAGAGCGAGCCCTCGAAACCGATGGCCAGCAGTGGAGGGCCGTCCGTCGGGTGGGCCTCGCCGTCGGAGGTCGTCACGAACCAGCCGTCGCCGGCTGCGGTCACGGTGTCGACGGACACTCCGCCGATGAGTTCCAGCCGATCCGTGTCGTCGGCGGCTCGGAGCCGTCCCTGCGTGTACGGCGACAGGATGCGTGACGGGTCGGCGTCGATGACGTCCCAGGGTGCGTCCGGGTCGATGACGGTGACGCGCTTCCCCCGGGCGATCAGGTTGGCGGCCGCATCGATCCCGGACTCGTACCCGCCGATGATCACGGCGTCGTCGCCCGGATGCTCGCCCCAGGAGGTGATGTTCACCGTCGGGATGCCGTGTCCGGCCCCCGGGAAACCGGTGTGTCGCGGGTACTGCGCTTCCCCGGCGGCCCACACCACGTTGCGGGCGATCAAGTCGCCACCGTCGGCCACCTCGACGGTGAGGTGGCCGTCGTCACGTGGCACGACGTCGGTGACCTCGATGCCCGTGCGCACCTCGATCTCGTCCAGGCGGGCGACCATGTCGAGGTAGGCCGCGTACTGCGCACCGGTGGGGTGTTCTTCGGTCAGCGACAGGGCGGGCGAGGTATCGGGTGTGATGGCGTTGAGATCGACCAGCCCGAACTGGTTCCCAGTGAACGACGGGGTGATGAGCCGCATGTCGGGCGGCCACCGCAGGAACGAGGCGCCGACGCCGTGGCGGTCGACGACGGTTGCTGCGACGCCGAGACGCCGGAGCGTCGACGCGACGCCGAGTCCGGCAGGTCCTGCGCCGATGATCACGACATCGTGGATGGCTGCTGATGATGGCACGGAGCACTGATCCTGATCGGTGGCTAGAGAGCGTAACCGTTCTAGGAACAGTTCTCAATACTGGGTTGCCCTCGGACGCGAGGAGCATCCCCGGCGCACCCGTCTGCCACCTGCGATGCCCCGCAACATGCGTTGAGCCCGCCACGGGGGCGGGCTCAACGGGTCGCTCGGTGCTGCGGTGTGCTCAGTGCTCGTCGTAGTGGTCGCCGTGTTCGGCGTGGCGGTGACCGTCGTGGATGTAGTCGACGTGGTCGTCGTGCTGCAGTGTGTCGTGACCGCAGTCGGGACCGTGCGCATGATCGTGCGGCGTGGCAACGGCATGGACACCAGCCAGGTCGTGCTCGTCGACGTGGTCGTCGTGCTGGTGGTGGGCGTGACCATCATGCAGGTAGTCGACGTGGCCATCGTGCTCCACCGCCGGGTGACCGCAGTCGGGCCCGTGGACGTGGGTGTGGTCGTCGTGGACGGTGCAGGTCGAACTCATCAGCGATCCGATGGAAGGGGGCTTGTTGCTCTGCAAAGCGTAACATCGATACATCGCGATGTAAAGATAGTTGTGGCTGATCCATCCGCCCGGCGATCGACGCCCGTCTGTGGCTGCCTGCCGCGGAGCCGTGTAGCCGGCCGGCCTGTCTGAGGCCGCCTCGCTACACGCGTCAGTCGACCTCGCTGGCGTGGACGATGGCATCCTCGACGATATGGGCGACGTGGTTGTCGACGAGGAAGTAGCTCACGGAACGGCCCTTGCGGTGGCGCTCCACGAGGCGGGCGGCTCGCAGGGTGGCCAGATGCTCGGAGACGCGCGGCTGGGCAAGCTCCAGCGCGTCCACGAGTTCGTGGACGGCGCGCTCCCCGCCGGCGAGTTCGCGGACGATCGCGACCCGCGTCGGGTTCGACAGCGCACGGAACATCTCCGTCGTGCGCTCGAGTGCGGCCGGGTCGGCTTCCGTGATCGACACCTGGGGTCCTCGCATGGGATGCGGCAGTCTACGTGCGGTATCCGCCGAACGAGGATCAGGCGTCAGGACAAGCGGTGCTGATGGGGGTCATCGAGCACGACGCTGCCGTCGTCGAGCACGTGGAGATGTCCGCCGTAGGCGACCGCGAGGTTCTCGGCGGTCAGGACCTCCCCTGGTGGACCCGCCGCCACGATCTCCGTGGCGATCAGGATGACCTGGTCGGCCAGCCGAGCCGTCCCGACATCGTGCGTCGTCAGCGCCACCGCGGTCCCCCGGTCGCGCTCGGAGGTCATCACCGAGGTGATCGTCTCCTGCGTGATCAGGTCCAGCCCCGTGATCGGTTCGTCGAGGAGCAACACATCCGCCTGCTGGGCCAGGCCCTGCGCCACGTAGGTCCGTTGACGCTGTCCGCCGGAGAGTTCGTGCAGTTGGCGGTTGGTGAGATCACCGAGTTGCATCCGTTCGACCGCATCATCGATCGCCCGACGGTCCTGCCGGGACAGCCGCCGGTGGAGTCCCGTGTGTGCGTAGGTTCCCATGCGGACGGTCTCGATCACGGTGAGCGGCAGGGCCTCGTTCGCGACCGTCGACTGCAGGACGTGGGCAACGCGCTGGCGTCCCTGCTTCGGTGGTCGGCCGTGCACCAGGACCCGACCCTTCGTCGGGCTCACCAGCCCAGAGATCGTCGACAGCAGGGTGGACTTCCCTGAGCCGTTCGGGCCGATGATGGCCACGACACTGCCCGTCCGGATGTCCACGGTCGCGTCCCGCACGGCCTCGATGGGCCCGTAGGAGACGTCGAGGTGGTCGATGTGCACGGCAACGTCCCGCTCCCTCGGCGCGCCCTCGGGCGCCTGGCGCGCGCTACGTGGCGTTCTGGTTGGCGGTTCAGGAACGGTTCCCATTACTCTCCCCGGTGCGGAGTGCAGGACAGTAGCGGCTGATGTGAGAGACCGACGGCTGCTGAAGAAGACAACGAGTCGCCACCCGTTCATCCACGATCGAAGAGTTCACCGATGTCCTTGTTCAGACAGAAGCATGCCACCACGTCCCTGCCGATGCGCGCCGTCGCGCTCATCGCGGTCCTCGGTTTCGCCCTTGCCGCCTGCGGTGAAGCTGAGATCGAACCAGAAGAGGCGGCCGAGGAGACCGACGAGGTCGAGGAAGCCGACGAGGTCGAGGAAGCCGAGCCGGAGGGTGACGGACCCCATGTGGTCGTCACGACCAGCATCCTGGGCGACATCGTCGCAACGCTCGTCGGTGACGACGGCCGTGTGGATGTGATCATGCCTCCGGGTGCGGACCCCCACGGGTTCCAGCCATCGGCGTCCGACGCTGCCATGATGCGTGAAGCGGACCTGGTGGTCGCCAATGGGCTCGACCTCGAGGAGAACCTCGTCTCGGCACTCGACGCCGCGGAAGAAGAAGGCGTCCGGGTCTTCACCCTCGCCGACAAACTCGACCCGATCGACTTCGACTGGGACGGTCCGCACAGCCATGGTGACGATGACCATGGGTACGACGACGACGATCATGGGCATAACGACGATGGTCATGGGCATGATGACGATGGTCATGGGCACGACGATGATGGTCATGGGCATGACGATGATGGTCATGGGCATGATGACGATGACCACGGGCACGACGATGATGGTCATGGGCACGACGACGATGACCACGGGCACGACGACCACGATGACCATGACCACGGTCCCGAGGACCCGCACGTCTGGTTCGACCCGGTCCGGATGGCCGAGGGTGTCCAGATGCTCGCAGCTGAACTCGCTGATGTCGACACCCGCCTCGACGCCACCGAGTGGGAGAGTCGCGGAGAGGACTACGCCGCGGAACTGATGGAACTCGACGAGGAGATCGCGGAGATCCTGTCCGCCGTGCCGGCTGGGAACCGACAGCTCGTCACCAACCACGACGCCCTGGGCTACCTTGCCGCCCGCTACGAGTTCGAGGTGTTGGCAACGGTGATCCCGGGTTCATCCACGCAGGCTGAGGCTGACGCAGCCGGCTTCGCGGCGCTGATCGAGACGGTCGAGGACGCCGGCGTGACCGCGGTCTTCGCGGAGAACACCGATTCCACGACGCTTGCGGACCAGTTGGCCAGCGAGGTGATCGGTCGCAGCGACCTCGAGGTCGAGGTCGTCCGGATCTACACCGATGCCCTCGGCGAGGACGGCAGTGGCGCCGAGACCTACCCGGGCCTGCTGCGGACCACGTCGACGCTGATCGCTGACGCACTCAGTTGATCTCGACCCTGATCGAGCTGGTCACCGAACCGTTCGCCTTCATGTTCATGCGCAACGCGCTCATGGCGGGGCTGCTGACGGTGGTGGCCAGCTCGCTCATCGGGACCTGGGTCGTGATGCGTGGGATGGCCTTCATGGGCGATGCGCTCGCCCATGGGGTCCTCCCGGGCATCGCGATCGCGTTCATCCTCGGCGGGTCGTTGATGCTCGGTGGTGCGCTCAGCGCTGCGGTCATGATCGCCGGGGTCTCGCTGGCCAGCGCGCGCAGCCGGCTCGGCGAGGACACCGCGATCGGCCTGTTGTTCGTCGGGATGTTGGCGGCTGGTGTCGCCATCATCTCCAAACGCGGGGCTTACGCCGGGGACCTGACGACGATCCTGTTCGGCGACCCGATCGGGGTCACGCGGTCTGACCTTCGCACCACGGCGATCGCCGCCGCCGTGACGATCATCCTCACGATCGTGTTCTACCGACCTTTCCTGGCGTTGTCCTTCAGTCGCGACAAGGCGCAGGTCCTCGGACTCCACCCGCAGCTGGCGCACCTGGCGATGCTCGGCCTGGTCGCGCTGGTGGTGGTCACCTCGTTCCGGACCGTCGGAACGTTGCTGGTTTTCGCCTTCATCGTGGCGCCGCCTGCCACCGCAGCCCTGGTCTCGCGCCGGGTCCCGATCATGATGGGCGTGTCGATGGTGATCGGCGCACTCGGCGTCTTCATCGGGCTGCTGGTCAGTTTCCACGCAGGGACGGCGACGGCTCCGACCATCGCCGGCCTCACCGTGGTGGCCTTCTTCCTGATCCTCGCGATCAAGGAGGCCCGGTCGGGCGCGCAGCGCTACCGCCGCGGCCGCTCACTGCTCACCGCGGGTTGAAGCAGCGGCGGGTTGAGGCAGCGCCCACCGGGAATGACGGTGGGTCAGGCGCAGATCTCGCACGTGCCGACGAGTTCGAACCGGTGCGAATCGACGATGAAGTTCTGCTGGGCGAGGGCCTCGTCCGCGGCACTGGCCAGCGCCTTCTCGATCGTCGGCGGGAGCACCACGTCGTCCAGGCGGCCGCAGGCGGTGCACACCAGGTGGTGGTGGTGTTCTGAGAGTTCCTCGGTCAGTTCGTACCGGGCGACGTCGTCGGTGGATGCCAGGCGGTGCACCGCGCCGCACTGTTCGAGGATGGCGAGGTTGCGGTACAGCGAACTCTGCGACTGGGTCGCGCCCCGGTCCATCAGCTCCGGGATCGTGACCGGCCGCTCGGCAGCCTGGAGGAGCTCCACGAGTTGACGCCGCCCCAGCGTGTAGCGCTGGCGCGTACGACGCAGCTGCTCGTCGACGGTCGCGTGGATGTCGGTTGCGTGGGTGTCGGTTGCGTGGGTGTCGGTAGCCATGCCCCCAGGGTAGGGCACGTTCTCGGAATGGTGCGACATCACGCGCTGGCGGATCTCGTGGTGCGCGGGATCGAGCGGCGACGCCCGCCGGCTAGACTCCTACCGTCGCAGACCCGGTCCGGGTGACGACTTCCTCCGCTCCCTTGACGCCTCGGAGCCCTTGTGCGCACACCCCGCCGCGCGGTCGCGGCCCTGTCCATCCTCGTGCTCATCCTCGTCGGATGTGGTTCCGACGTCCCAGCGTCCGCCGCCGCGACGGTGGACGGCACGCAGATCCCACGGTCCCAACTCGAGGATGCGGTCACCGACATCACCGACCGGACCGGCAGCATCGACGGCGCGGACTCGGAGGTACGGACCGCGGTGGTCGAGCCGCTCCAGCGGCAACTGCTCAGCCTGTTCATCCAGGCCGAGATCATCCGCGAGGTGGCCGACGAACGCGGCATCGAGATCGATGACCAGGCCATCGAGGAGCAGATCGAGGCCGACACCGCCGAACTCGGCGGCGAGGACGAGTTCACTGAGGTGCTGGCGCAGTCCCAGCTCACCCTGGAGGTCTATCGCGACGTGTTGCTGCCCGCGCAGCAGCGGGTCGAGGCCATCCGCGAGAGCCTGCAGGCGGACCTGCCCGACACCGAGGTCCGCACGGCACGGCACATCCTGGTCGATGACGCGGACGAGGCCCAGGAGATCATCGAACTGCTCGACGATGGGGCGGACTTCGCCGAACTCGCCGAGGAGCGTTCCCAGGATCCCGGCAGCGGTGCCCAGGGTGGCGACCTCGGACCGGCGCCACGCGGTTCGTACGTCGAGGAGTTCGAGGAGGCCGTCTGGGAGTCCGAACTCGACGTCGTCGTCGGCCCCGTGGAGACGCAGTTCGGGTTCCACATCATCGAGGTGACCGACGAAGCGGTCCTGTCGGGCGAGGATCAGGACCCGGGAATCCAGGCGCAGGCACTCGACGCGCAACTGTCGGAGTTGCTCCAGAGCTCGTTCGGTGAGGCCGATGTCGAGGTCGATCCGGCGTTCGGTGCCTGGGACAGCGACCTTGGTGAGGTCGTCGACGAGGCTCCGGCCGGCTCCGGCGATCAGTAACTGATGCCGGAGCCCCAGCGTCGGATCGTCCTGGTCGAGACCTCGGCGGCCCTGCCCGGGCTGTTGCCGTTCCAGGCGTGGGACGCACTGGCGCTCGCAGATGAGATCCTCGTCCGCGATCGTGAGAAGCATCCCAGCGTGCCCTACCTGTACGCGGCCGGACTGGACCTGGTCACCGTCGAGCCCGCTTCGCTGGAACGGGGAGACCTCGATCTGACCCGCCCTGGTTCCGCGGACGATCGTCGGCTGGCCAAGGCGTTGGTGGAGCGGGCCCTCGGCGACGGGGTCCCGGTGTTCCTCCTCGGCCCCGATGACGACGGGTTGGCGAAAGCGCTCGCCGGTATGAGCGCCGAACCGGACGTCGAGATCGAACTGGTCTTCCTCGCCCCCATCCCCGCCGGAACCGAACTGCTGGGTCTGGTCGAGGTGATGCGCCAACTCCGCGACCCACAGACGGGCTGTCCGTGGGATCTGGAGCAGGACCACA
>SLHP01000176.1 GCA_007136095.1 Nitriliruptoraceae bacterium
ATGAGCGATCACCTTCTCACTGCCGCCGAGGTCGCGGACCAACTCCGGGTCTCGACCATGACCGTGTACCGGTTGATCCGTCGGGGAGAACTGCCGGCGGTGCGCGTCGGACGCAACTACCGGGTCCGCTCCGGGGATCTGACCGCCTTCCTCGATGCCCAGGTGGTCGATCCGGCCACGATGGACCTCTCGGACCTCGGGGACGAGCGCGAGCAGGCCTGAGGTCCCATCGTCCTGTGCGGGCGCAGCGGTTCTGGGAGCGGCCTGCAACGGATCGGTCGGTCACGAGGGACCCGGTGGCCGTTCAGCTGGGATGCCCGGGTGGTCGGTCTGGTTCACTTGCGATGCACACGACCGGTGCTTGCGCTGTCGCGCCGTCCGACCAACCTCACGAGCAGGGAGTTGACCGCCTGTGACCGATGCCCGCCGCGTCCTGATCACCGGGATCGCCGGTCGACTCGCGGGCCAACTCGCCCGCGCACTCGAGCAGCGGGACGACATCCTGGAGATCGTCGGGGTCGATGTCCGTGAGCCCCAGCACGACCTGCGCCGTACGGAGTTCGTTCGAGCGGACGTGCGCAACCCGCTGGTGGGCAGGGTCATCGAGGCCTCGGCGATCGACACGGTCGTGCATCTGAGCACCGTCGCGACGCCGAGGGCCGCCGGTGGGCGGTCCCGGATGAAGGAATCGAACGTCATCGGCGCGATGCAGTTGCTGGCCGCCTGTCAGCAGGCGCCCACCGTCGAACGCTTCGTGCTGAAGTCGTCGGCCGCGGTCTACGGCTCGGCGCACACGGACCCGGTCAGTTTCCGCGAGCGCTCCGTTCCCGACGCGACCCCCAGGCAGGGTTACGGGCAGGACGTGGCGGAGATCGAGGGTTACGTCCGTGCGTTCGGCCGGCGTCGCAAGGACGTCGATGTCACGATCCTACGTTTCGCCAACTTCCTGGGTGGCCAGGCGGATGGAGCTTTCCAGTCGCTCTTCAACCTCCCGGTGGTCCCCTCGGTCCTCGGGTTCGACCCACGCCTGCAGTTCGTGCACGAGGACGATGCGGTGCAGGTGCTCGAACGGGTCACGTCCGGCGACCACCCGGGTATCTACAACGTCGCTGGCGACGGGGTGCTGTACCTGTCGCAGTGCATCCGGCTGGCGGGACGGGTGGCTGCACCCGTGCCGTTGCCGTTCGTCTCCGCCGTGGCGTCCGGGGTGCGACGTTCCGGACGCGCCGACGTGACGATGGATCAGCTGCGCTTCCTGCAGTTCGGTCGGGTCGTCGACACCACCCGCATGCGCACGCGACTCGGCATCGAGCCGCGCTACTCGACCCGGCAGGCGTTCGAGGACTTCGTGCGCCGCCGCCGGGTCCGTGGCGTGGTCGCACGGGAGGAGGTCGTGCGCTGGGAACGGGAACTCTACGACTTCCTGCAGCGCAAGGGCCAGGACCGCTTCCTCCACGCACAACGTGACGGGGGTTGATGATGGAGCAGCATGCCGAGGTGATCTCGATGGCGGAGCAGCGTGCGGCTCGGGATGCCCGGGACTCGGGCGCCACGCGCGACGGTGTCTCCGACCGACCCCGGTGCCAGGCATCGACCGCCGCTGACCGGCCGTGCCGGAACTACGCGACGGACGGGCCGCTGTGCCGTGTCCATGCCGTGCAGCAGGGTGAGCGTCCGACGCCCTCTGACGCCTCGCCGCCGGATGAGGGCCCGGTCGAGCATGCCCGGCGACAGGGCCGGGACGACGCGGCGGCCCCGGCCGGTGGGGGCTCCGGCGATCCTGCGGGGGCTGGCAGCCGTGCCGGGTCCGGCGACGACGGCTCATCGGACGCGACCGCCGGTGACGCCTACGAGCGGATCGCCGAGGAGGTGCGGCGGCGCGGGTGGCGCATGGCGATCGACGGGCTCGCCGCCCTGGATGCTGTCGACAGCGACGCGCTGGCCGAGGAACTCAGCACCCTGGCCGGTTTCCTGCGGCGCCGGTTGACCGGTGACTACGACATCGACGACTTCGGGTTCGACGAGGACCTCACGACCAACCTGCTCATGCCCCTGGTGCGGCCGCTGCACCGCCACTACTGGCGTGTGGCCTCGCACGGCGTCGAGCATCTGCCAGCGGATGGTGGCGGACTGGTCGTCGCCAACCATGCGGGGACCCTGCCGCTCGATGCGATCATCGCGCGGTTGGACATCTTCGACCAGACGGGCCGGCACGCGCGTGAACTCGGCGCCGATCTGGTGTTCCGCACCCCGTTCATCGGTGAGTGGGCGCGCAAGACCGGGGCGACGCTGGCGTCCGGCAACGACGCGGATCGGTTGCTGACCGCGGGCGAACTCGTAGCCGTGTGGCCCGAGGGTTTCAAGGGGCTCGGCAAGCCGTGGAAGGACCGCTACAAGCTGCAGCGCTTCGGGCGTGGTGGCTTCGTCGCGACCGCCCTGCGTGCGCAGGTCCCGATCGTGCCGACGGCCATCGTCGGCAGCGAGGAGATCTACCCCATGATCTACGACCTGCGGCTGCTCGCGCGGGCCCTGGGCGTGCCGTACTTCCCGATCGTGGCGCAGATGTTCGCCGTGCCGGTGTTCGGGCCGTTGGCGCTCCTGCCGCTGCCGTCGAAGTGGGTCATCGAGTACGGCGAGCCGATCGACACCACGGCGTTCGGTCCCGAAGCCGCCGACGATCCCATGACGGTCTTCGACCTGACGGATCGCGTCCGCGACACGATCCAGAACATGCTGCACCGCAACCTGATGGGTCGTCGCTCGGTCTTCCTGTAGGGCTCCCGGCAAGGACCGGCAAGGGCCGGCAGCGACCGCCAACGATCGGCGCCACCGGCGACGGCCGACTACAGGTTGGCTGCCTGGGTGAGCTGGACCACCGTGGCGACCACGATGATCAGCAGCAGCACGACCAGAGCGATCGCGGTCCCATGGCGCATCCGTGGTCTCCTCGGTCTGGCGGCGGTCGGCTCTCCGGCCTGCGGTCTCGTGCCCGACCGGCGTTCGTGGGCAGGTCGTCAGGTGCTCGCAGGTCCGACGGTCGGCTGATCGGCGTCGTCCTCACCGGCTCCGGGAGCCCTGCGAACGACGTCCGGACGTCCCAGGATCTCCTCGGAGGAGGCGCCGTCGAGCAGCGCCTCGCACTTCTGGCGTTCCTGGCGCAGGTAACCAACCAGGGCCGACCGGTCGTCGAGGTAGCGGCGACAGTCGAGCTCCAGCGTGATCGACCGGGGATGCGACGCGTTCGGTCCGGTCGTGTGGCGCCCGACGTTGCGCAGGAAGCTACCGAGGGGCAGCAGTCCATGACCGAGCGGCGCGTGGCTGTCACGTCCTCCGCCGCGGTAGTCGGACACGTGCAGGTGGACGGTTCGGTGTGCCAGCCGCGCGTAGGCCTCGTTGATGTCGACCTCGGCGACCCCGAAGTGGCTGGTGTCGAGCACCAGGTGGCGGAACGGTTCGAGGTGTTCGGGCCGTGTGTAGCGGTGGAAGCGGATCGGACGTCCGGCCACCGTCACCGGGTAGAGGTTCTCGACCCCGATCCGGGTGCCGTGGTCGGCGGCGTACTGGTTCCCGCCGTTGACGAGCCAGTTGTGGAAGGCCCGCTGCCACCGGAATGGCGGGTGCACGATCATCAGATCGGCGCCGATCTGTCCGGCCAGCTCGAGCGAGCGTTCGGCCTTGCCGATCAGCTCCGTGCCGTAGACCCGGCGGGTGAGCAGCAGGAAAGGCCCGTGCACGACCGGGATGCCGACCCCCTCGGTCGTCGCCGCGGCCAGGACACGGTCGGCCTGCTGCGTCGCCGGGTCCTGCGTGATCATCAACTCGGCGCCGTCGTAGCCGGCTTCTGCCACGACCGCGAGCGCCCAGTCCAGGGGACGGGCGAACAGTGGTCCGGTGGAAGCCAGGATCGTCATGTCCGGGACAGTATCGGCGTTGCCCACCCGGTCGCGGCCCGGTAGCCACCC
>SLHP01000232.1 GCA_007136095.1 Nitriliruptoraceae bacterium
GGTCGGCGAGCTGGGCTGGGACGTGTCGGTCGACTCCTCGATCGTGCGGACCCACCAGCACGCCGCCGGGGCACGCGACCGCTTCGACGGCCACACAGGGGGCTCCGACGAACTACACGAAACCGGCGGCAGAGCCGCCTGATCACGCGATCGGACGCTCCCGAGGCGGACCGACCACCAAGATCCACCTGGCCTGTGACGTGTCCGGGAAGCCGTTGTCGTTGTGGCTCACCGGCGGCAACACCAACGACACCACCGAACTCGAGGCGGTCCTGGACGGCATCCGAGTCTCACGGCCGATCGGTCGACCGCGCACGAGACCAGACCGGGTGATCGCCGACAAGGGCTACAGCTCACGCGGCAACCGCAAGCTGCTGACGGGACGCGGGATCAAGGTCACGATCCCCGAGCGTGACGACCAGAAGAGCCACCGGCTGAAGCGAGGACCTGGCGGCGGCCGCCCCTACACGTTCGACAGCCAGATCTACCGTGGACGCAACGTCGTCGAGCGATGCTTCAGCTGGCTCAAGCACTGGCGAGCGATCGCTACCCGCTACGACAAGAAGGCCACCAACTACCTCGGCGCGCTCACGGTGGCCTCACTGCTGCTCTGGGCACGCCGAGCCGGTTTACGAGACAGCACCTAGGCTCGTGGGGCACGACGCCGCACCGTGCCGGGAACGGCGGCCAGCCGTTCGTCACGCAGCACGCGCACCCCGAAGGAGCCGAGGTGGTTCGTCCCACCGCCGACCGGCTCGGTCGTGCCCTCGATCTGTTCGGCGATCAGTGGGTCCTGCTGATGCTGCAACGGGCGTTCTTCGGCGTCCGGCGCTACAACGAGTGGAAGCACGAACTCGGCATCTCGGATGCGGTGCTGTCCGCGCGGTTGCGCAGCCTGGTCGATGCCGGCGTGCTCTACCGCCGCCCGTACCGCGACGAACGTCGGATGCGTGACGAGTACCGCCTCACCGATGCGGGCCTCGAGCTCTGGCAGTTGCTGATCTCGATCTGGGCCTGGGAGTACCGCTGGGTGCCGGGACGGACCGACGAACTCCCCGTGCTGTTCCACGAACTCTGCGGCGAACCGACCCTCCCGACGCTCACGTGCCGGGGCTGTGGCGGTGCGGTGACCGCGAGGGACACCGACGCCACCCGCCACCGCCGGGTCGGCGAGGTGGCGTCACCTCGACGGTTCCGACGGAGCGGCTGGGAGTCGGTGGCGGATCGTCCCGACCTGTTCTTCCCCGAGACCATGTCGATCCTCGGGGACCGGTGGTCGACGGCGGTGACGGCCGCCGCGTTCCTCGGCATCCGGCGCTTCAGCGAACTGGAGCGTGAGCTCGGGATCCAGCCCAGCGTGCTGAGCCGGAGGCTTGGCGAACTCGTGGAGCAGGGGGTGCTGGAACGCCGTCGGGAGGACGGTCGACGGGCGGTCCACTACCGCCTGACCGAGAAGGGTCGTGCCTTCTTCCCCGTGGTCGTGACGGTGGTCGCATGGGCTGACCACTGGATCGCGGACGCACCTCGCGCGTTGACGTTGGTCCATCGCACCTGCGACCGACCGCTCCGGCCCGCCCTGTCGTGTGACCACTGCAACGTCAGACTCGAACGGACGCAGATCCACTTCGCTCCGCGCGGTGAGAAGCGATCTTCCTGAGGGTTCCGACGCCACCGGGATCCTCGTCGGTTGCGGACGGAACGATGACCACCTCGTCGGCTCCCGACGCCGCGTAGGCATCGAACCTGGCGAGCACCTGGTCGATCGTGCCGATCGCACCGATGGCCTCGGCCATCTCGTCGGGGACCGCTGCCAGCAACTGCCTGGGGTGGATGTCCTCCTGTGCCGTGGCGACCACCTCGCCGAAGCCGGCCCGATCGAACATCTCGCGGTAGCCGGGAGCGCGCAGGTAGGCGACGATCGCACGCCGTACCTGTTCACGGGCGGCCGGGCCCGGATCGACGGCGGTCGGTACCCATACCGCCAGGGTCGGGGCCGGCCGATCCTGGCCCTGTGTGGACGGTCCGACCTCGCTGACGGCTGCGTCCAGGCGCCGCGCCAGATCCGCCAACTCCTCGACCGCCACCAGGTTGGCGACCATCCGGTCCCCGTGCTCCGCCGCCGCCCGGATCGCGCCGTCCCCGAACGCCGCCACGGTCAACGGGCCACCGGGTGGCGCGACTCGCAGCCGGAAGCCCTGGGAACGGACCACCTCGCCGTCGCACGCGCTGCGCTCCCCTGCCAGCAGGGTGCGGCACGCCCCGGCGCTCTCACGCAACGTGATGGCGCTCCGGGATGCACTCCGACCGTGCCACGCCTCGACCACGACAGGCGACGAGGTGCCGAGCGCCAGCCCCACGCGGCGACCCGTCAGGTCAGCGACCGTCCCGGCCGCCATCGCCAGACCTGCCGGGGTGCGGATCGCCACCGCGAGGGGCCCGATCGTGAGGTCGATCCGCTCCGTGCGATGGCCGATCGCCGTGGCCAGTCCGACGGCGTCGTAGGTCGCCATCTCGCCGATCCACAGCTCCGGGTAGCCACAGGCATCGGCGGCTGCCGCGGTCGTGAGCACCTCGTCGGCCGGCCGGTCCAACCACAGACCGAGCGAGACCCCGAGCCGAGCCGGTCCGTCTCCCATCACGAGGTTCGCTCGACGAGGACCGCCGCCCCCGACCCTGCGGCACCGCTGACCGCCGCGACGCCGTACCGGCCCGAGCGTCGTTCGAGTTCGTCGACCAACCCCGTCAGCAGGATCGCGCCGGTCGCACCGAAGGCGTGGCCCATCGCGATCGTGCCACCGTTCGGGTTGAACCGGTCACCGTCCACACCCAGCTCACGCTGGAACTTCAGGCACAGCGCCGAGAACGCCTCGGCGAACTCGACGACGTCGAGGTCGTCCGCGGCGAGCCCGGCGCGATCGAGGACCTGCTCGACGGCGATCTGCCCGGCAAGGAGCATCCGGACCGGATCGCAGCCGGCCGCGCCGGCCCCGACGATGTTCGCCCGCGGGGTCAGCCCCAGCCGCTCCGCGGCCTCGGCACTGGCCAACAGGGTCATGGCGGCACCATCCGCCACCGACGGTGACGTTCCCCGGGTGTGCAGGTGATCGATGTGGTCGAGTCCGTCCAGTCGGGCCAGCGCGATCTGGTCCTGCCCGGAGGCGCCGAGCTCCCCGAACGCCGGCGGCAGGGCGGCCAGGGACTCCAGGGTGATGTCGTCCCGGACGTGCTCGTCACGGTCGATCGTGGCGCCGTCGGGGATCAGCAGGGAGCGATCGTGGTCGCCGCGCCCCCATGCTTCGCGGGCGAGGCGCTGGGTGCGCTCACCGTAGGCATCCAGCTCCTCGCGGGTGTAGCCCAGTTCGGTCGCGGCGATGTCGGCGGCGATGCCCATGTGGACCGACCCGACCCGCTTGACGACGTCGAGGTCCTTCCACAACGGACCGTCGTCGGAGAACATCGGGACGTTCGAGACGGACTCGACCCCGCCGGCCAGCACCACCTCGGCCTGCCCCGAGGAGATCAACCCGGCCCCGACCGCCACGGCATCGAGCCCCGACGAGCAGAACCGGTTGACCGTCATCCCCGGCACGGTGGCGGGCAGCCCCACCGACAACACCGCGGTACGGGCGATGTCGGCCCCTTGGCCCGCCACCTGGCTGGCGCACCCGACCACCACCTCGTCGACCCGCCCCGGGTCGAGCCCCGCGCGTTCCAGAACCCCGGTCAGCACGCTCTCCACGAGCTTCAGCGGGCTCACATCCGCCAACCCTCCCCCGGGCTTCGCCTTGCCCCGTGGCGTGCGGACACCTTCGATCATCACGACGGTCACGCTTCGTCCTTCCCGACGACGAACGCGGCGGACGTGGTGCACGATCCGCCGATGTTGACGGTCAGCGCGCGCCGCGCCCCCGCCACCTGCATGTCCTGCGCCTGGTCGGTGAC
>SLHP01000123.1 GCA_007136095.1 Nitriliruptoraceae bacterium
CCCTCCGCACGCGGCCTGGTCGTCATCGTCGCCGCCACGGCCGCACTGCTGGCCGGGTGCTCGGAAGCCGATGGCCAGGGCGATGCGGACGGCTCCGGCGACACGATCTCCGATGAGTCCGATGACGGGGATGGGGAGCTCAGCTTCGACGGGCCGGGCCAGGGCGCGCTGATCAACGCGGAAGGACTCGGGACCCTGACCTTCACGGTCACGGCCTCCGATGACCCGGATGCCCTCGATGACCTGCTGGTGCTGCTCGACGGTGACGAGGTCACGACCGCGGCGGATCGCAGCGACGGCACGCTGACCTACGCCCCCGACACCCTCGACGACGGCGAGCGGACCGTGGTCGTCGCGGATGGTTCGTCGGTCGCGGACGACGACGCGACCGCCGAGCCCGAGCACCTGCACACCTGGTCGTTCGACGTGAAGGCCGAGCCACCCGCGGTCGAGCTCACTGCACCCGAGGGTCCGATCCTGGCAAACACCGCCGTCACCGTCGCCGGGAACACCGAGCCCGATGCGACCGTCGACATCGGCGACACCAGCATGACCGCAGATCAGGACGGCAGCTTCGAGGTCGAACTGGACGGCGTCGACGGCGATCTCACGATCCTGGTCACCGACGTGGCTGGCAACACCACCGAACTGACCGAGAGCTTCGCCGTCGTGGCTTCCCGCGTGGAGATCGACGAGGTCCGGACGGTCCACGCGACCTTCTGGGCCTGGGCGACCCCCTCCTTGCGCGAACCGATCATCGAGATGATCGACGATGGCCGGATCAACTCGGTCCAGCTCGACCTCAAGGACGAGGGCGGACACATCGGGTACGCCTCCGAGGTGCCGCTCGCGCAGGAGATCGGTGCCGACATCGGTCCCCTCGACCTCGAACAGGCCGTCGCGGACCTCCACGACCGTGACGTCGCGGTCATCGGCCGGATCGTCGCGTTCGCCGACCCGGCCCTGGCGTCCTGGGCCTGGGAGAACGACCGGCGCGACATGGTCATCCAGGACAACGACGGCAACGACTTCTACCGCGGGTCCTACGCCGGGTTCTCGAACTACACCCACGAGGACGTCATCGCCTACAACCTCGACCTCGCCGAGGAGGCCGCCAGAGCCGGTGTCGACCACATCCTGTGGGACTACATCCGGCGCCCGGAGGGCATGGACAACTACACGGTTCCCGGGCTGACCACCACGCCCGAGGAAGCGATCGTCGAGTTCACCCGCCTGGCGGACGAACGGCTGGCTCCCTACGGCATCCAGCACGGCGCGTCGGTGTACGGGATCGCGGCCGACCGCCCGCAACAGATCGGCCAGGACATCCCGGCGATGTCAGAGCACCTCGACTACGTGGCACCGATGCTCTACCCCTCCCACTGGGGTCCGGGCGAGTACGGGGTCAGCGACCCCAACCGGCAGCCCTACGACATCATCCGCGCCACCCTGGAGGTCTGGGACGAGGCGACCGAGGGCACGCGGGCCCGCGTCGTGCCCTGGTTCGAGGACACGCCCTACCGCGCCTGGGACCGGCCGTTCCAGATCCGCGAACAGATCCGGGCGGCGAAGGAACACGGCATCGACGAGTGGCTGATGTGGAACCCCGGGTCGACCTTCACCCCCTCGGCCTACGAACGTCGGGAGTGACCAACAGGTCTGACCGCGACGCTGTCGGGTCCATCGTCAGAGGGCGAACAACGAACGGAACGCGGCGACGGTCAACGGGAAGAGCACCCCGAGCGCCAGCGCAACGATGATCGTGGCCAGCACCCAACGCCAGGTACGTCGAGGTTGCGGGGTCGCGCCGGGCGCCCACTGGGCCGCCAGCCGCTTGCGATGCCGACGAGCCCGCCATCGATCGAGCACCGTCAGGCGCTCCGACCGTCGGACCTGGACCAGCGTGGTGTCGTCGTCCCAGGCGGCGGCCTGGTCCGTCGGGTGATCGAGCAGCGACGCATCGATGCCCGGCTCCCCGATGGTCGGGAAGATCGGCGGCAACGCGACGACCGGGATCTGAACGGTCAGATCAACGGTCTCGTCCTCCGTTTCGCCCGGAACGGGATCGGCCGCTGCGGGGTCGGTCACCGCGTCGTGTGGTGCCGTCGGCGCCGGTGCGGGTGCGGAGGTCTCCACCGGCAGCAGGTCGACGCCGGCGGTGGGCCATGACTCCTCAGCATCGTTGGCCGGGGCGGCATCGCCGGTCGAACGCGCAGCGCGCTCGTCCAGGCTCTGCGCGACGATGCGCCGAGCGGCCTGTAGGGCCGGGGAGGGCCGTGCCGGCGGCTCCTGCGGCTCCTGCGGTGCGGGTGGTTCCGGCGGCTGAGCATCGTGCGCAGCGAGCGCGTCCGCCACGATCCGGCGGGCCGCCTCCGCGGAGGCCGGTGAGACGCTCGTGCCCGCCGGAGCAGCCGTCGCTGCGGGCGGGACCGGTGCAGGCAGGTCGGGCTCGGACGCAGGCTCCGGCTTCAGCGTGGCCTCAGGTTCAGGTTCAGGTTCAGGCTGAGGCTCCGTCTTCGGTTCCGGCGCGGGCTCCGGCTTCGCTGGCGTGGCAGCGGCGGGTCGGGCCGAGGCCGGGGGCGTCTGGCCTGACGCCGCCTCAGCTGCGAGCGCTTCCAGCACGAAACGATGGGCCATGCGCCGGGCATCGGTCGGAGGGGAGGGTGGGCCAGGATCCGACGCAGGAGGCTCGGGGTCCATCACTGGCGGCCCGTCCGATCGGGCGGAGATCGAGCCGTCCGCCCGGCTGACCGCCTCCTGCACGAGGCGGCGCGCGATGTCCCGCGCGTTCTCGTCACCATGCATGGACAGGGCTCCTGGACAGGCGGCGCGGGACTCGGCCGACAGACCGGACGATCGTATTCGGCGGGGACCCCCGGCACCCTCGCCCGGACGGCCAGAGGTAGCCTGGCCCCATGTGTGGTCGCTACCTCGCCCTGTCCTCCCCGGATGCCCTGGCGGAGCACTTCGCCGTGGACGAGGTCAAGCTCGAGGCCGGCGAACCTCGTTACAACGTCGCGCCCAGCACCCCGGTCCCGGCGATCATCGAACGGGATGGAACCCGTCGGCTCGGGTCCCTCCGGTGGGGGTTCGTGCCACACTGGGCCAAGCGACTCAAGGGCAGCCCACAGCCCATCAACGCGCGGGTCGAGTCCGTCGCGACCAACAAGATGTTCGCGCGCGCGTTCGCCCGGCAGCGGTGTCTGCTGCCCGCCGACGGCTTCTACGAGTGGATGGACCGGGGCGAGGGCCGACGCAAACAACCGTTCCACATCGTCGACCCCGACGGCCAGCCGTTGGCCTTCGCGGGGATCTGGTCGGTGTGGCGTGACCCGGAAGCCGAGGAGGACGCGGACCCGCTCTCCAGCGCTGCGATCATCACGACCGACGCGCGCGGTGAGATGGAGCGGATCCACCATCGGATGCCGGTCATGCTGCCGGCACCACTCTGGTCCGACTGGTTGACGGCGGACCTCGACGACGTCCCCCACCTGGCCGACACGGTCGCGGCACTCGGGCCACCGAACCTGGTCGCGACCGGGATCAGCGACCTGGTGAACAACGTGCGCAACGATGGCCCGGAGCTGCTCGAGCCCGCTGAGCTCGACTGAGCCGGCATCCGGGTCCGGTCGATCCAGGCATGGGGACCGCTACCCCGTCCGACCGGCCGGGTCGAGCAGCCCGGCGTCCCACCGGATCTCGTGGGCGAGCCGCTCGCCGTCCCGTGCTCGCGCCGCAAGACCGACGCCATCCAACGACGCACCTCCGATGTGCAGTCCGGGAGCATCCTCCCGCAGCGCGGCGCGGAGACGGTCGACCCTCGCCAGATGCCCGACGTCGTACTGCGGCAGGCTGTCCGGCCAGCGTTGGACGATCGCCTCGTCCGCCCGGCCGTCGATACCGGCGAGTTCCCGGACCTCCGCCTCGACCGCCGCGACGAGGCGGTCGTCGTCGGGATCGACCGGGGTGGCATCGTCGACACGCCCCACGCTGGCGCGCAGCAGGAAGTGATCGTGGCCGGCGTGGTGCGGCCACTTGCGGGACGAGAACGTGACCGCCTTCACCAGTCGCCCTTCGGTGCGGGGCACGAGGATCCCGCTGCCGACGGGGACGTCGGTCACGTGCTCCGGGGCGTACGCCAGCGCCACCACGCCGACCGACGCGGCCCGGATGCCCGATAGTTCGCGCGCAGCAGCTGGCGACTGGTCCCGAAGCAGGCCGGACGCGACCGCCGCCGGTAGCGCGAGGATCACCCCGTCGGCGACCAGGTGCTCTCCCCCGTCGGTCGTGATCCGCCAGGCGCCGCCATCTTCCGTGCGCGCGAGCGAGGTCACGGCGGTGCCCGTCTGCAGCCGCGTACCGAGATCCGCGGCGAGCCGGTCGATGACCCGGCCCAGTCCACCACGGATGGTCAGGAACACTGGCGAATCGTCGGCGGCGGCCCGTGCCCGGTGCTCACGGAGACCGCGCAGCAGTGACCGGTGCCGCTGGGCTGCCGACCACACCGGTGGCAGCGTTGCCTCAGCACTCAGCCGGTCGACGGATCCGGCGTAGACCCCACCGAGCAGCGGCTCGACCAACCGGTCCACGACCTCGCGCCCGAACCGCTCCCCCACCAGGTCCGCCACGCTGCGGTCACCCACCACCTCTCGCCGAGGGACGACGGGCTCGAGTCCGGCGCGCAGCACCGCCCCGTACGGCAGCACCCCGGAACGCACGAGTGCGACCGGATCGGCGGGAGCGCCGAGTACGGTCCCCGCCGGCAGTGGCCGCCGACGTCCTCGGACCCACAGGTAGACCTGGCCGGTCGCGGGTGCCACCAGATCGTCATCGCCGAAGCCCGCCGCGCGCACCAGCCGTTCCCCCTCGGGTTGCCGAGCCAGGAACGCGTCGGCACCGACGTCGATCCGGGTGCCGGCGAACGGCACGGACCGGACCTGTCCGCCGGGGTCGGTCGATGACTCCAGCACGGTGACATCGACCTCATCCCGCACGTGCCAGGCGGCTGCCAGGCCGGTCAGCCCGCCGCCGATCACGACCACCCGCCGGCGCCCGAGCCGACCGTCCGTCGGGGCGGTCACGCCACGCCCTCGTGACGGGGCGGTCACGCCACCCCCTCGTGACCGATGACGGTGCGCACCACCTCGGTCAACAGATCGACCCGACTGCCAGCGCCGAGATCCACACACGTCAGCCGCACACCGAGGTCGGCAGCCACGGCGGTCAGATCGGGATCCGCCCTCAGTCCGGGGGCGATCGGGCACTCGACGATGTCGGTGTGTCCGTGCGCCTCGACGACGCTGGTGAGGGCATCGACGGCCGTCGGGGTGCGGGTCGAACCACGCCAGGCGATCGAGCGCGACCCGACCTCGACACGGCTGGCGATGCCCTCGGCAACCTCGCGGAGGAACAGCACGTCGCTCGGATCGGTGGCCGGTCCGGGATCCGGTGCGGTGATCAGCAGGTGTGCACCGCCGCGGACGCCGGGACCCACGGCGTCGGCCAGCCGCTGGTGCAGTGACGGCAGGGCGTGCCACGACACGACACCCGTGTAGGCGCCCAGCGTCGCCGAGCACTGCGCATGCAGGTCCTCGGCCACAGGCCAGGGCACACCGGCCAGCCCCACCACGAGTGCGGCGTCCTCGGCCAACGACCCAGCCACCTCGAGGTGGTCCTCCTCGGTCGTCGCCCGAACCGGCACCCCCAGACGCGTCGCCAACGCGGTCGCCAGACGGGGATCAGCCAGCAGCGCGACCGCGAAGCTGTCGGCGGCGGCCCCGGTCGACGGTCCGTCGGTCATGACGCGTCGCCACCAACTGGGGCGCGAGAAGTGTCGCCCTCGGAGGTGCGAACGGTGCCCTCACGGTGCACGAGGTCGACCACCTGTTCCAGGATCGCAGGATCGGTGGCCGGCAGGACCCCGTGGCCGAGGTTGAAGATGTGGTCGACCGCCCCGTCGGCGCGGTCCAGGACGTCCCGGACGCGCTCCTCGACGACCTCCCAGGGACCGAGGCACACCGCGGGTTCGAGGTTGCCCTGGAAACCGACGCCGTCGGGGATGCGCCGACGCCCCTCGTCGAGCGGGACCCGCCAGTCGACCCCGACCACGTCAGCGCCGGCCTGCGCCATCAGGGTGAGCAACTCGCCCGTCGCGACCCCGAAGTGGATGCGTGGCACCTCGAGGTCGCTGAGGCCGTCCAGGATGCGCTCGCTGTGGGGCAGCACGTAGCGCTGGTAGTCGACCGGGTTCAGGGCGCCGGCCCAGGAGTCGAACAGCTGCACGGCCGACGCGCCGTGGGCGACCTGTGCGCGCAGGCTCGCGAGGGTGATCCCGGCGAGCTTGTCCATCAGCCGGTGCCAGGTGAGCTCGTCGGAGAACATCATCGCCTTGGTGCGGGCGTACGACTTCGACGGTCCGCCCTCGACGAGGTAGCTCGCCAGGGTGAAGGGCGCGCCGGCGAACCCGATCAGGGGGACGGGCAGTTCCTGGACCAGGAGATCGACCGTCTGCATCACGAACGACAGATCCGACTCGGCCTCCAGAGGTCGCAGACGATCGAGGTCCTCGGCGGTCCGGAACGGCTGCTCGATGACCGGGCCGACGCCGGGCTTGATCGTGACCCCGATCCCCAGCGCCTGGACGGGCGTGACGATGTCCGAGAACAGGATCGAGGCATCGACGCCGTACCGACGGACCGGCTGCAGCGTGACCTCGGCGGCCAGCTCCGGTGTCTGGACCACCTCCTCGAAGGTGTGGTCGTCACGGATGGCGCGGTACTCGGCCAGTGCGCGGCCGGCCTGGCGCATGAACCAGACCGGCACGGTGTTGTGCGGCAACCCGCGGCAGGCACGGAGGAACGGCCCGTCGGCATGACGGGCGCGCACAGCGTCGGGATCGGTCACGGTCGGCAGCCTCGCGCAGGCACAGATGGTCCGGTCACGGTACCGCTCGCCGCATGTGGGCCGGGATCGCCGACGTGTTCCAACCGCCGTCGGCGGTAGGTGCTGGGAGGAGTCGGCCGGTAAGCCGGATCCTGTTCCCGTGGCTGGTTACCCGGCCACGGGTGGCGACCATCTCTCTGGGACACCGGTTACCCGCTGCCTCGCGCGGCCTACCTGGGAGTATCCCCGGACCATCGGTCCGGGAGCGGACGGGCCGCCCTCTCCCTGCTTGGCCTTGCTCCGGGTGGGGCATGCCTAGCCACGACGGTCACCCGCCGTGCTGGTGAGCTCTTACCTCACCGTTTCACCCTTACCCGGTTGCCCGGGCGGTCTGCTCTCTGTTGCGCTTGCCACGTGTCACCACGCCTGGGAGTTACCCAGCACCCTGCCCGATGGAGTCCGGACTTTCCTCACCGCACACCGGGCCGGCACGAAGCCTGCCACGGTGCGAAGCGCGGCCGCCTGGCCGACTCCTCCCAGCCGGACCATGGTACTGGTCAGGCCCACGTCCGGGCCCGTCCGACGTCAGGTGACCGACGCGTGCTCGTCGCCAGCTCCGGACATGTCGAGGTAGACGAAGGTCAGCTCGGCGACCGCGACGGTGGTGGCCTGGGCGTCGGTGACCTCCACGTTCGCGACGACCCGTGGGCGCTCGCCCGCATCGGCGGCTGCCAGGGCCGGGGCGATCGCGTCCTCGCCGACGATGCCGACCGCCGTCAGCTCGCCGTGGGCGGGGGCGACGTACTTGACGGTCAGCGAGCCGACCACGGGCACGAAGCCACGTTCGAGCACCGCTCGGAGCCGGCTGGAGGCCGCCAGTGCTCCGGCCAGTTCGACCGGCGCCAACTCGGCGATCGCGTGCACACCGCCGAGGTGGTTGGTGATCCGATCGTCCGCGCCCAGGCGGGTGACGACCCGCCCCGGGTCGATCGACACCACCTCGGCACCGAGGTGCTGGTTGAAGGGCAGGTCGTTGCCCACTTGTCGCAGGCCCTCGTGGAACGGGTCATCGGCGGAGCTCGTCATCCCTGGCCTCTCATCGCGTTCGGTCGCCGGTGTCAGCTGGGCGAACCTATCCACCGCGATGCAAAGTGGCCGCACACGCGCCGGCCGTCTGGCAGGATGGGCGGATGGACACTCCACCGACCCGGCCCCACCCCGCCGGTTCCGAGCTCACCACGTCGGTGACCCCACGCGCGATCGCCTGGGTCGACGGACGGATCGTGCCTGCGCACGACGCGATGGTGCCACTCATGGACGACGGGTTCCTCCGCGGGGACGCGGTGTTCGAGGCGGTCATGGTGCGCACCGGGCGGACGCACGCCCTGGATCCACACCTGGCGCGACTCCGCTCGTCAGCGCAGGCGCTGGACATGCGGGTGCCGGTCCTGCGCCAGGTGATCACCGACCTGCTGGCCGCCTGGGGAGCCAACGACGGTACCTTGAAGCTGATCGTCACGCGGGATGGCACCGTCCGCGGCATGGTGACCTCGGGGTCCTGGCCGGAAACGTTGGCGCTCGAGATGATCGACACGCCCTGGCGCAGTGCACTCTCCGGGGTCAAGACCCTGTCCTACGCGCTGAACCAGTGGGCGATCCGTGCCGCACAGGCCCGCGGTGGGGACGATGCCCTGATCGTTGACGACGGCCAGGTGCTGGAGCTGCCGACGGGATCGATCTGCCTCGTCCACGACGGTGTCATCAGCACACCGGATCCCACGCGACTCCCGATCCTGGCCTCGGTCACCGTCGAGGCCCTGCGCTCGGTCGTCGAGGTGGTGCCGGCGATGCCCACGGTCCAACAGGCCTGGGAGGCCGATGAACTGTTCGTGGTGTCGGCGACCCGCCCGGTCCTGCCCGTCCACCGACTGCGATCCGACGGCGACGAGCAGGATCTGACCGCGCCAGGACCCGTCACGAAGGACGCGGCTGCACGCTTCGAGGCACACATCGCAACCTCGCTCGACCAGCTGCCGTAGGCAGTCCCTGCCCCAGCCGACCCTGCCGCTTGGGTGGCAGGGTCGCTACGTTCGGGGCGAACCGTTCGAGGAGTCAGCATGAGCGCTCGTCGCCCGTTGATCGTGGTCGCCAACCGGTTGCCGGTCTCCCAGGGTGATGATGGGTGGACGGCGTCCGCAGGGGGGCTCGTGACGGCGCTCCGCCCGGTGATGGACGAGGTCGGCGGTGCCTGGATCGGCTGGGACGACAACGCGAACTCGGTTCCGACGCGGGTGGACGGTCTGGGCTGCGACCTGCACGCCGTGAAGCTGTCGCGGGCGGTCGTCCGCGGGTACTACCACGGGTTCGCCAACCGCACACTGTGGCCCTTGTTCCACGATCTGCTGGCTCGACCGGTCATCGACCGCGACCTGTGGGACAGCTACCTCACCGCCAACGAGGCGTTCGCGGAGGTCACTGCGAAGGTGGCGGCCGACACCGACCCGGCGCCGACCATCTGGGTCCAGGACTACCACCTGCTGCTGTTGCCCGGGATGCTGCGGGATCGGCTGCCGGACGCGCGGATCGGGTTCTTCCTCCACATCCCGTTCCCGCCACCCGAACTGATCGCGCGCCTGCCGTGGCGCGACCAGCTGCTGTCCGGGATGTTGGCTGCGGACAGCGTCGGGTTCCACACGTCGCGCTTCCGCGACAACTTCCTGCGTTCCGTCGCGCGGGTCAAGCCGGACGTGCAGATCGATGGCGACGTGCTGACCATGCCGGACGGACGGCAGGTCCGCGCCGTCGCCCATCCGATCTCCATCGATGCCGCAGGGTTCGCCGAGTTGGCGCGGTCCGAGCAGACCGAAGCCGAACTCGCGGACCTGCGGACACAGTTCCAGGGTCGACACGTGTTCCTCGGGGTCGATCGGCTGGACTACACCAAGGGCATCCGACACCGGCTCGACTCGATCGAGCAACTGCTGGACCGTCGCCCCGATCTGCGGGGTCGGTTCACCTTCGTCCAGATCGCGGTGCCCAGTCGCGACGACGTCAAGGAGTACCGCCAGCTGCGGACCCAGGTCGAGACCGAGGTCGGCCGCATCAACGGCCTGTTCACGGAACCCGGGCAGGACGTCCCCGTGCACTACCTCTTCCGGGCCGTGCCCCGCGAGGCGCTCGCCGCGTACTACCGTCTGGCCGACGTGATGTGTGTCACCCCCCTCAAGGACGGGATGAACCTCGTGGCCAAGGAGTTCGTGACCGTGCAGGCCGCCACCGACGGTGACGGTGTGCTGCTGCTGAGCGAGTTCTGCGGCGCCGAGATCGAGTTCGGCAACGACCCCGTCCGCTGCAACCCGTTCGACGTGGAGGGAACGAGCCTGCTGATGGAGTCTGCGTTGCACCTCGATCTGGCTGATCGTCGGGCGCGGATCCAACGCCTGGGTGCCGTCGTGCGCGAGCAGGACGTCTATCGTTGGGTGACCGATCAACTCGATGCCGCCGAACAAGGACCCGAAGGCTCGTGAGCGTCCTGCTGAGCGAGCCCGCGGCCCTGGCTGCGGAGCTCGGACCCGCCGACAACCTGCTGATCGTGCTCGATTTCGACGGCACGTTGGCGCCGATCGTCGATCGTCCCGACGATGCCCGGCCGACCTCCGGCGCGATCGATGCGCTGCGTCGCCTCGTGACCCGCACCACGGTCGCCATGCTGTCCGGACGGTCCGTGGACGACCTGCTCGCACGCCTGCCCGAGCTCCCGGTGATCCTCGCCGGCGGTCACGGTGCCCAGATCCGAGCGACCGACGGCAGCGTCCTGGACCTCATCGACGTCACGACGGTGACCGCGACCCTGGATACCACCCAGACGGCGGTGGAACAGGTCGTCGATGACGGCATCGGGTGGTTCGTCGAGCGCAAGCCGACCTCGCTCGCGGTCCACCACCGGTTGGTTCCGGAGTCGGAGGTGGACGAGCGGCTCCCCCGTGTCCGGGCGCTGCTCGAACAGCACAACGGCGACGAACCCGGGTTCGAGGTCGTTGCGGGAAAGTCCGTGCTGGAGATCCGCCCACGGAGCATCGACAAGGGCAAGGCCCTCGCCCGGATCGCGGACCAGGTACCCGACCTGACGCCGGTCATGATCGGTGAAGACGTCACCGACGAGGATGCGTTTCGCAGCGCCATCGCCCGGGGCGGCCACGCGATCGTGGTGTCCACCGACGACCGCGAGACCACCGCGCACGCGCGTCTGGCGGATCCGGACGCGGTTGTTGCGTTGCTCGATCTGCTCGGCCGCGCGCCCACGGCGCACTGACGTGTCGCGAAGGGGCCTTCCCAGCCAGACGCGGGGTCTGTTGGTCGAGGTGAGCGATCGGCTGGGGACACGGGCCCGACGCAGCGTGGCCCTGACGGTCGGCCTCGCGGTCTCGCTCGCCCTGCACCTGCTCATCGGTGACCCGCAGGTCGCCTGGCTGTCCGCACCGATCGCCCTGATCGCCGGCCTGACTGGCGGCATCCGGGTCGCGATCGCCGTCGCCCTCGTCGCCGCCGTGGGTCACACCGCCATCGACCTGTCCAGCGACCTGCGCCTCGCGACGGTTCCCGGCATGGTCCTCCGGGGCGTCGTGCTGATGGGGATCGCACTGGTCGGAACGGCCGGCGCGAAAGGCGAGGAGCAACGCGAGTCAGCCCTCCGACGGGTGATCAGTGAAGATCCGATCACCGGTCTGTTGAACGTGCGCGCGTTCTACGACGCGCTCGGTCGGTACCGCGATGACGGTGTGCCGTTCACCATCCTGTTGGCGGACATCCGCGGCATGCGTGCCCTCAACGAGCGCTATGGACACCCGACCGGGACCGAGGCCATGCGGGCGCTGGCCCACGTACTGCGCCGGTCCGCCGGACCGGACGTGGTCGCGTCACGACTCGGCAGCGACGAGGTCGCGATCGCCCTCATCGGTGAGGACCGAACCCGCTGTCGCGCGTTGGTCACCGACATCGTGTCACGGTTGCACGAGGAACAGGTCAGCCTGCCCGACGGTGACCGGTTCGAGATCCACGCGGCCTACGGCATCGCGCGCTACCCCGAGGACGGTGATGACGAGGTCGCGATCCTGCGTGCCGCGGATCGCGCCAAGGAGCGGGCGAAGGCGGCCGGGATGGACCGGGTCGGCACCGCCGAGGGCGACGTCATCTGAACCGGCCGGACGGTCAAGCGGGCCGCTGGTCAGGCGGGCCGCTGATCAGGCGGGCACGACCAGCAGCCGACGGCATTCAGGACACGTCGTCAGCGGGGGTCCGGCCAGCAGGTCACCCACGTCGGCCATGGACAGCCCGATCCGGCACGCGGTGCAGGTGTTGCTCTCCAGCAACCCGACCGCCACACCTCCGGTGCGCCGCACCACGGCGTCGTAGCGCTCCATCAGGTCGTCGGGCAGTTCAGCGGCCTGCTGGTCACGCAGCACACCGGCCTCCGCGAGTTCAGCCAGGATGCTCTGTGCCGCCTCGTCACGGGCAACGGTGAGCTCGGCAGCCCGCTCACGTTCGGCGGTGGCCTCGGCCTCCAGCGCGGCGATCCGGGCCTCCAGACCCTCGACCTGCTCCAACGACTCCAGGAGCAGGTCCTCCTGCTCGCTGATCCGTCGGTTGGTCGACTCGACCTCAGCCTCGACCGACTTCATCTCGCGGGCGTTGGTGACGGTCCCGTCGTACAGGCGCAGACGTTCGGCATCCCGTCGCTCGGTCAGCACGTCGGTCTCGCGTTCGAGCTGCCGCTGTTCGGCGGAGGCCTTGTCCAGATCCAGCCGGAGATCATCCTGCTGCCGGACGATCTCATCGATGCGTGCCTCGGCCTGCTCCAGCTGCTGCTGCTCCGGCAGCGTCTCGCGCTGATGCTCCAGGCGCCGTATCCGGCTGTCGGTGTCCTGGAGCGCGAGCAGCAGGTCGAGCTGCTCAGGGGTGTACTCAGCCACGCTCAACTCCACGGAACGGTCGGGGTCCGTGACGCTAGCACCGGCGCAACCAGCCCCTCACGCTGCGCCGCAGCGGCCAGACGCTCGGTCCAGGCCGGGATCGCAGCGACCTCGGTCGCGTGATGGCCGGCGTCGATCAACGCGAGTCCCTGTTCGACCGCATCGAGCGTCACATGGTGTCGCAGGTCCCCGGTGACGTAGACATCCGCGCCGGACGCGGCGGCGGCACCGATCAGGCTGTCGCCGGCCCCGCCGACCGTCGCGACGGTCGTGACGAGGCGCTCCGGATCGCCGGCGAAACGCAGGTGTGGGGCGGGAAGCCCCGCCCGGATCTGCGCCGCGACCACCGCGAGCGGCAACGGTTCGTGCAGTTCCCCGACGACGCCGAACCCGACCTCTGCGCCATCGAGCAGGGGGACCAGATCGTAGGCGACCTCGTCGTAGGGATGGGCGGCGATGAGCGCGCGCACCACCTCGCCGATCCGGCGGGTCGGCAGTTCGACCTCCAGCCGGTCCTCCTGCTCGGCAGCGTCCTCGCCGACCGCGCCGCTGTAGGGATCGGCCCCCTCGAGCGGCCGGAACGTGCCGGTCCCCCGCACGCGGAAGGTGCACCGTTCGTACTCGCCGATCCGGCCCGCACCGGCCGCGGCCACCCCGTCGATGACCGCGTCCAGCGCCTCCGGAGGCACGAACGTCACCAGCTTGCAGCGGCGCCCCTCGGTGACCTCCGTGGTCAGGGGCCGCGTCGCCGTCAGGCCGAGGACCCGGGCCACCGGCTGCGAGGTCCCGGCGCCGTCACGGGCGACGTCGAGGTTGGTGTGCGCGGCCGCGACGGCGATCCGGGACGTCGCGGCACGCAGGGCCAGCCGCCCGGCCGCGGTCGCCGGTGTGAGTCGCTCCAGCGGGCGGAACAACAGGGGATGGTGCGCGAGCACGAGCGTCTCTGCGACCTCCGCGGCCTCTTCCAGGACGGCACCGGTGACGTCCAGACTCGTGAGCACACGCGCCACCGGCCAGTCCGGGTCGCCGACCTGCAGGCCGACCTGGTCCCAGGATGCCGCGTGGCCGGGTGGGTACAACTCATCGAGCATCGCCAGCCACATCCCAACGGTCTCGGTCGTTTCTCCGTTCGTCACACACGCAACCTTCCCTCGCTGTCCACGAGCCTACGAGGTGTGGGCGCCGGAGCGGTGGCCGGCAGTTGCCGGGCAGCGATGATCGTGCCGCGGGCGTCGCACGTGTCGGCCGCAACAGATCCTGTCTGGCCGAACAAGGCGCTGTGCCGCCCTACCGCCCCTTGCGAGACCCGTTGTTCTGAGGGGTCTGCTTCGCGCCGGGGGCGGGTCCTCCGGGAGGCGGCTTGAGTGACGTCGCGGGCTTCGAGGATGATGCGTAGCCGCCACGCTTCTCGGCGGAGCCGGTGCGTCGAGGACGATCTTCCTTGGTTGGCATGCGTTGGCCTCCCTCAGGAGTCGATGAATTCAAGGTACTCGACCTCCTCCCACCGGACGAGCAGACCGCCAGGTCCCAACCGTGGTCGGCCGTCGTCGTCGAGTGCGAACTCCCCGGTCTCAGCGTTGACCTCAACCGAGGCTGCGAGGTAGAGATCCTGTGGCTCGGGATAGCCCGCGGTGTACGACCGCTTTCCATTGGCATCGGCGTACGCACCGCCGAGCCAGGTCCCCGACTTCAAGCGACAACGGA
>SLHP01000032.1 GCA_007136095.1 Nitriliruptoraceae bacterium
CCTCCGAGGACGGCAGCCGCATCCGCACCCCGAGGAACATCTACGATGACTGAGCTCCGCATCCTGCTCGCCACCCCGCACGCCGGCTACGAACAGCGCGTCCGGCAGGCCTTCGGCGCGACCCTCAACGGCGATCTGCGCCGGTGGGACGTCGCGCACGGCGAGGTCACCCCTGACGGGCTCCTCCAGCAACTGGCGAACTCGTCGCCCGACGTCGTGGCCATCGGTCCCGACCTCGAGACCGACGACGCGCTCGCGCTGGCCCGGGAGCTCGAGCAGACGCGCCCTGAGATCAGCGTGCTGCTGGTCAGCGAACCGACCCCGGAGCTGTGGCAGCACGCCCTCCGCGCCGGCGTCCGGGACGTCGTCGCGCCCGATGCCGTGGATGCCGATCTGCGGACCGCCTTCGAGCGGACCATGGAGGTCGCTGCGCGCCGACGGCACAACCTGGTCGGGGACACCGATGGCCCGGGGTCGGCCGGGCGGATCATCTCGGTGCTCTCGCCGAAGGGTGGGTCCGGCAAGACCACCGTCTCGTCGAACCTCGCGGTCGGACTGGCCATGGCCGAGCCGAACCAGGTCGCCATCGTCGACCTCGACCTGCAGTTCGGCGACGTCGCCGCTTCGCTCGGCCTGTCACCCCAACACACGTTGGTGGACGCCGTGCGGGCACCGGGGGAGCTGGACGGCATGGCGCTCAAGTCGTTCCTCAGCTCGCACCACTCGGACCTCTGGGCGCTCTGCGGTCCCGAGTCCCCCGCCGAGGGCGAGGACGTAACCGCGGACCAGGCCAAGCAGGTCGTGGAGAAGCTGGCTGACGAGTTCCGCTACGTCGTCGTCGACACCGGCGCCGGGTTGGACGAGCACACGTTGTCCGCGGTCGAAGCCTCGACGGACCTCGTCCTGGTCTGCGCCATGGACGTCACGAGCGTCCGGAGCCTGCGCAAGGAGATCGCAGCGCTCGATCAGCTCGGGATGACCCACCAGCGTCGCCACCTGGTGATCAACCGGGCCGACTCCAAGGTCGGGCTCGACCTGCGCGACGTCGAGGCATCCATCGACATGCCCGTCGATGTCGCCGTCTCGAGCTCGCGTGCCGTGCCGCTGTCCCTGAACCAGGGACTCCCGGTGATCGCGTCCGAGACGCGCTCACAGGTCGCGCGACAGTTCGCCCAGCTCGTGGAGCGTTTCGCCGAGCAGCCAGCAGCCGTACCAGGCGCACGTCGCCGGAAGTGGGGACAGCGATGAAGTTGAGCCAACGACTCAAGGGCCTCGACGCGATCGAGGCCGATCAGGAGCACCGCGAGAACGGATCGGGAGGTGCACCGGCTGATGGTCCCTCGACCGCTGCCGCTCCCCCGGCCGCGCGGTCTCTGCCGAAGGCCCAGGTCACCGAGCAGGTGGACCCGCTCGCTGAGCTCAAGCAGCGGGCACAGCAGGCGCTGTTCGCCCGGCTCGGCTCCCGCCTGTACGACTCGTCGTTGAGCGACGAGCAGCTCCAGGCCTTCGTCCGCCAGGAACTCACCGAGGTCATCGATGCCGAGCGCACCCCGCTCAGCGCGGACGAGCGGAAGCGTCTGACCGGGGAGATCACCAACGACGTCCTCGGCTACGGCCCGATCCAGCCGTTTCTGGATGATCCCACCGTGACCGAGATCATGGTCAACAGTGATACCGGCATCTACGTGGAGAGGAACGGCCGCCTCCAACACACGACCGCGCGGTTCCTGTCCGAGGACCACCTGCGCCGGGTGATCGAACGCATCGTCTCCCAGGTCGGACGCCGGATCGACGAGTCGTCACCGATGGTGGACGCCCGCCTTCCCGATGGTTCACGCGTGAACGCCATCATCCCCCCGCTGGCCGTCGACGGGCCGACGCTGACCATCCGCAAGTTCGCCGCCGACCCGTACCAGGTCGGTGACCTCATCAGCTTCGGAACGATGACCCCGGAGATCGCCACCCTGCTGGACGCCTGCGTCCGTGGCCGGCTCA
Source organism: Nitriliruptoraceae bacterium (assembly GCA_007136095.1). Lineage (GTDB taxonomy): Bacteria > Actinomycetota > Nitriliruptoria > Nitriliruptorales > Nitriliruptoraceae > CSSed11-175R1. The sequence goes on from SLHP01000032.1 coordinate 1,996, forward strand.
ACATCCTCGTCTCCGGCGGGACGGGAACCGGGAAGACCACGCTGCTGAACGTGCTCTCGTCGTACATCCCCGAGGATGAGCGGATCGTCACGATCGAGGATGCCGTCGAGCTCCAGCTCAACCAGGAGCACGTCGTCCGGCTCGAGGCCCGACCACCCAACATCGAGGGCAAGGGCCAGGTCGCGATCCGCGACCTGGTGCGCAACTCGCTGCGGATGCGCCCCGACCGGATCATCGTCGGGGAGACCCGTGGGGGCGAGGCGCTCGACATGCTCCAGGCGATGAACACCGGCCACGACGGCTCGCTGTCGACCGTCCACGCGAACACACCACGTGACGCGATCTCCCGGATGGAGACGATGGTGTTGATGGCCGGCATGGACCTGCCCGTGCGGGCCATCCGGGAACAGATCGCCTCTGCCGTCGACCTGATCGTCCAGATCACCCGTCTGCGTGACGGCAGCCGCCGCATCACCCACGTCACCGAGGTCCACGGTATGGAGGGGCAGGTGGTCACTCTCCAGGACGTCTTCCTGTTCGACTACTCGGACGGACTGGACGAGGACGGACGTTTCCGCGGCAAGCAGCGACCGACGGGGATCAGGCCCCGGTTCACCGACCGGCTCGAGCAGTACGGCATCCCGATCCCACCGATCGTCTTCGGCGCGCCGATCGACGATGCCGACGGGCTCAACCTCAACGGTCGGCCACGCCGATGAGACGCACACTCGCGATCACTACCTGGGCGCTCCTCGCCGTCCTGGTGTTGCCGCTGTCCGCACTCGCGGACGAGGCGACCACGGTCCGCATCGACTCGGTCGATCTGGACGACCACCCCGAGGTGCGATTCTCCGTCAACGTCCCGGCGCACCCCGACGGGCCGCGCCCTGACTCGGCGTTCACGGTGACCGAGGACGGCGTCGAGCGCCCCACGGAGGTGCGCTACGCGGAGGGCGCCGACCTGCAGGTCCTGCTGCTGATCGACACGACCGGGAGCATGACCGGGGCGCCTCTCGAGGGAGCGAAGGCGGCCGCGACGACGTTCGTCGAACGGCTCCCCGATGACGTCGGCGTGGCGGTGCTCAACTACGACACCGAGACGACGGTCGTCACCGACCTCGATGCGGACCGCGACGATCACCTCGCTGGGATCGACGACCTGGAGCCAGGTGGCTACACCGCGATGTACGACGCGGTTGGTTCCGCGGTCGAGCTGTTCCCGGAAGCTGATGGCCAGACCAGCCGCGTGATCGTGCTGCTGACCGACGGTGAGGACAACGCCAGCGAGAGCACGGTGGATGACGCCATCGAGTTGCTGCTCGCCAACGTCGTGACGCTGCACAGCGTGGAGTACCTCACCGCCTTCACGGACGAGGCCGCGATCCGGGAGATGGCCGACGCCACGGGCGGCACGGTCAACGAGGCCGATGACGCCCAGGCGCTGACCCAGATCTACGAGGACCTCGCCGCCAACCTGGTCAGTCGCTACATCATCCGCTACCCCTCGGAGGCCAGTGGCCCGGTGGAACTCACCGTCACCGTCGATCACGACGGGTTCCAGGCGACCGGGAGCACGATCGTCAGGTTGCCCGCTCCGCCCCCGGACGTCAGCGCTCCCCCGGAGCAGGACGCCGGCATCGCTCCACCCCTGACCCAGCCCCCGACGATCCCGCCTGCAGAAGCGTCGGGCCTGGGGCGCGCCGGACTGATCGTGGGTGCCGCGCTGTGGTTCGTCGCGTTCGCGCTCGTCCTCCTGGTGCTGCTCGCACCCCGACGAGCCAGGGCGCAGCTGTCCGCAGTCGGCGAGCGGCTCGGTGTCCGGAAGGGCCGCCTGAGCGGGATCGCCGATCGTGCGAGCCTGATCGCCGAGCAGGGCCTGGAGCGCCGTGGCCGGCGCGGCGGGCTGAACGCGGCCCTCGAGCGGGCAGGCATCGAACTGCGTCCTGGTGAGTTCGTCGTCCTCGTGGTGTCCGCAGCGATCACGGCCTTCGCCGTGGGGATGCTGTTGCACGGCCCCATCGCCGGGCTCCTGCTCACCGTGGTGACCCTGATCCTGGTTCGCCTGCTGGTGTCCTTCCGTACCGATCGTCGGCAACGACGTTTCGCCGACCAACTCGGCGAGACCCTCCAGCTGATGTCCGGGAGCCTGCGGGCCGGCTACAGCATGATGCAGGCGGTCGACGCGGTGGCGCGGGAGGCCGACTCACCCGCAGCGGAGGAGTTCGGTCGCCTGGTCGTGGAGACCCGCCTCGGTCGCGACCTGTCCGACGCGATGCACGCCATGGCTGGTCGCGTGCAGTGCGAGGACTTCGACTGGGTGATCCAGGCGATCGAGATCCACCGCGAGGTGGGCGGCGACCTCGCCGAGGTGTTGGACACCGTCGCCGAGACGATCCGCGAACGCAACCAGATCCGCCGCCAGGTGCAGGCGCTGAGCGCTGAGGGCCGACTCTCCGCCTACGTGCTCCTCGCGCTGCCCTTCGGTGTCGGAACCTTCATCTTCCTGACCAACCCCACCTACCTCGCTGAACTGACCCAGGGAGGCCTGCTCGGTCTCGGCATGCTGGGGATCGGAGCGCTGCTGATGACCGTGGGTGTCATCTGGATGCGCAAGCTCGTCCGACTCGTCTTCTGATAGGAGCGACCGATGTCCATCACCGTCATCCTCGCCGCTGCCGCGGTTGCCGCGTCCATACCGCTGCTCTGGTGGTCCGTGGCCGGTACCCGCACCGGGGCCAGGACCGTCGACCGCAACGTGCTCATGGGAGGCGGAAGCGGAGGCACCGTCGACCTGCGCACCGCCGTCCTGCAACGCTCGGCGACGGAGCGCACGGTCAAGCCCCTCGCCGGGGCGCTCGCGCGCCTCGCGCGCCGGCTCACCCCCGTCGGATGGATCGAGTCCCTCGACCGACGGATCACGCTCGCGGGCAGGCCTGCGGCGTGGCCGATGGAGCGGGTACTGATCGCCAAGGTGGTCCTCGGACTGGCTGCCTTCGGCGTGGGGTTCCTGGCCTTCTCGGGCAACCGCACGCTGACTTGGCTGCTGGTGTGGGGCGGGATGACCGCACTCGGCTACTTCGCGCCCGACCTGCTGCTCTACAGCCGGGGCAGGGAACGCCAGGAGATCATCACGAAGGCCCTGCCCGACACCCTCGATCAGATGTCGATCAGCGTCGAGGCGGGGCTGGGCTTCGAATCCGCCATGGCCCGCGCCGGCAAGTCGGGGGCGGGACCGCTCGCCGCGGAACTGGTCCGCACGATGCAGGAGATCCAGATCGGCGTGCCCCGCACCAAGGCGTTGCGCAACCTCGCGGACCGCACCGAGTCCCCTGACCTGCGCCACTTCGTGCTGGCGGTCGTCCAAGCGGAGAGCTACGGCATCCCGGTCGCCGACGTCCTGCGTACCCAGGCGGCGGAACAGCGCGTCAAGCGCCGCCAGCGTGCGGAGGAACACGCCATGAAGATCCCGGTGAAGATCATCTTCCCCCTGATCCTGTGCATCCTGCCGACCCTGTTCATCGTGATCCTGGGCCCGGCGGTCATCCAGATCAGCCGCACCCTGTTCGGCGAGGGAGGGGCGCTGTAGATGGCTACTCAACCGACCCCACCCATCATGGCGGCGCCCTCAGACGTCAGGTCCTCGCACGCACGATCGGTGCGTGACGTCATCGACAAGCTGTTCGAACGCGATCTCCGGCGGGACCGCACGCCGACCTCCCCCGTCGCAACCGGGTTCGATCTGCTCGACCGTGTGCTCGATGGCGGCCTACGACACCACGACCTGATGCTGCTCGGCGGGAGCCCTGGCGTCGGTAAGACGATCGCCGCGCTGCAGATGGCCAGGAACATGGCACAGCGCGGACGCACGGCCATCTACCTCTCCTACGAGCACGACGACCCCACGATGCTCGGTCGGCTCCTCGCCCTCGAACTGGGTGACATGGCGACCCCGGCGAACGCACCTGAGCTCGACCGGCTCCGACGCGTCGTGATCGAGGCGACCTCCGGCTTCCGCGCCCTCGACTCGGTGATCGGCTCCGAGCCGCTCGCCGCCGAGGCCTACCGTCGGGTCGAGGGCTACGCCGACCACCTCCTGCTCGTGCGCGGATCGGGAGCCCGCACCGACCTCGCCGCGATCGAGGCTCTGGTGACCGGGGCGAACTCGGACACGGACATCGTGGTCTTCGTCGACTACCTCCAGAAGGTCGCCGTGCATCCGGAGCCCGAACACGAGGCCGAGAAGGTGACGCGGGTCGCGGAAGGCCTGAAGGAACTCGCCCTGAGCCACGAGGTGGCGGTGGTCGCGGTGGTCGCCGCCGACTGGGACGGGCTCCGAGCAGGGCGTGTGCGGCTCCACCACCTCCGCGGGTCGTCGGCTCTGGCCTACGAGTGCGACGTCGCGCTGATCCTCAACGAGAAGCACACCGCGGTCGCGCGGTCACATCTCGCCTACGACACCGTCCGCGCGGAGAGCTTCAAGCAACTGGTGGTGTTCAGCGTGGAGAAGAACCGCGGCGGTCCGGCCATGGTCGACCTCGAGTTCCGCAAGGACTTCCTGCACTACCGCTTCGAGCCCCGGGGGTCCTACATGGCTGAACGGGCCGCCGACGACAGGATCGAGGCATCGTGATCCCGACCTCGGCGACCATCCTGCCGTGACCGCGGGCGCTCCGGGGACCGCCGGACATCGGTTGAGACCCTGGGGCCGCGTGGGCAGCGCGCCGGCCCCCGAGGCGGCCTGACGACTCCTGGCAGTCGCCGCGCGGCATCCCGTAGGGTTGGCCGACGACCGGGTACCCGCGATCGGGACCCGGCGCGGGCAGCCGCAGCTCGCGGAGCAGACCACGGACGTCGAGGGAGAGCACATTGGCGAGCTCACGGGTGGCGCGACCATCGCGTGGATGCTGGCTGCCGAGGGGGTCGAATGCATCTTCGGGATCATCGACGGCACCTACTACGGGTTGTACGCGAGCCTGGCGGATGCCGGTATCACCCTGATCTCGCCGCGGCACGAGACGTCGGCGGCACACATGGCCGGCGCCTATGCACGGACCACCGGCAGACTCGGCGTCGTGATGGCCAGCAACGGTCCGGGCGTCGCCAACGTCCTGCCCGGCGTCGCCGTGGAGCAGGGTGAGGGCAACCGGGTGCTGCCCGTCACCTCGGCGCGCCGCACCGGCATCGGCTCCCCCGACCGGGGCGGCGCTCCGACCCGGCGGACGGTTCGTTGCCGAGTTCGTCGGACAGGGCAACATCGCCATCATCCGGTCGGGCGTTCGCGAGGCCGCGGCAGCCGCCAGCGTCGATCCCACGCACCTTGGCTCCCCCTGGTTCTTCCACGTCCCCTCCGAAGGCTTGGCGACGAACGCTACGCCACCGAGTCGTCCGGGGTCGAAACATTGGCGTGCTCGATCGGCGGCCCCTCCATCGCCTACCCCATCCCGCGAGTCCCATAACCCCATCGCCTGCACAAGTTCGCGGACGAAGCGCTCGGAGTCGTGGCCAGCCAGTTCCTGCATGAGGTGTTGATGATGTAGCCCCGCGTCCACTCCTGGGAGCGAGCAACCGTCGGGAGTCGGGCGCAGCGACACTACGCTCCCTCCCGGTAGATGGGAGTCCGCGTGGCCGAGCTGTACTGGGGAACGACGAACACGTTCGTCGAGCATGCGAAGCAGAACGAGATCACGGAACGGCTCCGGCAGGCGTTCTTCGACTACTACGGCTGGAACCCCTCGGAGGGCGAGGTCCGCTCATGGCGGAACTCGTTGAAGTCGCTGTCGAACGCCATCGAGCTCGGCAAGCTCTTCGATCACGGGCTGCTTTTGGAGTACCAGCTGCCGCTGACCTCGAAGCGGTTGGACGCGATGATCACCGGCCACGACCGCGAGGGCCGCCCTGCAGCAGTGATCGTCGAACTCAAGCAGTGGAGTGACGACGTCATGCCCTCGCGCGTCGAGGACATGGTCACGGTGCGCTACGGCAAGGGACTCAAGGAGACCCTGCACCCGTCCGCCCAGGTCGGTCAGTACCAGCAGTACCTCGCAGATGCGCACGAGACCTTCCACGACGGCAACGTCCAGTTGCGTGCGTGCGCGTACCTGCACGACTTCATCCACGACGATCAGTCCGAGCTGCTCGCAGCCCGGCACGCGAACATCCTGGGCGTCTACCCGCTGTTCGCCGGCGACCGGGTCACCGAACTCACCCAGTTCCTCGACGATCACCTCGGCGATGGTCGCGGGCTCGGCGTGTTGCGCAGCGTTCGCGAGGGCAAGTACCGCCCGCACAAGAAGCTGCTCGACCACACCGCCGCGATGATCAGGGGCGAGCCGGCCTACATCCTGCTCGATGAGCAGCAGGTGGTCTTCAAGTCGATCCTCGCCAAGGTCGCCGAGGCACGCGACCTCGATACCAAGGCCGTCTTCGTCATCCGCGGCGGACCCGGCACCGGCAAGTCGGTCATCGCGCTGAACCTGGTCGCCGAGCTGGCGGCCAACGGCTACGCGGTCCACCACGCGACCGGATCAGCGGCCTTCACGAACACGGTTCGCAAGCGGGTCGGGACGCGTGCCAGTGGCATGTTCAAGTTCTTCAATTCCTACCTCAATGCTGAGGACGACACGCTGGACGTTCTCATCTGCGATGAGGCACACCGGATCCGCAGGTTCTCCTGGGACCGGTTCCGCAAGAAGGACGCGGTCGATCCCGACCGCCCCCAGATCGACGAGCTGCTGTCGGTCGCGCGGGTCGGGGTCTTCTTCATCGACGACATGCAGGCCGTGAAGCGCGATGAGATCGGCAACTCCGACGAGATCGAGCGGCTCGCCGGGACCCACGGTGCCGAGGTGCACGAGTTCGAATTGCAGGCGCAGTTCCGGTGTGGCGGTTCGGATGGTTTCGTGCGGTGGATCGAGTCGACATTGGGGATCCGGCGGACGGCGGACGCCCTGTGGACCGGTGACGGCAACTTCGACTTCGACATCGTCGACTCCCCCGAGGAACTCGGCGCCATGATCCGCCAACGTGCCGACGAGGGGCACAGCGCACGGCTCGTCGCCGGCTACTGCTGGCCCTGGTCCGACCCCCGTGACGACGGCACGCTCGCCCCCGACGTCCAGGTCGACGGCTGGCACCAACCCTGGAACGCACGGCCCAACGCCACCGGGCTGGCCGAAGGGATCCCGAAGTCGCACTACTGGGCCAGCGAGCCGGGCGGGATCGACCAGGTCGGCTGCATCTACACCGCCCAGGGCTTCGAGTTCGACTACGCCGGCGTCATCTTCGGCAACGACCTCGTCTACCGCCCCCGCGAGGGCTGGGTCGGCCGCAAGGAGTTCTCCCACGACGGTGGCCTGAAGCGAGGCACGAACGACGAGGACTTCACCCGGCTGGTCAAGAACACCTACCGCGTGCTGCTCAGCCGCGGCCTCAAAGGTTGCTACGTCTACTTCACCGACGACAAGACCCGCGACTTCGTCGAGAGCCGCATCGACCGGTGGGCCGTCGAGCTCGCCGCCGAACACGACGACGACTACGACCGTGTTGGCCGATGAGCTACGACCCGCTGGAGGAGCTGCGGTCGGGGTTGCGGGAGTTCGCCCGCGAACGCGACTGGGAACAGTTCCACACGCCGAAGAACCTCGCGATGGCGCTGGCCGGCGAGGTCGGCGAGCTGCTCGAGATCTTCCAATGGCTCACACCGGAACAGGCCAACGCGGTCATGGAGTCCGCGCGAGCCGACGACGTCGAAGACGAGCTCGCCGACGTCGCCATCTACCTCCTGCGCCTCGCCGATGTGCTCGGGGTCGACCTTGCCGAGGTGGCGCAAGCCAAACTGGATCGGAACCGGGGCCGCTTCCCGCCAGACCACGTCCGGAGCCGTGCCGATGTGCCACCAACACGCCCGTGAGAGTCACGGTCGGACTGAGGCACTCGCCCAGGATCGCCAGTTCGTTGACAGTGCCTGAAGGTCCGGATGGGATGCCAAGCGCAGCGAACTTCAGCTTCGCAGCGCACGGGCCGACAAGTTGAAGGACCGAGCGGAGTCTGCATGGCACGCCGTGGGCACGACCCTGAGGCATCCAAGCGCGCCGGCGCTTCAGTACGCCAGGCGCTGCACGCCGAGTTCCGCGCGCACCTGAACCTACACAGGCGTCGGTACAGCGTCTTCCTGACCGTCTGGCTGACGTTCGTGGCCGGCATCGGCGCTCTGACGATCGTGCTCAACGGCTCCGAGTTCATGGCTGGACTGTTCGTCGGGATCCTGCTTGGAGTGCTACCACTGTTCGCTCATGTGCTGTATGCCGCCCTGGGGCTCGGACACCGATCCATGGGCGCAGAGGCCGAGCAGTGGACGGCGGCCGAACTCAGCAAGCTCGATCATCGCTGGTCGGTGTTCCACGATGTGCCGCTGTCCCAGAGCAACGTCGATCATGTAGCCATCGGCCCGGGCCGTGTGTACGCCATCGAGACCAAGTGGACTGCGCGGAGTGATGTCGATCGCTTCCTGAGGGGAGCGACCTGGCAGGCGGCCCGGCAGGCAACAGAGCTCTCCGCCGAACTTCACCAACGGGGCGCGGGCCGCAAGGTGCGCCCGCTGCTGGTCGTATGGGGCCCCGGCATGGCCGACCGGCTCGGCGAGAAGCCCCGAGCGGTCAACAAGGTCCCGGTTGTGGCCGGACACCACTCCGACATTTGGCGTGATCGCATGACCGGGGCGCTCGACCGGCTCGAGGCTGACCGGCCAGCGACACAGGCATTGCTGGCGCTTATCGCCGAGGACGAGTCGCAGTTGGGCGCGGTACCCGCCGCTGAGGACAACGCCCCTCCACCCGCGCCGATGTTCGTCGACGCGCCACCATCTCTGGACTCAGCGACGCGTCAATCTTCGTCTGAGTAGCTCCGTCCTTAGGCCGTACAACTTGTTGAGGGTGTCTGGACGGTTCATGGGTTCGTGACCAACTTGCATCGTCAGCGCTTGTAGTCCGAGCCGCCCTCGGCAGCGACATCGAGATCGAGGTTGGGGAACACCGATGTGAGCCGGGTCGGATCGAGCGGCTCCACCACTCCTCGTCCGACCCACAGCATCGTTCCGGCGGGCTGATGGTGGTACAGCCCGCGAGCGCCTGCGGCCGTGCGCTCAGCACGGCGGGGCCACTGGAGCTGATCAGCAACGGTCGCGAGCTGCTGGGAGGTGCTGCTGGTTGGCGCGCTTCTTGCGGACCATCGGTTCAGGTGTTGCACGGCGGGCAGTGCAGCACGCTTGTCGTTGTTGCACCCCCGGTCAGCAACGACGAGGTTGTCGAGTCGGTTGTCTGGCCACCGCGACCATGGCAGGAAGTGATCGACCTCCCACGGCCCTCGTTCAGCCTGGCAGTAGAAGCAATGGCCCCGTTGGATGCGCAGCAGTGGTTCGCGGAGGCTCGTCAACGAAGAGCGATCGCTACCGAACAGGAAGGCTTCTAGCCGCAGTTCATCCACATCGCCTTCATTCCGCCGCGCGACGTGCCGTAGCCACTCACGCTCCACGACCGGGCGCACCAGGCCGCTGAGTGCGGACAGATGCGCCCCTGCGCCATGGACCAGCACGAGGGAATCGTCGAAGTTCGGTCGGTGCACCCTCCCGGGCGACACGGCGTCGTCCCATGCAACCTCGTAGATGAACCGGTCGTCGATGGCGGCGGCACCGCTACCAAAGCGCTGGAGCAGCACGACCGGATAGCGGATCACGACCGCGACCACTTCCCGCTCGAGCTGGTCGAGCTCTTCGGGGTGCTGCCGCCGTGCTACCTCAAGAGGCAGATGTTCCGGGACGCCAAGCCGACCTCGGAGCTCCGCGATCTTGAAGACCAGGTCGCGTTGTCCAGCCGGCCCCTGCCGCAGCGTTCCATGTTCGGTGTATGGGCGAGCCTGTCGCCAGTACAGCGCGAACACCCGACGCCCAAGCTCCCGTCCCGATAACGACACGGGTGGCGATCCGTCCGGCCCCGTCCCTTCGACAACTGCATCCAGGATCGCCAGGAGCAGGGCGTACTTATAGGAAGTTGTGAAGCTGCCCGTGCCCAACAGCGCGAGCAGCTTCTCACCGAAGGCGATCGACGACGATTCCTCCGGTGGCCCGGACCTTCCATCTCGCATGCTCACCGCTCTCCGCGATCGCGACGGGCAACCAACTCGGCCCAGATCGACATCGCCAAGCTCGCCTCCTCCACGAGCACGGTAACCGCCATCGAGATGAACCGACCGAAGGCGGCTCTACAGCGCGTCGTCGATGGCTCGCCCTATCGACGGAACCGACCCCACGTCCACCTCTTCCTGTGGCTGCATGCGCTGCATGATCTATCGTTCCGCTCAGCGAAGGGTGGTCATGGCATCGTCTCAAGGTTTCGAGGAGCGAGCTCGGTCAGCGTGCCTCGAAGCGATCCGCCATCGCCAGGCCGTACATGGCGATGTCCTGCCGGCGGAGGTACTGCAGGGCCCCGTCACGGTCGAGGGCGAACCGCTCGCGCTGTTCAGCCTTCAACGGGGCATCCACAAGCCGCGCCAACTCGACGGAGCCCTGGCGCTCACTACGACTCCACCCAAACACGGGGTCGACGCTCCCTACGCCGACAGGTTCGGGAGCGATGGGATGTTCCTCTACCACTACCGGGATCCAAGATCGCCGTCGCGTCGTGCTCACGACCAGGCGGAGTCGGACAACGAGGCTGTCCGCGTCGCGATGCGGCGCCGACTACCGGTCATCTACTTCTTCGGGATCGTGCCTGGGCGCTACCGGCCGTTCTACCCGGCCTATGTCGTGGCGGATCATCCAGAGCGACGTGAGTTCAGTCTGGACCTCACCGAGTTGGGTGCTCGCCACCTCGACGATCTGGCGAGTGATGCACCGTCACGCTCGTACCGAGCCCAGATCGTGCGAAGCCGCATGCACCAGGCTCGCTTCCGCGAGGCGGTGATGCGTGCCTACCAGTCCTCGTGTGCGATCTGCCGCTTGAAACGCTCCGAGTTGGTGGAGGCAGCCCACATCGTCGGCGACGCTGACGGCGGCGAGCCCGTGGTCCCCAACGGCATGGCCCTGTGCAAGCTCCACCATGCCGCGTTCGACCGGAACATCCTCGGCGTCCGCCCCGATCTGCGTGTCGCGATCCGCCAGGACATCCTCGAGGAGGTCGACGGCCCCATGCTGCTGCACGGCCTTCAGGACTTCCACGGTCTGCAGCTCAGCGTGATCCCGCGGCGACGGGACGATCGTCCCTCGGCTGACTTCCTGGAGAGGCGTTGGGAGCAGTTCCGCTCGGCTTGAGCGGTGACGGCCACAGTCGTCGCCGATCGACAGACGTCCGGGAGTGCCCCCAACTCGTGTCACCGGACCCACGTAGGGTTCTGGAAACGAGAGCGGTGGGGAGGTTCCGTTGGCACGAGTTGGGGACACTCCCGGATGGACCGGCGCTGGTGATGCTCGACGGGGACTCGAAACGGAACCGGACGACGATGCCCGAGTCCGTCTACCGGCGGGTTCGTGAGCGACGAGACGCATACCAGGCGAGCCGCACCGTGGACTTCAGCTAGCGGTGAGCATCTGCTCGACCGAGGTCTCTTCCCGGATCTCGATCCGCAAGCCCAACGCCTCCGCGATCGACATCATCGTGGCGAATGTCGGGTTGGCCGACGAGGAGGTGAGCAGCCGCCGCAAGGACGCAGCGTTCAGGTCTGCGCGAGCGGCCAACTCCTCACGGGTCCAGACCAGTGCACTGAGCCGGTCCAGAACGACGTTCACCACGTCGTCGAACGCGCGGATCTCGGCCAGTTCCGCCTCGACCGCAGCGGCGAACCCCGGCTCATGCCGATCTCGTTTCTCGATCACCCGGTCCAGCGCGCTCATCCGACCCTCCAATTCCTTGTTGCACAGATGCTACAACTGATCGACAGCCGGGGCAACGGCTGATCTCCACCTTCGAAGGCGCGTGTGGTCGTGTGGGCGCTGCCTCGAACACAACGGCTACGAGCGCCGTGACCATCCTGCGAACGCTCGATCCGAAGAAGCAGGAACCCCGCCGAAGCGGGGTTCCTGTAGTCGCGGGGCAGGATTTGAACCTGCGACCTCCGGGTTATGAGCCGCAGTCAGTGCATTTCAGCCCATTTCGCCCGATGCCTCTCGGTCCCAGAAACCCCCTCTGAACAGGCATTATGCGGAATCTCCGTCTCAGCCGTTCCGGGCCGTTCCTGTCGCTCTCCGGAAGTATGGCACCCATACGGCACCCATAGACCGGCTCGCGACACTGCCTCGGCGAGGTCTCGATGCTTGCGATCGGCCGCCTGCCGGCACCTGCATCGACATCGATGTGGAGCCCCGGGCGGCGAGCCTGCGAACCCTCCGGCACCACGATGGGCTTGCGCATACCTCACTTTTACCGGATACTTCACACATGACTGAGGTATATGTCTGAACTGAGGTATCTGATGCCGTCGACCGCCAGGAGAGCGTCCTCGTCTGTGCCGCCTGCGCTACGGACCGTACTCGACGTTCTGCCCCGCAATGCGGACGCCGAG
>SLHP01000105.1 GCA_007136095.1 Nitriliruptoraceae bacterium
GTCATGGCGCTGTGGGCACGGCGGCTCCCCGAGACGCTCCGGCCGACCGACCGTCTGCCGTTGCGGTTCGGCCGGATCGCCCGCGCGGCGGGATCGGTCGTGACCAACCGGCAGGCGCTGCTCTACACGCTGGCGCTGACGGCCCTCTACAGCGTCTTCACGTCCTACATCGCCAGCTCGGAGAACATCTTCGTCGGTGTCTTCGACCAGGCGCGCCTGTACCCGATCATCTTCGGTGGGCTCGCCGGAACCATCGGCCTGTCGATGCTGTTGAACGCGCGGATCGTCCGCAGCGTCGGCACCCTGCGCCTGGCCCACATCGTCCTGTTCGGCTACCTCGGCGTGGCGGCCGTGCTCGTCATGCTGGCCGTGCTGACCGACGGTCGGCCACCGCTGTGGCTGTTCCTCATCGGTGTGGCGGCGATGCTGTCGGCCCATGCCCTCTTGATCCCGAACTTCACGACCATCGCGCTGGCCCCGCTCGGCCACATCGCCGGAACCGCCTCGTCGGTCGTCGGCGGGATCCAGTTGGGTGTCGGCGCCTCGCTGGGCCTGTTGTTGGATCGCACCTTCGACGGCAGCGTGCTGCCCCTGTCGCTCGGTTTCCTCGGGTACGGCATCGTCGCCCTCGGGCTGGTGCTGGCCGCCGAACGCGGGAAGCTGTTCGGCCAACTCGAAGGCCGGCAACTGCTGGTCGCTCCCGCGCAGTTGCCTCCTGCCCCGGTCCCGCAGGTCCGGTCTGGCCGATCGGACGGCACCTGAGGCCGGGACGCTGAGCGGTGCGCTACGCTGCACCTACGCGTCAGAGCGATCCGGCGCGGAACACGTCCGCCGCGCCCCCGGTGAAACCGGTCCAGGCAAGCTGGCTCTCGGCTCCCGGGAAGCTGCGGCGATCGATCCCGACCGGCCATCCGCCGGTCCGTCGCACGCGTGTTCACCGCACGCGACCACCCGCGACCCGGCCCACACACGGGCCATCCTTGCTGCCGCGTGTCCGCGGCCGGATCCACCGGCCCGCACAACGACACCCCGACCCGCCGGACCGGCGGGCATCTGGAGTACCACGTGACCACCTCCTTCGCCGACCTCGGCGTTCCGAACGACCTGACCTCAGAACTCCACAAGCTGGGATTGGATGCGCCATTCGCCATCCAGACCCTGTCCCTGGCCGACGCGCTGCAGGGACGCGACATCTGTGGCAAGGCCCCGACGGGCTCGGGCAAGACCCTGGCCTTCGCCATCCCGCTGGCCGTGCTCACCGAGCGCGCCAAGCCGGGCCGCCCCCGCGCACTCGTGCTCGTCCCCACCCGTGAGTTGGCCGCCCAGGTCCGCGAGGTCGTCGAGCCGCTCGCGCGGGTCCGCGGCCGTCGTGTCGCGACCGTCTACGGCGGCACCAACATCCGCCGCGATCAGGACCGTCTGCGCCGCGGCATCGACATCCTCGTCGCCACGCCCGGCCGTCTGGCCGATCTGGTCCAACGACGCGACTGTGACCTGCAGGACGTCGACCTCGTCGTCCTCGACGAAGCTGACCGCATGGCCGACATGGGCTTCCTCCCGGAGGTCAAGCGTCTGCTGGATGCGACGTCCTCGGATCGCCAGACCCTGCTGTTCTCGGCCACGCTCGACGGCGACGTCGACACGCTGATCCGGCGCTACCAGCACGACCCTGCCCGTCACGCCGTCGCGGCCAGCAAGGACGCCCACGTCGACGTGCGCCACGTCTTCTGGCCCGCCGAACGTGACCAGCGTCGCCGTCTCACCGGCGACATCGTGCGTCGGATGGGTTCGGCGATCGTGTTCACCCGGACCAAGCACGGCGCGGACCGTCTCGCCAAGCAACTCAAGACCGACGGGATCTCGACCGCCGCCATCCACGGCAACCGCAGCCAGAACCAGCGTGAGCGCGCCCTGGCGCAGTTCACTGACGGGCACGTCTCGACGTTGGTCGCCACCGACGTCGCCGCCCGCGGCATCCACATCGACGACGTCGACGTGGTCGTGCACTACGACCTCCCGGGTTCCGACAAGGACTACGTGCACCGGTCCGGACGCACCGGTCGCGCCGGTGCGCTCGGGCTGGTCGTCTCGCTCGTCGACTCGACCCAGGGCAAGGAGACCGCGGACATCCAGCGGTCACTCAAGCTCCCCGAAGGTCTGCACCACATCGACCTCGACCAGTTGACGGCGGGTGCCTTCCCGGAGCCGTCGATCACCCTGGACACGCGCCCGGTCAAGACGACCAAGGGCGGCGGCAACGGCGGCGGTGCACCCCGCGCGAACCGGGGTGGCTCCGGCCGCTCGAACGGTTCGAACGGTTCCAGCCGGTCGAACGGTTCCGGCGCGGGACGCGGCAACGGCTCCGGCGGTCCGAAGGGCGGCGCGCGAAGCAGCGCGAAGCGCAACTCATCCGGCTCCGCTGGTCGCGCCCGCCGCCGCTAGCAACCAGCCGCCCGACGCAGGACCGCCCGAGCCTCGTGGCGGTCCTCGTCGGTCCAGCCCTCGCTGAGCTCCAGCACCTCGATGCCGTCGAGGGTGGAGGTGAACGCCTCCATCTGGCCCTCCTCGAGCAACCAGGACCGACCTGGCCGGTCCCGACGTTCGAGGGTTCTCACCGTCGGTTGGCACAGCAGTGCGACGCCGCCGACGCCCAACCGACCGATGGCCTCCCGCCACACCTCGGTATCGAGGTAGGCGTGTGACAGGACGAGGCTGAACGGACCGGCCGGCAACGGCTCGACGCCGAGCTCGATCCGACGGACGTCCAGCTCCACACCTGCGGCGTCCGCCCTGGCCCCTGCCCGGGCACAGGCGGTGTCCGAGACGTCGGTCAGGGTCACCTCGAAGCCGCGACGGGCGAGCCAGATCGCGTGGCGTCCAGCTCCGCCGGCGAGGTCCAGGGCCCGACCGCCGTCGGGGAGCAGGTCGGCTCGGTCGGTGAGGAACGCCGACGGCTCGCTCGGCGGTGGCCGCTCTCCGTACCGCCGGTTCCACCGTTCGCGCGGGTGCCGCGGGTCGTCAGCCACCACCACCTCGATGCTGTCGGAGTCCGGACGGTAGTCGTCGACGGCTCACGCCATCGGGACCGCGCCGCACGGATCCGGCCGACGGACCAGGGTTGCGCCCGCCACACCCGGGTGTGGCCTGCGAGGATGGCCCCGCGACCCAGGAGCCCACGCATGTCCATGACGACACCCGACGGCAACGATGCCGTGCCCGGATCCGGCGCCAGCGACGGAGACCGGATCGACGCGGTCCTCAGGCAGGCTGCGGACATCGCCCGTCCAGCGGCGAAGGATGGGCACGTCGCCGACTACATACCGGCCCTCGCCGGCGCGAACCCCGACGGCTTCGCCATCGCCATGGTCGATCTCGATGGCACGGAACACCTGCACGGCGACGTCGACGTGACGTTCCCGATCCAGAGCATCTCGAAGGTGTTCTCGCTGGTGCTGGCGATGCAGAAGGCCGATGCCTCCTCCAGCGTGCGTGACGAACTGTGGTCGCGTGTCGGACGCGAACCGTCGGGTGATCCGTTCAACTCGCTGGTGCAGCTCGAGCACGAACAGGGCATCCCCCGCAACCCGATGATCAACGCCGGCGCGCTGGTGATCGACGATGTGCTGCTCGATCACTGCGAGGATTCGAAGCGCTCGACGCTCGAGCTGCTGGAGTTGCTCGCCGGTGAGTCCCTGACGGTCGACCGGGACGTCTACGACTCGGAGCAGGGCTCCTCCACCCGCAACCGCGCGATGGCCAACCTGATGGCCTCGTTCGGCAACCTGCGCCACTCGGTCGACGAGGTCATGGACCCGTACGTCTACGCCTGCGCCATCTCGATGAGCGCCCGGCAGCTGGCCCGCGCCGTCCGGTTCCTGGCCAACGACGGGATCGAGCCGGACTCCGGAGAGCGGATACTGACGCCCCGGCACGCGAGGCGGGTCGCGGCGATCATGTTGACCTGTGGGACCTACGACGCGTCCGGCGAGTTCGCCTACAGCGTCGGACTGCCTTGCAAGAGCGGGGTCGCCGGGGGGATCGTCGGCGTGGTTCCCGGCCGGATGGGTATCTGCGTCTGGTCCCCACCGCTGGACGGCTCGGGGAACTCGCGGGCCGGCCGTATCGCGCTGCACGAGATCGCCGAACGCCTGGACCTGTCGGTGGTGTGAGCCACCGGCCGCGTGACGCGGCCGCGGATCCGAGGGTTCAGGCGTCCCGGTCCGGCCGGACCGTGGTCTTGCGACCGCGGATCGTGGTCCGACGCAACACGCGGATGACCTCGTCGGACGACGTCCTCGGGACCTCCACCAACGAGAAGTTCGGCGTGATCTCGATGTTGCCGATCTCGCGACCGTTCAGTCCGGACTCGTTGGCGATCGCTCCGACCAGGTCCTTCGGGCGGATGCCCTGGCTGCGCCCGACGCCGATGTAGATGCGGGCCATGTCCGGTGCCGGTCCGGGCCGCGCACCGTGCGACGATCCACTGGACGGGCCCTTCCTGCCGCCCGGGGAGCCCTTGCCGCCCGCAGATCCCTTGCCGCCCCCGCCCTTCTTGCCACCATCGTGAAGCCGCACCTCGGGGAGTTCGGCGTCGTCATCGTCACTGCCGCCAACCGATTCGTGCGCAATCGAGATGGCGGCGAGGGTCAGTTCCATGAGGTCGAACTCGTCGCTCAGGGATTCGATGACCCCGCGGAAGCGGTCGAGATCGTCGTCGGCGACCATCCGCTCGTGGAGTGCCTCACGGGTGAGCTCGAGCCGGCGGGCGCGCAGATCCGCGACCGACGGCACCGATTCGACCTCCATGCGTTGCCGCGTGTGGTGCTCGATCGCCCGGAGCAGCCGCGTCTGGCGGGGTTCGACCAGCGTGATCGCGACCCCTTCGCGCCCGGCGCGTCCCACCCGGCCGATGCGGTGGACGTACGACTCCGGGGCCGACGGCACGTCGTAGTTGATGACGTGGGTCAGATGGTCGATGTCCAGGCCGCGCGCGGCGACGTCCGTCGCGACCAGCAGGTCCGCTGTTTCGCTGCGGAGTCGCTCCATCACCCGGTCACGTTGCTCCTGGGTCATCCCACCGTGCAGCGCTTCAGCGCGGTACCCGCGACCGTTCATCACCTGGGTCAACTGGTCGACCTCGTTGCGTGTCCCGCAGAACACGAGCGCGGCCGACGGGGCCTCCATGTCCAGCACCCGGCCGAGCGCCGCCGGCTTGTGGGCCCGCGCCACGACGTAGGCGCTCTGACGGATCAGGGGCGTGTCGCTGTCGTCGGTCGCCTCCCGACCGATCGTGATCCGCACCGGTTCGTGCAGGTAGCGCCGCGCCAGACCATCGATGCGGGGCGGGAGGGTGGCGGAGAACAGCATCGTCTGGTGGTACTCGGGGGTCCGCGCCATGATCGCATCGAGGTCCTCGGAGAAGCCCATGTCGAGCATCTCGTCGGCCTCGTCGAGCACCACCACCTCGAGGTGGTCGAGCACCAGCGTCCCGCGGTTGATGTGGTCGACGGCCCGCCCCGGCGTGGCGACGACCACGTCGATCCCCCGGTTGAGCTCCTTGAGTTGGCGCCAGATCGGCTGGCCTCCGTAGACCGGCAGGACACGCGCGCGCAGTTGCTGCCCGTAGGTGTGGATCGCCTGCGAGACCTGCATGGCGAGTTCTCGGGTCGGAACCAGGATGAGGGCGATCGGATGACGGCCACGCTCCCCCTCGGTCAGGCGCTGCAGGATCGGCAGCGCGAACGCGGCCGTCTTGCCGGTTCCCGTGGCCGCCTGGCCCAACAGGTCACGCGCCTCGAGCAGCGGCGGGATCGCCGCACGCTGGATCGGCGTCGGCTCCTCGTATCCGAGCTGTTCCAGGGCCTGGAGCAGTTCCGGCCGCAACGCGAGCGCGTCGAACCCCATCGCATCGGTGGACGTGTCGTCGGTGGTGCTGGTCATGATGACTCCTTCAGACCGGCAGTATGCCTCGCGACGGGTGCGGGACGGTGACGTCCCGCACAGCGTGGCCACCTTGGGACGATGGACCGGGCGGGAGGTGCCCTTGTCCTCTGTGGTCGGGCGCACCATCGGTGCATCCTTGAAGTCGTGAGGTGGAGCCGGTGGTTCGCACCTCAGCCCGGTGATGGAGGAGGAGTCCCATGCGCGCCCTGGTGGTCTACGAATCGATGTTCGGCAGCACCCGCATCATCGCCGAAGCGATCGCGATCGGGTTGTCGACGCAGGGGGTCGATGTGGAAGCCTCCGAGGTGGGCACGACATCGCCACGGGTCGAGGACGATATCGACCTGCTGGTCGTCGGAGCACCGACCCACACCTTCACCCTGAGCCGTCCCCAGACCCGCTCGGCCGCAGCCGACCAGGCGGCGGCGCCGCTGGTCTCGACGGGCATGGGGCTGCGGGAATGGTTGAACAAGCTGCCGCGTGGCGGAGACATGGCCGTCGCCGCGTTCGATACGCATGCGGACAAGAAGGTGCCGGGATCGGCGTCGCGCGCCGCCCACCGACGACTCCGCCGCCGCGGGTACCGCACGGTCCTGCCGGCCGAGTGCTTCTACGTCGCCGGCATGCAGGGACCGCTGGTGGACGGCGAGATCGACCGTGCCCGCACCTGGGGCGCGGAGCTGGCGATCACGCTGCAACAGTCCCACGGCGCCCGCGCGACCGGCTGATCCACACGCACACCGGCGCACTACCTTGGACCGGCGGCTGCGGGTGGCACGAGACACCTCCGGGGACACGACCACCCCGACGTGCCGCCTCGCCGGCCCGGAGTCCCGATGTCACGTTCGACCCCGGCGCAGCCGCAGCGTGCGACGGCACGGAGCGGCATCCTGCTGGCACTGCTGTCGGCAGCCACGTTCGGGTCGTCCGGGCCGATGGCGAAGGCGCTGATCGAAGCCGGCTGGACCGCCGGCGCCGCGGTCCTGGTGCGGCTCGGCGGGGCGGCGGTGCTGCTCACCATCGCTGCCGCATTCATGCTACGGGGCCAGCGGTGGCGGCTCCATGCCGGCTCGGCCCGCACACTGCTGCTCTACGGGCTGATCGCCATGGCCCTCACCCAGTTGGCGTTCTTCAACGCGGTCCGCACGTTGGACGTCGGCGTCGCCCTGCTGTTGGAGTTCCTGGCACCGGTCCTGTTGCTCACCTACACCTCGCTGCGCGCACGGACGCTGCCGAGCCGGCCGACCCTGATCGGTGCCGGACTGAGCCTGGTCGGCCTGGTCTTCGTCCTGGACCTCACCGGAGCATCCTCGCTGGATCCCGTCGGCGTGCTGTGGGGACTGCTCGCAGCCTGCGGACTGGGTGGGTTCTTCATCCTGTCCGAGCGGCGCGATGACGACCTCCCGCCGCTGGTCATGGCCGCCGGCGGGACCGCGGTCGGGGCGGTGGCCATCGCGGTGGCTGGCCTGATCGGTGTGGTCCCCCTGGCCTTCACCGCGACCGACACCGTGCTCGCCGGTGGCGCGGTGAGCTGGATCATCCCGGCAGCCTGGCTGGTCCTGATCTCGACCGCCGCCGCCTACCTGAGCGGCATCGGAGCGATCCGCCGGCTCGGATCACGGTCCGCGTCGTTCGTGGCACTGACCGAGGTGCTGTTCGCGGTGCTGGTCGCCTGGATGCTGCTGGCGGAACTCCCCGGCCCGCCCCAGTTGCTCGGCGGCGCATGCATCATCGGTGGCATCGTGCTGATCCAACGCCACCGCCGCGTCCCACCACCACCCACACCCGCCCCCGCGATCGACGCCTGACGCTCACCGCAGGAACTCCGGATCCGCCATGGGATGCTCGCCGACCCCCCAGGTAGGTCCGGTGCTCGGCCCGGGAGGCGATCGCGAGGTCGATCGAGTCGCTCACATCGACCGCGTGACCGGAGCGCGGCGATCCGGTCACCAGGACACGGTGATCCGCCGAGTTGCGCGACCCTGGCGCCCCCGGTCCTCGCGGTGGTTGATCGTCACCGCCGTGTCTGGGCGACGGCGCCGGATGGCTCCCGTGCGGTCGTCGGGATGCGCGACCACGGCCAGCACCCGCCCGACCTCCCCCGCGAACACCGCGGCGCTGTCGAACAGGGTGGTCCCGGCCGTGAAGTCCCGATGCTCCGGCGTGACGTCGTCGAGGTCGATGTGGGCCGTGCCCGACCCGTCATGACGGGCCAGGACCAGTCCGACCGGTACGGCGTCACGAAGCACGACCCAGGCCAGGCGATCGTCCCGTAAACCCGCGAGCCCGGGTTGCGACCGACGGATGTCCTCCGCGTGGAACGCGAGGAACCGCGGGAGGTACACCCCGCTGATCGGCCACCGGAGGACCTCGAAGTACGCGTCGGCCGACCGATCGCGCAGGATCCGGCTCAGGTGGTAGCCGTGGACCAGGATGATGGCGACGTTGGTCACGATGACCGGGACCGAACCGATCAGCACGGCGTCGACGGAGGACACGACCGCACCCACGAACCCGATGATGCGCAGGCGCAGGACCCAAGCCATCACGAGGCTCAGGACCACCAACGGCGACACGAGGTAGCCGACCAGTTCGTCGAGCAGAGCGGTGCCGCGCTTGCGTGCCAGTACTGTCGCAGACGCTCCCGCCCGCCCCGACATCCGAGGTTGATCATGGTCAGGTCGGCGGGCGCTGCCAGCGGCCGCCGTGCGATGGTGATCGCGTCACTGGCCACGGTGGCCGGCAGCCTGCCGGTCTTCTTCACGGCCGCGATGGCGGTGCAGGTCAGCCACGACCTGAACTTCGGGACGGTCGGGATCGGAGCGGCGGTCGCCACGTTCTTCGGGACGATGGCGCTCACCTCGATGTACCTGGGCCGTGTGGCCGACCGGCTCGGCGCCACCCGGTCGCTGCGCATCGCATCGTTCGGCGCCGGGGTCTCCGCGCTCGGCATCGCCACCTCGGCGCGGGCGTGGTGGGCACTGGCCGGGTGGCTGGTCGTGTCCGGAACCGCGGCCGCACTCGCCCAACCGGCCGCCAACCGGTTGCTGATCAACCGTGTGCGGATCACACGCCTCGGCACCGCCTTCGGACTGAAACAGTCCGCACCGCCGACCGCATCGATGCTCGCGGGCCTCAGCGTCCCGGTCATCGCGCTGACGGTCGGTTGGCGCTGGGCGTTCGCCGTCGCAGCCATCGCGGCGGTCGCGATGGCGATCGCGGTCGGTCCCACACCCTCGAGTGCCCCTGCGCCGGTCGCACGCAAGGGGCGGCAGAAGCTCCAACCGCTGCGCGACCCTGGGACGCTGCTGCTGCTCGCCACGGGTTTCGGACTGGGCTTCGCCAGCAACTCCGCGGTCCTGGCCTTCTTCGTCGATGCAGCGACGCGATCAGGTCTGTCCTCATCGGCCGCGGGTCTGGTCTTCGCGGCGTCCAGCCTGGCGGCGATCATCGTTCGGGTCGTGGCGGGGATCGCCTGCGACCGCCTGACCTTCCGTCCCCTGCGCCTGTGCGCGGCACTCCTGACCACCGGCGCGGTCGGGGTCGCGCTCCTGGCCGCGGGCGGTCCCGGCCTGGTGCCGGTCGGCGGGATCATGGCGATCGCCGGGACCTGGGGGTTCCCGGGGGTCTTCTGGTTCGCCGTACTCCGGGCCTATCCGCAGACACCCGGCAGGATCACCGGCGCGATGGCCCCGGCGTCGGTCGGTGGGGTGCTCGGCCCCATCGGGTTCGGTGTACTGGCCGCGAACGTCAGTGACGGGGCGGCATGGTGGGCGACCGCAGGGGTCGCGCTACTGGCCGCGCTGGCGATGCTGTTCGGTGCGCAACGGCTCGCTGCCGATGCACCACCGCCCGCCACCACTTGAGCCCTGGCGTCGGCAGAGGCCGACCGCGTTGCGCCGTGCCCACATCCACTGCAGGCGACTTGCAGGGTTCCTGCAAGGCCCCCATGGGCATCCTGCGCACGGTCGCGGGAGAGGCGACCCGGATCGGCACCCGCCGATCCGCCCGGACGCACCGTCACGGTCCGTCCCGTCCGTCTCGTCCGTCCCGGAGCGCGTCCGGGTGGCGACAAGCTGTCAGGAGACTCGCGTATGGGAATCGTCGTCCTCGTAGGAATCGACGGCAGTGATGCCGGGCGACGGGCGGTGACCTTCGCCCGGGATCGAGCGAAGGCCCTCAACGGCGAGGTGGTGCTGGCACACATCATCCCCTGGTCGCCGTACTCGTTCACGACGCCGGAGGAGAACGAGGAGCGCCCGAAGCGGCGCGCCGCCGAGCTCGCCGCCGCCGAGGAGCAGATCATGAAGCCGGCGATGGAGATCGTCGGCGATGAGGTCAAGTGCACGCCGATCTGCAAGCACGGTGACCGTGTCGAGCTGTTGATCCAGTTGGCCCGCGAACACGACGTCAGCCACATCCTCGTTGGGCGCACCGGTGAGAGCCGGCTGCGCAACGCGTTCTTCGGCAACGTGCCGGCGCACCTGATCCAGGTGGCCGATGTCCCCGTGACGGTGGTCCCATGAGCAACGCAGGAGCGAACGTGACCGACATGATCCTGGCCCAGAGCATCGATGAGCGCATCAGCAACGCCATGGACCCGGTGTCCAGCGTCATCGAAGGCATCGTCTTCTACTCGGTACCCGTCGCCGGCGTGAACCTGCCGCTGATCGTGCTGTGGCTGGTCGCCGCCGGTGCCTTCTTCACCGTCTACCTCGGCTTCCTGAACATCAAGGGGCCGAAGCACGCGGTCGACCTGGTGCGGGGCCAGTACACCAGCCCGGATGACGCGGGCGAGGTGACCCACTTCCAGGCCCTGGCGACCGCGGTGTCCGGCACGGTCGGGCTCGGCAACATCGCCGGGGTCGCCGTCGCGATCGCGATCGGTGGACCCGGCGCGACCGTGTGGATGATCTTCGCCGGCTTCCTCGGCATGTCCAGCAAGATGGCTGAATGCACCCTTGGTGTGAAGTACCGCCGGACACGTCCCGACGGCACCGTCTCCGGCGGCCCGATGTACTACCTGGAGAAGGGTGTCGCCGAGGTGACCGGCAAGGTCAAGACCGGCAAGTTCCTGGCGATCTTCTTCTCGATCGCGTGCATCGGTGGCGCCATCGGCGGCGGGAACATGTTCCAGGCCAACCAGGCCACCGCGCAGATCATCGCGGTGACCGGTGGGGCGGACAGCCCGATCGTCAACCTGCGTTGGGTCGTGGGTCTGGCGTTCGCCCTCGCTGTCGGCGCGGTCATCATCGGTGGGATCAAGTCGATCGCCAAGGTCACGGAGAAGCTGGTGCCGATCATGGCAGCGGTCTACCTGGCCGCGGCTGCGGTCGTCATCCTGTTCAACATCCCGGCGATCCCCGCGGCGGTCGGTGAGATCTTCGCCAGCGCCTTCGGCTTCGGCAGCGTCGGTGGTGGCCTGGTCGGCGCCCTGATCGTCGGTTTCCAGCGTGCCGCCTTCTCCAACGAGGCCGGCATCGGTTCGGCAGCCATCGCTCACTCGGCGGTCAAGACCAACCACCCGTCGACCGAAGGACACGTCGCACTGCTCGAGCCCTTCATCGACACCGTCATCGTGTGTACGGCGACGGCCCTGATCATCGTGATCTCGGGTGCCTACCTGGATCCGGTCGCCGGCGAGTTGGGCGGTGTGGCACTGACCTCTGCGGCGTTCGCGACGGTGTTGCCGTGGTTCCCGAACGTGCTCGCGATCGCGGTGATCGCGTTCGCATTCTCCACGATGCTCACGTGGAGCTACTACGGCATGAAGGCGACCGGCTACCTGTTCGGTGACAGCGAGGTTGCCGAGACCGCCTTCAAGCTCATCTTCTGCATCTTCGTGGTCATCGGCGCGTCCCTGTCGCTCGGGCCGGTCATCGGCATCTCGGACTCGATGATCTTCCTCATGGCCATCCCGAACGTGATCGGGATGTACCTCCTGGCGAAGTCGCTCAAGAAGGAGATCCACGGCTATCGCGCCGACATCGCGGACGGCACGATCGCCAAGGTCGCCGAGCACTGATCGGCGCATCGTTCGACTGATCGACCCTGGGGGGCGCCGCTCGCGGCGCCCCCTCCGGCCGTTGCGACCCAACCGTGACGCGCGCGCAAGGCGCGCACGCCGGGCATCGCGGCGCTCCGTGGCGAGCCGGGTGAGTACCTCGACCGGTTGACCATCCCCCTTTCGACAGAGGCCGGGGACTGGACCCGTCGCGCGGCTGTGACCGTGATGATCGGACCCGTACGGACTCAGCCGTTGGCGCGACCGAACCCGACGACCCCACGGCGGGTCAGTCCGTCGTGGCGGATACGCACGTTGTTGCCGCTGTTGGGCGCCTCGACGACCTTCCCGTCACCGATGTACATCGCGACGTGGCTGATCGGCGAGTGGTAGAAGACCAGGTCTCCTGGTGTGAGTTCACTGCGAGAGATGCGCGTCGTCGCGTTGTACTGCATCCGTGACGAACGGGGCAGGGTGACGCCGGCGGCGGCCCAGGCGAACGAGGTCAACCCGGAGCAGTCGAAGCGGTGCGGCCCGCTGGCACCCCACTGGTAGGGCTTGCCGAGCTGTGCGAGCGCCACCTCGACGGCCTTCGCCGCCGGCGCGCTGGCCGCCTTCTCAGCCTCGCGCTTGGCCTCCGCCTCAGCCTCGGCCTTCGCGGCGGCCTCGGCTTCGGCCTCCTCACGGGCAAGCTGTTCCTCGTATTCCTGCTTGCGCTCGTCGAATGACGCGAGCTCCTGGCGCTCGACGAGGTCGAGGGCCCGGGCGAAGAACATCGCCGCGTGGACCCGCTGCAGGTTGTCGCGACCACAGAAGTTCAGGAGGTCACAGCCGTTCGCGATGCCGGCCTGGGCGACCGCGGCGATCGCGGTCGCGTGCACACCGGAAGCATCCTCGAAGTAGATCACTTCGTCGGGGGCATCCGGGAGCTCGAACCCCTTGGAGAGCATCGACGCCAGCTGCGCGCGGGTGATCGGGTCGTTCGGGCAGTACCGGCCGTCACCACATCCTGCAGAGAGGCCGACGGCCGCGACGGCATCGATGGCCGCCTCGTGCACGTTGCCCTCGGCGTCGCTGAAGCGGCCCTGCTCGATGCTCATCGCCGGTGGCAGGTTGAGGGCGTTGTTCAGCATCGTTGCGACCTGACCGCGTGTCACCTCGTCGGTGGCACAGAGCAGGCCGTCACCACAGCCCTGGACGACGCCCTCAGACACCAGGGCCCTGACGGCATCGTGGCCGGTTCCGTTCACGTCCTCGAAGCTGTGGTCGGCCGATGCGCCGGACGTGGTGACGAGGAGCAGGAAGAACATGGCGGGCAGGATGAGTACGACGCGGCGAACGGTCACGGGTACTCCGAAGATCATCGTCGACGCTCGGGTTGGGGGGTACGCGAGCGCAGCCGAACATCGATCTGCTTGGGGGGCTGTGCCTCGGCGGAACATGCCGAGCGGCACAGTCGACGTGTCGTTCTCGTCCGGCCGGGGACCACGCAGGTGACATCCGGGAGCGCGGGGCGGAACGCTAGGCGGTGCTGACGACGCCCCGGTTGGTTCTCGGGCCGAACGGCCACTGTCCCACCCTCCCCAGGGAGATAGATCATGGCCGAACGGACAGGCTTCGTTCTCGGTCCTGAGGGCACGTTCGGGCCGTTCGACCCCGCGGGCCGGATCACCGCTGCGCCCTGCGTAGAACGCACGGAGGTTTCACCGCCACGGATCCAGCGGGTCTCTGCAGTCGCACATCCCGCAGCGTCCAGCGAGCGCCCCATCCGTGGGCCACTGCGCCCGCGATGTGCAAGGCTGCGCCCGGCAGATCGGCACGATCAGGGTCCTCGCACCCGGCTGGGAGATGTGAGGTGGCCCACGACACGGAGACAGCCGACGGGGCTCGTCGCTACGGGACGATCGAGGGCGTGTTCATCCCGACGCTGCTGACGATCCTGGGCGTCATCCTGTTCCTGCGCACGGGTTGGGTCGTCGGGAACGCCGGGCTCGCCGGATCGATCGGGATCATCCTGCTCGCGTTCCTGATCACCGGCTTCACCGCGCTGTCACTGGCCTCCATCTCGACCAACGTCACCCCGGAAGCCGGCGGTGCCTACGCGCTGATCGCACGCTCCTTCGGCGTCGAGGCCGGGGGTGCCGTCGGCGTGCCCCTCTACCTCTCGCAGAGCCTGGTCATCGTGCTCTACGTCTTCGGGTTCCGCGACGGCTGGCTCGCGATATTCCCGGGCCATCCACCGCTGGCCATCGACGTCGCGATGGTCGCCGTCCTGGTCGCCATCGTGATGATCAGCACGAAGGCGGCGTTCCGCACCCAGTTCGTGATCCTGGGCATCGTCGCGGTCGCGCTGGGCTCCATGGCGATCGCCGCGTTCACGGAACCTTGGACCCACACGCCACCGACCTTCGGGGAGTTCCCGGGCGCACCCGAGGATGGGTTCCCCGGCACAGACGTGTGGGTCGTGTTCGCCGTCTTCTTCCCTGCCACGACCGGCATCATGGCGGGTCTGAACATGTCAGGAGAGCTACGTGATGCTCGCCGCAGCATCCTGCGTGGAACCCTGGCAGCGGTCGCGGTCAGCCTGGTGATCTACGTCGCGGTGGCCGTCTGGCTCGCCTTCGCGGCGCCAACATCGGAACTGATCAGCAACTACTTCGCCATCGTGGATCTCTCCGCATGGGCGCCGGCGGTCCTGGCCGGTCTGCTGGCGGCGACCTTCTCCTCCGCGTTGGCCTCCCTCGTGGGAGCCCCGCGGATCCTGCAGGCGCTGGCAGCACACCGCGTCACCCCGGCGGCCTCCTGGTTGGCGACCCGCGATGGACGGGGCGAACCACGCCACGCACTGCTCGTGACCATCGCCATCGTGGGCGCCGCGGTCCTGCTGCGCGACCTGAACGCCATCGCCCCCGTGATCACCCTGATCTTCCTGATCACCTACGGCGCCATCAACCTCGCCGTCCTCGCCGAGACCGTCGTCGACCTCCCGAGCTACCGACCGACCTTCCGCGTGCACTGGATCGTGCCACTGCTGGGAGCGCTCGGGTGCGTGGGCACCATGTTCGTGATCAACGCCTGGTTCACGTTGGTCGCCGCGGTCGCGGGCGGCGCCGTCCTCCTCTGGCTCGCGCGACGTGACCTCGAACGCCCGGTCACCGACATCCGTGGTGCGATGCTGGTCGCGCTCGCGCACTGGGCGACGCGAACGGCGCGACGCGCGCCGCCGTCGGACGAGCGGACGTGGTCACCACACCTGCTGGTACCGGTGTGCGATCGCGAGGAGCTCGAGCGGGCACGACGCTGGCTCCCCAGGCTCACACTGCCCGGCGAGCCCGTCCGGTTGGTCGCCATCGACGCCGACGAGATCGACGGATCGCTGGACGAAGACATCGTGGCGCTCCGGGACCGACTGGAAGAGGACGGTCTGGATCCGGGCACGACCCGGGTCGAAGCGGCTCAGGCCGAACGGGGACCCGCGGTGGCGCTCCTGGCGACCGGCGATGAGGGGGATCCGCATGCAGCCAACCTGCTCCTGGCCGGGTTCCCCGAGGATCCGGACCACGACGCCCCGACCCGACTGCTCCTGCGACAGGCGTTCGAGATGGATGTCGGCGTCGTGCTGCTTCCCACCCGACCACCACGACTCGATGAAGCGGAACCTGCAGGGGACGACCCAGCGGCGGACGAGGATGCGGATGATGCAGCCCCCGTCATCGCCCTCTGGCTACGGGGTCAGGGACCGGACTGGCACGTCGGCGACCACCTCCCCCACTCAGACCTCGCCCTGCTGCTGGCCTACCGGCTGGTCCGCTCCTCGGAGGCGGAGCTGACCCTGGTGACCGCGGTCGACGGCATGCAGGACACCGAACCCGCCGAGGGCTACCTCCGTGAGGTCGCCGAGATCGCACGTCTCCCGGGGCCGCCCCACGTCAGCGTCATCCCGCACCCGTTCGCACGGTCGCTCGAACATGCTCCGCCCGCGAGCCTCCACGTGATGGCGTTGTCGACACAGGTCGACTTCCACTGGCTACGCGAGGTCCGCGAACGCCTCGACGCTCCCTGCCTGTTCGTCCGCGACTCCGGGGTCGAGAACGCGTTCGCGTGAACGCGCAACGGTGTCATTCGCCGCGCACACCAGGTCGGGGCGGGACCGCGTGGTCGCGGTCCCGCCCCGGGTGGCGTGCCACCTCGACGTTGTCGAGGGTCGTTCGTGCGCGATCGCTCAGGCGAGGTCGTAGCGGTCGAGGTTCATGACCTTGTCCCAGGCGGCGACGAAATCATGGACGAACCTGTCGCCCGCGTCGTCGCTGGCGTAGACCTCGGCGACCGCACGCAACTGCGAGTTCGATCCGAAGACCAGGTCCACGCGGGTCCCGGTCCACTTCACCTCGCCGGTCTGACGGTCGCGGAGTTCGAACTCCTCCTCGCCCTCGCCGACAGGCTTCCACTCCGTACCCATGTCGAGCAGGTTGACGAAGAAGTCGTTGGTCAGCGTGCCCGGACGGTCCGTGAGCAGACCGTGTGTGGTCTCCCCGGCGTTCGCGCCCAGGGCACGCATCCCACCGACGAGCGCCGTCATCTCCGGTGCCGACAGGGTGAGCCGGTGTGCCTGGTCGAGCAGCAGGTGCTCGCTCGGGACCTCCCCGCCCTTCTGGCGGTAGTTGCGGAACCCGTCGCTCTTCGGCTCGAGGTAGCCGAACTGCTCGACGTCGGTCTGCTCCTGGGTGGCGTCGGTCCGGCCCGGTGTGAAGGGAACGGTGACGTCGTGCCCAGCGGTCTTCGCCGCCTGCTCGACGCCCGCGCAGCCAGCCAGCACGATTATGTCAGCCAGGGAGACGCGCTTGTCGCCCGACTGCTGGTCGTTGAAGCCCTGCTGGATCTCCTCGAGCTTGGCGAGCACACTCGACACGCCCGAGCGGACGTTGACATCCCACTCGGTCTGCGGCGACAGGCGGATACGTGCGCCGTTGGCACCACCACGCTTATCGGTGTCGCGGTAGGTCGAGGCGGACGCCCAGGCCGTGTTGACCAGCTGGGAGACCGGCAGGCCGGCATCGAGGATCGTCGCCTTGAGCGACGCGACATCGGCGTCGTCGATCAGTTCGTGGTCGACCGCTGGAACGGGGTCCTGCCAGACGAGCTCTTCATCCGGCACGAGCGGCCCGAGGTAGCGATCCACCGGACCCATGTCGCGGTGGAGCAGCTTGAACCACGCACGGGCGAACACATCGGCGAACTCGTCGAGGTTCGCGTGGAACCGCTTGGAGATCTCCAGGTACGCCGGGTCCTTGATCATCGACAGGTCCGTCGTCAACATCATCGGCGGGACCATCTTCGACGGATCATGTGCGTCCGGGGCCAGGTCCTCCTCCTGGACATCGATCGGCGTCCACTGCTTCTTGCCAGCGGGGCTCTCGGTCAGCTCCCAGTCGTACTTGAACAGCAGGTCGTAGTAGCCGTTGTCCCACTGGATCGGGTTGGCGGTCCAGGAACCCTCGAGACCACTGCTGATCGTGTCGGGTCCCTTCCCGGTGCCGAAGCTGCTCTTCCAGCCGAGCCCCTGTTCCTCGAGCGGGGCACCCTCCGGCTCCGGCCCGTGGTGCGAGTCGGGAGCGGCACCGTGGACCTTGCCGAAGGTGTGACCGCCGGCGATGAGCGCGACCGTCTCCTCGTCGTTCATGGCCATGCGTCCGAAGGTCTCACGGATGTCGTGGGCGGCAGCCAACGGATCCGGGTTGCCGTTCGGGCCCTCCGGGTTGACGTAGATCAGACCCATCTGCACGGCCCCGAGCGGGTTCTCGAGTTCACGGTCGCCGGTGTAGCGCTGATCGTCGAGCCAGACGTCCTCCGGACCCCAGTAGATGTCGTCCTCCGGCGCCCAGATGTCCGCGCGGCCGAACCCGAACCCGAACGTCTCGAAGCCCATCGTGTCCATCGCCCGGTTGCCGGCGAAGACGAGCAGGTCGGCCCAGGACAGCTTCTGGCCGTACTTCTGCTTGATCGGCCACAGCAGCCGGCGGGCCTTGTCGAGGTTGGCGTTGTCCGGCCAGCTGTTGACCGGGGCGAACCGCTGCGCGCCGGTGCCACCACCGCCGCGGCCGTCTTCGACCCGGTAGGTCCCGGCCGCGTGCCAGGACATCCGGATGAACAGTGGGCCGTAGTGGCCGTAGTCCGCCGGCCACCACTCCTGCGACTCAGTCATGAGCGCGTCGACGTCGCGTGTCAGCGCGTCAACATCGAGCTCCTTGAAGGACTGCGCGTAGTCGAAATCCGCACCGAGCGGGTTGGAAGCGGGATGGTTCTGATGGAGGATCCCAAGGTTCAACTGGTTGGGCCACCACATCTCATTGGATGGGCCCTGCGGGGTCGTACGCGCTCCGGTGATCGGGCACTCGCTCGCGTGATCTGCCACGGCATGCTCCTCGTGCTTCGGGGTGGGCTTGACCGCCCGGTCGCCGGGCGGGGTCCGTCTCGTCCTAGCCGTTGACCATAGTCCGGGTCAGGCCGTGGACGGATACGGAAGTTGGACTGGGTCCAGACTAGCAACCGGTCCTGGTAGCATCCACCCCGCAGGTAGGCCAGCCATCGACCGGAAAGCCACCCGACGTGACCCAGCTGATCGATCGTCTGCGGAGCCGAGGTTGGCGCCTGACGGCGCAGCGACGCGTCATCGCCGAGGCGATGAGCGGTGAGCACGTCCACGCGACCGCCGACGAGGTCCTGGGCCGCGCACGGGCGGCGCTGCCCGAGGTCAGCCGCGCCACCGTCTACAGCACGCTCAGCGAGCTGGTCAGCCTCGGCGAGCTGCTCGAGATCACCCACGCCGACGGCCGCAAGCGCTACGACCCCAACGTCACCGAGCGCCACCACCACCTGGTGTGCGTGGACTGCGGTCAGATGCTCGACGTCCACGCGGACGACCCGCGCCTCTCCGCAGACCAACGCCACGGCTTCGAGGTCCTCGACGTCGAGGTCACCTTCCGCGCCCGTTGCCCGGACTGCGCCACCGACGACTGATCACGCCCCGGCCCGCAGCCGGGCAGGTTCGCATCAAGGTGGCCGCTGCAAGGGTGACCAACACCGATGTGCGGACCCGTGAGGGCGCCTACGGAAGGTCCGATGATCCCAACGCGGTCGTGGGCTGGAAGGGGGTTGCGATCGACTTTCCACGCGTCCATGACGTCACCGATTCGCCCGTGTCCGATGAGCAGCTGGCGTGTCTGCCGATCGCCTACGGCACGGCGACCGGGAGGCTCGAACGCGCCAACCTCGGGGCCGTACAGCAGGCCGGAGCATCCCACGTGCTCGTGCGTGACGTGGCCCCGCTCGAGACCCAGCTGGCGGAGGCAGGACCCTTCGCCGTCATCGCCGACGTCGTCGGAGGCGCGGCCACTTCGGAGCGGTACTGGGGGCGCTCAGCACGGGCGGGCGCCTGGTCACCTGCGGCGCCGTCACCGGCCCGGCCGTGGAGATCGACCTGCGCGTGCTGTACCTGCAACAGCGAACGCTGATCGGATCGACGATGCACACCCCGCAACAGCTCCGTCGGCTCGTCGAGGACGCCCGTGCCGGACGCCTGGCCCCACCCGTCGCCCGCACCTACCCCCTCACCGAGATCCATCAGGCCCAACAGGATCTCGCGTCCGGTGACCACGTCGGCAAGCTCGTGCTCATCCCCCGAGCCTGAGGCGATCTTCGTTCGCACCATGAGCATTCCACGCCCTGGGGTCACCAGATGCCCGCTGCCTGATGGTCGCAGCCAGGAACGCTCGAACGCCGCGCCTGTGGTGCAAAGGTGCTCCGTCGCCCCTCGCCCGTCGCGACGCGCCGCGGAACAGCTGGAGCGGCACCGCCACTGTCTGAGCGAACCACCCCGGTTGGGTGAGCCGCCAGCGCCCGAGCATGCCTACCATCGCCCGGTCAACGGCGCCGAGCGAGACGCAACCCCTTCGTGCCCGGTGCATGAGGAGGGATGGGATGCAGACCCGGGGCGCGCGCTACCTCGTGTCCGCCCCGGACCAACCCCGGGTACGGCGGGCGGGTGACGTCACCAGCATCCTCGGTGGCGGTCTGCTCCTGCTTTGGGCGGTGGTGAACCGGGAACGTCTCGGACCGCTCAACCGCGCGCTCGCGGACCTGGTCGACGTGCTACCGAACTGGAGCCTGGAACCGCTGTCGGTCGTGTACTCCTTCGGCTTCGCCTACGGCGTCGTGGTCCTGGTGCTGCTGCTGACCGGCGGCCGGGCCCGCCGGGACGCGTTGCGCGACGTGGTCGTGGCGCTGGTGGTGGCCGCGACGATCGGGGTCGTGCTCGTGCGGCTCTTCCACGGAGGGTGGCCCTACATCGTCCCGGAGCTCGGGATCACCACTCCCGAACGGCAGACGCCGGTGTTCCGCATCGCGGTCACCACCGCGCTGCTGGTCGCGGCCTCCCCCCACCTGGTCCGACCCTTGCGGCGGGTGGGTTGGGCGATCGTCGCGCTCGCGGTGCTGGCCGGAGCTGGACTGGGTTTCGGGCTCCCGAGCGATGCGGTCGGGGCGGTCGGGGTCGGGCTGATCGCCGCCGGGGTGACCTTCCTGGGGTTGGGGGCACCGAGCGGTCTGCCGGACCTCACCACGATCGCCGACGCGATGGACCGGCTGGGCGTGCCCGTGACCGACCTGCGCTTCCCGCCGTCGCGCTCCTGGGGGGTGCGACCGGTCCTGGCGACGACCGCCGACGGCACGCCCGTCCTGCTCAAGGTCTACGGCCGCGATGCGACCGACCAGCAGCTGCTGGCGAAGCTGTGGCGCACCCTGTGGTATCGGGAGGAGCGGCGCACCTTCACTTTCTCCCGGCTGCAGAGCGTCCAGCACGAGGCGCTGGTCACCCTGTGGGCCGACCGCGCCGGGGTGCCCGTCCCCGAGGTGCTGACCGCCGGGCGGGCCAGTGACGAGATCGCGCTGCTGGCGGTGGCGGCTGGCGGGACGCGGCTCGACCGCTTGCCCCCCGAGCAGCTCACCGATCCGCTGCTCCGGGAGCTGTGGGGCCACGTGGCCCGGCTCCACCGAGCCGGCATCGCGCACGGCTGGCTCGATGTGTCGATGATCCGGATGGTCGACGAACGGCTCCAACTCCACGATCTCAGCGCCGGGACGATCAGCGCGACCGCAGCGGAGCGTGCCCGCGACGTCGTCGAGCTGCTGTTCTCCACCGCCGCACTGGTCGGTCCCGCCCGGGCCGTCGCGGCCGCTCGTGCCGGACTCGGCGACGACAACCTGGTGGCCGCGCTGCCCTACCTCCAGCTCCCGGCCCTCGACGCGGCCACCCGAGCCCGGGCCGACGATCCCAAGGCGCTGCTGCGCGACCTCACGAGCGCCCTGACCGATGCGCTCGACCACGAGCCACCCGAACGGGTGGAGCTCCGCCGGATCTCGCCCCGCACCCTGGTGTTCGCCGTACTCGGCATCGTGGCGGCTCTGGCCATCGTGCCCATGATCGGCGGCATCGACCTGACCTCGGTGGCGACCGAGCTCTCGGATGCCACCTGGTCCTGGCTGCTGCTCGCCTGGGTCATCGGCCAGGCGGTGTTCGTCACCGAGGCCACCTCGATGTCCTTCGCGAACACCACCTCGGTGCCCTTCCGACCCCTCGTCGTGCTCCAGATCGGCGCGAAGTTCATCGGGGTCGCCACCCCGGGTGCCACGGGCACGGTGGCGGCCAACGCGGCCTTCCTGTCCCGCTTCGGGGTGTCACGGGCAGCCTCGCTCACCCAGGCGACGATGGACAGCGTCGGCGGGATCCTCGTCGAGGTGGTGGTCCTCGTCGTGGCTTTCGCCTTCAGCGACCTCGACCTGGGGGTCGACCTCGCCGGCACGGACCTGGCCCTCGGGCGCCTGGGGATGGTCCTGCTGTTGGTCGTGGCCACCGCGGCGCTGGTCGTCGCACGGGTTCCGAAGTTGAGAACACCCGTGGTGGCGGTCCTGAACACCATGTGGGAGGCCGCGCGCGGGGTCGTCGCCGACCCCGTGCGGGCGCTCGGCCTCCTCGGCGGCAACCTCGCCACCCGTGTGGTCCGCGCGCTGGTGCTCTGGATGGTGCTCGTCGCCCTGGACCAGCGGCTCGGTCTGGCGGTGGTGCTGGTCGTGGTGATCGCGACCGGGATCCTGCAGACGCTGGTGCCGGTGCCCGGTGGCATCGGGGTGTCCGAGGCGGTGATGACCGGTTTCCTGGTCGCCCTCGGCGTTCCGGAGGCCGCCGCCTTCGCCGCCACCGTCGCCTACCGCTTCGTGGTGTTCTACCTGCCGATCGCCCAGGGTGCGGTCGCGATGGTCTGGCTCACCCGACGCGACTACCTGTGACCCGAGACGCTTCGCGGTGGGGTTCCAACGCCGTATGCCGGCGGTTCACGCGCTGTCGCAGGGAGCGTGGTCGGGCAGCGGCTGAACTCGAAGCGCAGTCGGCAGCCCCGATGCGCGCGGTTGACGGTTCCGAGATCGAACAGCTCTGCCGGCCTCCGACCCAACGGGTTCGGCCAGGAGCCGCGCTCGTCGAGGCGGCCGGCGACTCACCGACCGTCGAACCCTCGGGCGACGCGATCGGCGGAGGCGGTGAAGATCCCGGGGGACGCCATCCCAGGGTCACGTGCCGCCGTCGCGCAGCGCGGCTCGTCGGCTCTCGAACTCGTCGTGGTCGATCTCACCGCGGGCGAAACGCTCTTCGAGAATCTGCAGCGCGTCGGGTTGCGTCCGCCCCGATGGCGGCGACGGCCGGCCAGAGAGCCTGACGAGGACCCAGACGAGCAGGGCGATCAGGACGGCTGCCAGGAGCACCCAGAGCCAGCCCCACCCGCTCGCCATCCACCACGACATCATCCCATCCCGATGGTTCATCCCGGGCATCATGTTGCGCCTCTCCCGCGATCGACGTTGCAGGACCGCATGTCTCTTTCAAGTATAGGGGGGTAGGGTATTACATCTCCATCTTGATGGACGCTCCGCAGCATGAAGGCACTGATGATGTCGACCGATCACGACCTCGATGCCGGACACGGTGGCCACGACCACCACGATGATCCGCCGCGTGACCCGGAGCCGGACGGCGGCCATGCGGGGCACGATGACGGCCCTGAGGGCCATGGCGGGCATGACGGTCATGGTGATCATGCGGCGATGTTCCGTGACCGGTTCTGGTTGTCGTTCGCCCTGACGATCCCGGTGGTGGTGTGGGCACCGATGATCCAGGAGTGGTTCGGCTACACCGCCCCGTCCTTCCCGGGCAGTACCTGGCTGTCCCCGGTGTTGGGCACGGTGATCTTCTTCTACGGCGGGTGGCCGTTCCTGACTGGAGGGGTGCAGGAGGCGCGTGACCGGTCCCCGGGGATGATGCTGCTGATCGCGATGGCGATCACGGTGGCCTATGTCGCGTCGCTCGCGAACGTCATCGGGTGGTTCGGCGACGAGCTGTGGTGGGAGCTCGCGCTGCTGATCTCGATCATGCTGCTCGGCCACTGGCTGGAGATGCGTGCGATCGGCCAAGCCCGAGGAGCGCTCGAGGCGCTGGCCGAGTTGCTGCCCGACGAGGCGGAACGCGTCACCGAGGACGGCTCGACGCAGACGGTGCGCATCGACGACCTCGACGTCGGGGACGTGGTGCTGGTCCGGCCCGGCGCCCGCGTCCCTGCCGACGGCACCGTCGTGGACGGTTCGGCGGATGTGGACGAGTCGATGATCACCGGCGAGTCCAACCCCGTCTCCCGTGAGGCAGGCGATCGGGTGGTCGCCGCCACGGTGGTCGCCGATGCCAGCCTGCGTATCGAGGTCACCGCGACCGGCGATGACACGACGCTGGCGGGGATCGAGCGGATGGTCGCCGACGCGCAGTCCTCGCGGTCGCGCACCCAGGCGCTGGCCGATCGGGCGGCGGCGCTGCTGTTCTACGTCGCGGTCGCGGCCGGGACCCTGACCGCGCTGGTGTGGAGCCTGCTGGGCGAGCCCGGGTTCGCGGTCGACCGGACGATCACGGTGCTGGTCATCGCCTGTCCGCACGCGCTCGGGTTGGCGATCCCGCTGGTGACCTCGATCTCAACGGCCAAGTCGGCCCGGTCGGGGATCCTGGTCAAGGACCGGCTCGCCCTCGAACAGATGCGCAAGATCGACGCGGTGCTGTTCGACAAGACCGGCACGCTGACCGAGGGTGCCCACGCGGTCGCCGATGTCGCCACCGCCGACGGCGTCGCCGAGGATGAGTTGCTCGCGCTCGCCGGCGCGGTCGAAGCCGACTCCGAACATCCGCTGGCGCGGGCGATCCACACCTACGCGACCGGGCGGGTCGAGGTTCCGGCCGCGTCCGGGTTCCGGTCCATGACCGGCCGTGGGGTCGCCGCAGAGGTCGACGGCGTCGAGGTGGCGGTCGGTGGACCGGCACTGCTGCGCGACCGCGACCTCGAGGTCCCCGACGAGCTGACCGCGACGACTGACCGGTGGATCGACCGAGGTGCCGCGGTCCTGCACGTCATCCGTGACGGGCAGGTCATCGGCGCGTTCGCGCTCGAGGACCAGGTCCGTGACGTCTCCCGCCAGGCCGTCGACCAACTGCACGCCGCCGGGATCACCGTGGCGATGATCACCGGGGACGCCCGCCAGGTCGCCGAGGCGGTCGCGGCCGAGCTGGACATCGACGAGGTGTTCGCCGAGGTCCTGCCCGAAGACAAGGACGCCAAGGTCGCCGAACTGCAGGACCGCGGCCTGAAGGTCGCCATGGTCGGGGACGGGGTCAACGACGCGCCCGCGCTCGCCCGCGCCGACGTCGGCATCGCCATCGGGGCGGGCACCGACGTCGCCATCGAGTCCGCTGGGATCGTGCTCGCCTCCGACGACCCCCGCGGGGTGGTCGCGATCCGCACCCTGTCCGCCGCGACCTACCGCAAGATGCTCCAGAACCTGTGGTGGGCCGCCGGCTACAACCTCGCCGCCATCCCACTGGCCGCCGGCGTGCTCACCCCCATCGGGTTCACCCTCCCGATGGCGCTCGGCGCCGCACTCATGAGCCTGTCCACCATCATCGTCGCCCTCAACGCCCAACTCCTCCGACGCACCGACCTCCAACCCGGACCCACCAACCCCTGAACATGTCGGCGTTCCGGGCCGCGGCACGCACAGCGACCACGTTGTCTGGTCGGGCCGTTGTCGTCAGGACACCGCCACGCGGGCGTGGCCGGTGGCGGTGGCCCCGGCTCCGAGCGGAAACGCGACGCCCGCTCCCCCTCCGACCACACCGACGAGGGTGGCCGTCGGGCGAGCGGGCCTGTCGTGTCAGCGGATGTCGATGGTGTGGCGTTGGCTCTGTTCGTTCTTGGGCAGGCGCACGGTCAGGACGCCCTGCTCGAGGGATGCCTGGATGCCGTCGCGGTCCACCTCGGCGGGCAGCACCACCTCGTGGTGGAGGTGCCCTGAGCTGCGTGTGGAGGCGCGCATGGTGCCCTCACGCTCCTGCTCGCTCTCCTGCTCGTCTCGTTCGGCATGGACCAGCAGACGCCGGCCGTCACGTTCGATCTTCATGTTCTCCCGATCGAAGCCCGGGACCTCGACGTTGACGACGAACTCGTCGTCGCGTTCCTCGAGGTCGGCCAGTGCCGGAGTCCAGTCCCCGACCTCGGTCGAGCCGATGGGCTCGAACACCAGGCTGCGGAGGCGGTCGAGTTCGTCGAGGAGGTCGGTGGCCCCGGATCGAGCTGGCGTGAGGGTTCTCCGTGGGGCGAGCCGGTTCAGGGGTGCTCCTTTCCTTGCAGTTCGAGTCAGGTTCGAGCGATCGCTCTTGCTATGGCCTGCCGTCCACATCAACAACGTCGCACCATCGACCGTGCCCAGACCCGCGACGTTGAACCAGGGCCGATGGTCCTCGCTGCCGCTCCGGGCCTCGACCGTGAACTCGTCGACGTCGGCGATGCGGTGAGGCTCACCGGGGGGAGGCGGCGGTGAGACGGTCGCCGACGACCCCGAGGGCGACGAGCCCCACGGCGAGAGGGACGAGCGCGGGCAGCGGCAGGCGCAGCGGCATGGCGGGATCGGCGATGCCGGCGACGACGAGCCAGCCCACGCCACCGGTGGACAGCGTCACCCCGATCCCGGCGAGGGCCGCCGCCGGACGCGGCGCGAGCCCGGCGGGGCGTGGGGACGGTGGCGTCTCGAACCGGCCGACGACCGCGACGAGCGCGCCGAGCGTCACCGCGCAGAGCAGCAGCCACAGGGGCCGGGTCGCCCACCACGACCCGTCGGCGCGTTCGGGCAGCGGCCACAGACCGGTGAGGATCGTCGCGTTGGCGACGGCGAGCATCGCCGTCTGGTGCCACAGGTAGATCGTCATGAGCCGGCGTCCCGGTAGCGCCACCGCGGTCCAGGGCACGGGTCGCTGGAGCCAGCCGGTGACCCGGCTGCGGGCGAGCAGTGCCACCGCGAGCTGGCACATCCCGAGTGCCACGAGCGCCGCGCTCGGCGGGTTGAGGTTGTTCGGCAGGTCGGTGCCGGCGATGGGCACCATCGTCAGTGGGTAGGGCCCGGGTCCGATCATCACCACGAGCGCGGCGACTCCGGTCAGGCCGATCGCGACCTGCGGCCAGGGGCGCGTCGGCAACCGGTCGTCCGCCCAGAGGTAACCGAGCTGGTGCAGCAGGACGTAGACGGTCAGGTAGTTGACCGCGCCGACGGCGGGTTGCCCCTCGATCAACATGGCGTCGGCGAGCGGTCCGAAGCGCAGTATGTCGACGCCCAAGGCAATGGCGGCGCAGGCGGCGATGAGCCAGAGCCCACCGGCCCACTCGTGCAGGCGCAGCGTCACCGGGGTCAGGGCGGTGACCAGGAGGTAGGCGGCGAGGAACCAGATCGGGACGATCGCGGCGTCGGGGTCCAGGATCATCACGTCCTCGCCGACGGTGGCGCCCAGGACCACCGTGATCGTGATCCAGAGCGCGAGCAGCGGCAGCAGGGGGCGCAGCAGCCGACGGCTC
Source organism: Nitriliruptoraceae bacterium (assembly GCA_007136095.1). Taxonomy (GTDB): domain Bacteria; phylum Actinomycetota; class Nitriliruptoria; order Nitriliruptorales; family Nitriliruptoraceae; genus CSSed11-175R1. The sequence goes on from SLHP01000105.1 coordinate 26,932, forward strand.
CGGCGGCGCAGCCAGTCGGCGGCGGGCTCGCCCTCCTCGCGGGCCCGCCTCCAACTCGGCGCGTTGAGCGCGCCGCCGACGATGAAGAAGATCGGCATGACGTTGAAGAGCAGCGTCGCCCACTGGGTGACCGGGATCGCCTCGAGGATGTAGGTCTCGGCGACCGCGCCGTCATCGTCGGTGAGCACCCGCGCCATCCAGTGGCCGAGGACGACGACCAGGATGCTCGCGACGCGGAGGAGGTCGAGGTACCGGTCACGGGTGGCCGGCGTCTGCTCGTGGACCCTCTGTGCAAGGCTCATCGCGAGGCTGCGGGTCGATGGTGCCTCGCTGCATCCATGGGCGCCTCTCGCGACCTCGTCATCCTTGCGGCCATACCCGCGGTTGGGCACGCTCTTGGTTCGTGCATGTGCACGCGAGGACGGCAAGCATCCCCCATCGAGGACGGCAAGCATCTCCCATTGAAGGGTGCCAGATGTCAGGAGCAGCTGCACACACCACCCCTCCGTCGAGGGAGTCCCGGAGTGCCGACGAGCAGGAACCGCCGCGCGAGGAAGAGGCATGGCAGGCGCTGACCGCCGAGGACGCCCTCGCGCGATTCGACGCCGACGCCGAGCGCGGGCTCTCCTCGGAGGAGGCCGAGCAGCGCCTCGCCGAGTACGGCCCGAACCGCCTCGAGGACTCCGAGGGCCGTCCGTGGTGGCAGACCCTGCTCGATCAGTTCCGCAGCCCGCTCATCTACATCTTGCTCATCGCCGCGGTCGTGACGCTCCTGCTCGAGGAGTACGTCGACGCCGGGGTGATCGCCGCGGTGCTCGTCCTCAACGCCGTCATCGGCTTCTACCAGGAACGGAAGGCCGAGCAGGCGGTGCAGGCGCTCATGGAACTCGTCAGCCCGACGGCGACGGTACTCCGTGACGGCCACGAGCAGGAGACCGACGCCGAGCAGGTCGTGCCCGGCGACATCGTGCTGCTCAGTTCCGGCGGCAAGGTGCCCGCCGACGCCCGCTTACTGCAGGCGTCGTCCCTGCAGATCGACGAGTCGTTGCTGACCGGGGAGTCGACGGTCGTCGGCAAGGACCCCGAACCCGTCGATGAAGACGCCCCCATCGCCGAGCGCTCGTGCATGGTCTTCGACGGCACCGCCGTGGCCAGCGGGCGGGGGCGTGGCGTCGTCGTCGCGACCGGTGGGGCCACCGAGCTCGGCAAGATCGCCGAGCAGATGCGCGAAGCAGAAGAGCTCAGCACACCATTGGCTCAGCGCATGGCGGGCTTCGCCAACATCATCGGGCTCATCATCCTCGTCTCGGTCGTCTTGACCCTGGCCTACGGCCTGCTCCTCGGCGAGCCGCTCGACGAGATGCTGCTCACCGCCGCCGCGCTGGCCGTCGCAACCGTTCCCGAGGCCCTGCCGGTCGTACTCACCGTCACCCTCGCCCGCGGGGTGCAGCGCATGGCGCAACGCCGCGCGATCATCCGTCGTCTGCCCGCCGTCGAGACGCTCGGGTCGGCGACGTTCATCGGCTCGGACAAGACCGGCACGCTCACCCGCAACGAGATGACCGTCCGGGAGGTGTGGGTCGCGGGGCGTACCCACGACCTCGGAGAGGCACCCGAAGACCCCCGCGAGGCAGAGACGCGGGAGCTGCCGGACGCCGACGCCGACGCCGCCACGCGCGCAACGCTCGCCAGCGTGCTCGCCAACGAAGCCGAGCTCAAGCTCACCGACGACGGCGTCGAGACCCGTGGGGACCCCACCGAGACCGCCCTGCTCGTCGCGGCGACGCGTTCGGGCTACGACGTCGAGGCTCTGCGGCGCTCATGGGTCGAACGGGCGCAGATCCCCTTCGAGTCGCAGCGCCAGTACGCCGCGAGCTACCGCGAGCGCGACGGCGAGCACCACGTCTTCGTCAAGGGCGCCCCCGAGCGGGTGCTCGCGATGTGCCGTGACCTCGCCGGTGACGGGATCGATGAGGATGCGATCCGCGAGGCGCAGGAGGACATGGCCAGGCGCGGACTGCGCGTCCTCGCGACCGCCCATGCGCGGCTCGACGCTGCTCCCGATCCCGACGACCCGGCGGAGCCGGGCGATCTCACTTTCCTCGGCCTCCACGGGCTCCTCGACCCGCCCCGCGAGGGGGTCAAGGAGGCCATCGAGGCGGCCCAGCGCGCCGGACAGCGGGTGGTGATGATCACCGGGGACCACGCCGCGACCGCCCGCGCGATCGCCCACGACCTCGGCATCGTCGCGGACGAGGACGCCACCGTGCTCACCGGCCGTGAGATCGGCGACTGCAGCGACACCGACCTCGCCGACGCCGTCGCCGAGGTCGCGGTCTTCGCCCGCGTCGAGCCCGGGCACAAGTTGCGCATCGTCGAGGCGGCCCAGCAGCGTGGCGAGGTCGTCGCGGTCACCGGCGACGGCGTCAACGACGCGCCGGCGCTCAAGCGGGCCGAAATCGGCGTGTCGATGGGGCAGGCCGGCACCGACGTCGCCCGGGAGGCCTCTGAGCTCGTCCTCGCCGACGACAACTTCGTGACGATCGAGTCGGCGATCGAGGAGGGCCGCGTCACCTTCGACAACGTCCGCAAGGTGACGTTCTTCCTCGTCTCCACCGGAGTGGGCACGTTCCTCATCGTCCCTGCGACGTTGCTGCTCGGATGGCCACTCATCCTCGTGCCCGCCCAGCTGCTCTGGGCCAACGTCGTCACCAAGGGGCTGCAGGACCTCGCGCTGGCGTTCGAGCCCGGCGAGCCCGACGTGCTCGACCAGGCACCTCGGGGCCACCGGGAGCCGGTCGTCACCGGACCCCTGTGGCTCCGCTCGGCGATCACCGGCGCGGTGATCGCCGCGGGCACCCTGCTGATGTACGGCTGGGCGCTGGCCCAGGAGGCGATGAGCCTCGAGCAGGCGCGTACCGTCGCGCTCAGCACGCTCGTGGTCTTCCAGGCCTTCCACCTCTTCTCGAGCCGCTCAGAGTTGCGGTCGGTCTTCTCGATGTCGGTGACCGGCAACCGCTTCCTCTTCCTCGCTCAGGCCGGCGCCCTCGTCGTCCACGTCGCAGCCCTGTACCTGCCGGCGACCCAGTTCGTTCTGCGCGTGGAGCCCATCCCGCTCGGGGCCTGGGGGCTCATCGTCGCGGTCTCGCTGAGCGTCCTGCTCGTCATCGAACTCGACAAGCTCATCCGCCGCCGGTTCGGACTCGCCGCATGAGCAGCGCGCTGCCGATCATCGCGAGGGCGAACAGCTCGACGGGGCTCCCTGACCCGGATCACCCCTCGGTCAAGGCGGCAGGATCACCCCTCGTGCCGTGGGGTCAGGATGCCGGTAACCGAGCGACCCGACCACGTCGAACGGAGTGAAGGTGCGCGAACACCACGGTCCCGGTGAGGTCGAGGTCGACCGCGAGACCACCCTCGTGGCACGGCTGTTGGCTGACGCGGACGCCCATCCCTCACGCGAGGCGGTCGCGGTTCGTGATGGCGACGGCTTCGCGTCGTGGGAGCTGGGCGAGCTCGCCAGGCAGATCCGCTCCACCGCGCGGGGTCTGATCGGGCTGGGGGTGCAACCGGGCCAGTCGGTGGCGATCATGTCCTCGACCCGCGTCGAATGGACGATCATCGACTACGCGATCTGGGCGATCGGTGCGGTCACCGTCCCGATCCACGAGACGTTCACTGCAGAACGCGCAGCTTCGATCATCGATGACAGCGCTGCGGTCGCGACCCTCTTCGGATCGCAGGAGCAGGCGGACGGTTTCCGTGCCGAGGCCGACCGTCCCTCCGGATGCGACCACGTGTTCGTGCTGGATGCCGACGGCCTGGCGCAGCTGCAAGCGCTCGGCGACGGGATCGATAACGACGCCGTGTCCGACCGTCTCGGCGGGCTCCGCATGGAGCAGACCGCGACGATCGTGTACACCTCCGGCACGACCGGTCGGCCGAAGGGCTGCGTGTGGACCCACGGCAACCTGGCCTGGACCGTGGCGCAGAGCATCGCCACGATCGACGAGGTGATCGAAGAGGGGCGCACGACGCTGCTGTTCCTGCCGCTTGCGCATGCGTTCGCGCGCCTGATCCAGGTCGTGGCCCTGGACACCGGGGTCGTGATCGCCTACTCCGCGGGTCCGGACGAGCTCGCGGACGAACTCGTTCGCTTCCGGCCGGACTTCTTCCTCGCCGTCCCGCGGGTGTTCGAGAAACTGTTCGCCCGCGCCGAGTCCGAAGCTCACGCGGGTGGCGCACTTGGCAGCCGCGTGTTCGACCGCGCCGTCGCCGTCGCGGAGGCGTGGTCGCGCGAGGATGCGACCGGGTCCGTGCGGCTCCCGACCAGGCTCCAGCATGCGGTGTTCGAACGGCTGATCTACCGCCGGATACGCGCGGTCCTCGGGGGTCGGGTGACCCACGCAATCGTCGGGGGTGATGCGTTCGACGAACGGCTTGCGCATGTGTTCATCGGGATCGGCATCACGATCCTGGAGGGCTACGGCCAGACCGAGACGACCGGGCCCGCGGCGCTCAACCGCCTCTCGGCCCGACGGATCGGCACGGTCGGTCCGCCGCTGCCCGGTGTCACCATCCGGATCGCCGATGACGGCGAGATCCTGGTTCGCGGTGAGAACGTGTTCCAGGGTTACCACGGCAAGGAGGAACAGACCCGTGAGGTGCTCTCGGCGGATGGCTGGCTCGCAACCGGCGACCTCGGCGAACTCGACGAAGGCTTCCTTCGGTACGTCGGGCGCAAGAAGGAGATGATCGTCACCTCCACCGGGGAGAACGTCGTCCCCACCGAGCTGGAGGACCAGTTGCGGGCTCATCCACTGATCAGTCACCCGCTGGCCGTGGGGGACGGCCGACCGTTCGTCGGGATGTTGTTGTCGCTGGATCACGACGAACTCGCGACCTGGGCGAACGAGCGCGGCAGATCGCCCGATGACCTTCAGCAGCTGATCCAGGACGAGGAACTACGCGCGGAACTGGATTCGGCGATCGACGCGGTGAACCAGACCGTGTCGCGCCCCGTCGAACGCATCGGCGACTTCCGCATCCTGCCACGCGAGTTGCGCATCGACGAGGGCGAGCTCACCCCGACCAACAAGGTCAAACGAAAGGCGGTCGAGGACCGCTACCGGGACCTCATCGAAGACCTCTACCGAGACACCTGAACCGCTCCCGACACCCTCCGAACGGGCCCCAGGTAGGCACGTGGCTGGCCTTGCTCCTGTCCGAGAGGCGGCGAGACCTGCGATCCGCGACGACACACCTGCGTTCGCTCCGGTTCCACCGAAGGCAGTTCGAACGAGGTCGAGGCTCGCCACCTCGACGCGCACGCGGGCAGTCCGATCGCAAGGGACCCGACCGATCCCCGCCGAAAGGCCCCGGAAGTCCTGGGTTTCGGCCCTGTTCCGGCAGCGGAGGGTCGTGTTCGCTGAGTGTAGTATCGCGCATGATGTTGTAGGGAAACGACACCGCGTGAAGGAAAGGCGCGCTGTGGACGTCGACCCTGATCAGTCTGTGCTCGAGGAACGTGATCGGCTCCAACTGCTTGTCGCCAACAGCACCGACATGCTGGCGCGGCACGCTCCCGATGGGAGCTACCGCTACGTCTCGCCCGCCTGCCGCGAGCTACTGGGCTATGAGCCGGACGAACTGGTGGGCCGCTCGGTGTACGAGTTCATCCATGCCGACGATGTCGCCGCGGTCCAGGCTGCCCATGCGGAGGTGTTGGACGGCCCACGGCTGCGGGCGGCGGTGTACCGGATCCGTGATCGGCATGGGCGCCACGTCTGGTTCGAGACGACCGGCCATTCGCTGCGCGATCCGGTCACGGGCGAGCTCGTGGAGATCCAGACCAGCTCCCGTGACGTGAGCTGGCGACAGCAGGTGGAGGCGCGACTGCGTGAGTCCGAGGAACGGTTCCGGCTGGCGATGGCTGACGCACCGATCGGCATGGCCCTGGTGGGCCTCGACGGGCGGGCGGTCGAGGTCAACAAGCGGCTGTGCGAACTCCTCGATCGTCCACGCGAAGCGCTGCTCGACCGCGGCTTTCAGGAACTCACCCACCCTGACTATCTCGACAACGACCTTGCCTACCTGGAGCAACTGCTGGCCGACGAGATCCCCCACTACGAGCTGGAGAAGCGCTATGTGCGTCCCTCAGGCGAGGTGGTCTCGGCGCTACTCCGCGTCTCCCTGCTGCGGGATGACGAAGGCGGCCCGCGCTACTTCATCGCACAGATCGTCGATATCACGGAACGTCAGCGGACCCTTGACGCCCTGGAGACAGCCAGCCACGAGTTGAAGCGCAGCAACGCCGCACTGCGCCGCTACGCCTCGGTGGTCGCTCACGACCTGCGCAGCCCACTTGCCACCATCGGTGGGTACGTCGCTCTGTTCCGGGACCACTACGGGGGCCGGCTCGATGAGCAGGGAACGCGGTTGCTGCAGGTCACCGACCGCACCGTGCGCCAGATGTCCCAGACCATCGAAGGGCTGCTCGACCTGTCGCGGATGCAGAGCGGTGAGCCAGGCCAGGAGGATGTTGAACTCGGCCCGTTGGTGAAGGACGTGATCGAGACGATCCGCCCCCAGCTCGACACGGTCGATGCCGAGCTACGGGTCGGCACGCTCCCGCGTGTTCGTGGCGACGATGCGTTGCTACGGGTGGTCTTCCAGAACCTGCTCAGCAACGCGGTCCATCACCGGCATCCCGATCGCCGCCTCGAGGTGGTCATCGACGCGGAACACATCGCACCGTTCTGGCGGTTCACGGTCGTCGACAACGGCCGTGGCTTCGATCCTGCAGACCGCGAAGTGCTGTTCGAGTCCTTCGCGCGAGGTCGCAACAGCGACCGGCCGGACGGATCAGGGATCGGGCTTTCGACCTGCCGGAGCGTCATCGAACATCATCGAGGAACCATCGAGGCGTACCCAGCTGAGCCCGGGGCCCGCTTCGAGTTCACCCTCCCGGCCCTGCCGGACCGGGAGCGCTGATCCCGTCGGGACCGACACTGCACCGGATCTGCTCCTGCGCGCGCCGTTCCGAAAGCCGGGCGGACAGTGCAGCGGCTTCCGAGCGCCGCTCCATCTCGAGCTTCCCGAGGAGTCGTGAGCTGTAGTTCTTGACCGTGCGTTCGGTGAGGTAGAGGCGCTCGGCGATCTGACGGTTCGACAACCCCTGCCCCATCAGCTCGAACACCCGCCGTTCCTGACCCGTCAACTGCTCCAGTGCGGCCTCCTCGGCGGGCAGCGACGACAACTGCTCGAGCAGCTCCGACACGGCCTGGTCATCGAGTAGCCGTCTGCCCTGCCCCACCGCCGCGATCACCCCCAGGATGTCGGTCGCGCTGCTGTCTTTGCCCTCGTAGGCAGCCGCACCAGCCAGCGCTGCCGACAACATGGCTCCGGGTTCGGGGAACGAGGTCAAGAGCACACAAGCGGTCGCGGGATAGCGAGCGGTCACCTCCCGACACAGCTGGATGCCGTCCCCGTCGGGCAGCACGACGTCGACGATGACGATGTCCGGCCGGCCCCGCTCGATGAGCTCGGACGCCTCGGCGACCGTCCGACCCTCACCGATCACCACAAGACCACATTCGGACCGCTCGATGGCGGTCCGCAGGCCGGCGCGGACCACCTCGTGATCGTCCACCAAGACCACCGTGTGGGCCACGTCGCTCCTCCGCTCCGAACGGCCGCGCGCTGTGCACACATCCCGCCGCTCACACAGGACGGCCCGACGCGCGACACCGTACCTGCCTGATGAGCCCGTCGACCTCGATCTCGAGCCGCTCGAGCTCTCGAGCGGCCGCCTCGTCCACGGCACTGATCTGAAGACTGCGCAGCCTCAACGCGACCGCGAACAACCCCTGTTGGATCGCGTCCAGCCCTTCGTCCAGGACTTCCCTGGGGACTGGCACCGCTTCCACTGCGATGTTCATCTCGCTCCTCGCGTCGCAGAACGCCGAAGCATGTCCTCGGAGCACGCCGATGTCTAGGTACCTCGGTCACCGATCGCGTCGTCGGCCGAGCATCCCTCGAACGACCTGCCGGATCACGGAGCGGACCCGCCCATATCGACGACCGAGGTACCTAGCCACGACCCGTCTCACCGGGTGCCCTGGGTGAGGTCACCGGATCACACCAGGAGACGACGATGTGGCAACACGATGAACCCCTCACCGCCGACGGCGCCTCCGCGCCGATCCAGACCCACCGGCACCAGGATGCCTCCGGGCACGTCGCCCTGCTCGCGGCCACGGCGTTGGGCTTCGCGTACGCACCCACGGCGGACAACGAGACACACACGCACAGGCTCGTAGCCCTCGCCGGTCCAGACCCCGAGTCCCTGACACGAGCGCAGACAGCGGTGCTGACGCTCGAGGTCGGCTCTGTGGATGCACGTACGGATGCCGCAGCGCTCCTGCGCAGGGCAACCCGAAACGTCGTCGGTCCCTGCGGTGTGGGGCCCTCAGGCGGTCGGGGCGCCGTCCGGGTCCGCACCGCGGCTACGGAGGTCCGAGCGTGACCGCACAACGGAACCGAACCGTCCGCAGTCCCGACCACCCTTCCGGTCGCATGACCCTCGCACGCAGCACGTCACCCACGACCGCAACCAGGTCCTCGCTCCGGTTCCGAGAGCAGCCAGCTGACCACGACGACCACGAAGACTCAGACACGGTGCGAACAGAACCCACCAGGGGCCAGACACAGCATGGGCTCCAAGACGTCACCGGGACCCTGGAGCAAGCCGCGCCGACCACCGACACCCAAGCCCACCGTTCGGCACCCGCGCCACGGCGCCCTTCCCTGCCAGCACCGCTGGACCGCCCTGCACGACTCACCGACCTGTCAGCCACGGTGTGCCAGATCCGTGGCCTGCAGCAGATTCATGCCGACGACGCAGCGTTGCAGGACCGGCTACGCCGGACCGCGACAGAACTGGAGTCGCTCATCAGTCACCTGCTGCGCGCCGACGGCGCTGGATCCCGTCCCGACACGCCGCCGCCCTCGAGCACGCCGCGCCAACGCGCTGCAGAGCACGCGTTCCTCACCTGGCTCGCACAACCCACCAGCACCGACGAACTCACACTGGTTGATGGCGATGAACCTGAGCCGATGGCCTGGATCCTTGGCGAGCTCAGCCTGTCGACACGACTGCTACCTGCCGAGACGGCCGCCGGTCTCAGGCTGCCCGCCGGCACCACCATCGGTCACGCAGCGGCCGAGGTGCTGCTCGCGGTCAAGGATCCGGCCGGGCCACGGTGCCGCTCGTTCCGGGCCGCCGTGTTCTACCTGCGCGATCTCGACCATGACCACCTCGCCTGGCAAGGCGACGGGCAGGTCGACCGATGACGCGCACCGTGGGAGTGACCACCGACCTGGTCCGGCAGTACCTCGACGAGGCCGGGCGCTATGACCTGCTGGACCGGGAACGCGAGGCCGATCTTTCGAAGCGCTACCGGGCGGGTGCGGCCGCCGATGACCTGCTGGACACCACGACACCGCCTCGCGCACGGGCCGCCCGGCTGCGGCGCATCAGCCGCGATGGTCAACGTGCCAAACAGACGATGATCCAGGCGAACCTGCGTCTGGTGATCCCGCAGGCCCGCAGGTTCGCGGGACGGGACCTCGACTTCGTCGAGCTGATCCAGGAGGGCAACCTCGGGCTGCTGCGTGCGGTGGAGAAGTTCGACCACACCAAGGGCTACAAGTTCTCGACCTACGCCGTGTGGTGGATCCGCCAGGCCCTGCAACGCGGTGTCGCCGCCCACGCCCGCACCATCCGGATCCCCGGGCACGTCTGGGAGCTGGCCGGCAAACTCCGTGCCGCAGAGACCCAGCTGCGGCAACGCCACGGCATCGATCCGAGCGACGCGGAGGTCGCTGCGCAGGTCGGGCTGACCCCGGAACGGGCCCAGGAGATCCGCCTCGCCCTGCGTGAGCCCACCAGCCTGGATCAGCCCGTCGGCGAGGACGGCGACACCACGATCAGCGACCTGCTGGCTGACCTCGACGGCGAGGACCCGGCCGCAACGACAGCGCAGCAGGACACCGTCCGCCAGTTGCAAGCCGCGCTGTCGCGCCTCGACCCACGCGAACGCACAATCCTGACCCTACGGTTCGGACTCGACGGCAACGGCCCCCGAACCCTCGAGAACATCGGCGACCAGATCGGGCTCACCCGCGAACGCATCCGCCAGATGCAGATCCGCGCATTCGCCAAGCTGCGTCAGAGCAACCGACTACGCGATCTGTCCCAGCAACCCTGGACCCAGGACACGGATGTCGCCTGAGCTCGGATGTTGCTGGGACCGGAGGATGTCATGCTGCAAACGCTGCCCCGATCCCTTCGAACGGCAGGCGACGCCGCCGAGGTCGCCCGTCGGATGCACGACCGGCTCGCTCGGCATGGACTGGAGCTCCCGGTGCGCCTGTGGGACGGCTCGACGCTCGGGCCGGACCAGATGCCCTATCGGCTGGTGCTCCCTCACCCATGGTCCGTGCGCCAACTGCTGCCGGCCTCGGACCTGACCGCGGGGGATGTCTACGTCTCCGGGTATCTGGACATCGAAGGGTCCCTGATCGACGCGCTCCACCACCTCCACGGAGTACGCAGCGCGACGGACGGAGGCATCCCGCCGCGGACCCGGGTGGCCATGACCCGCGACCTGTGGTCGCTACCGGCCCCACCATCCTCCAACGACGATGGTGACGCCACCGCGATCCGCCACCATGACGACGGCGGCAACGACTTCTACCCCCTGATCCTCGACTACGGGCTTGTCTACTCGTGCGCGATCTTCGACGCCGATGATGCGGCAGCCCCCGCAGAGGACCGCTCGGCACTGACCCGAGCGCAGGTTCGCAAGCTCGACACCGTCTGCCGCAAGCTGCACCTGCAGCCCGGCGAACGGTTCCTCGACATCGGATGCGGCTGGGGTGCGTTGGCCCTGCATGCCGCGCGCCACTACGGCGTCGAAGCCGTGGGCATCACACGGTCACCCGCCCAGGCAGAACTCGCACGAGAGTCCGTGGAGGCAGCGGGACTCGCCGAGCGGATCGAGATCCGGGTCGCCGACTACCGCGAGGTCACAGAGACCTTCGACGGCATCGCATCGCTCGGCATGGGGGAGCACGGCGGGCACCAGGCGCTGGGTGCCTACGTCGAGGTTCTGGTGCGTGCACTACGCCCCGGTGGGCGGTTGCTCAGCCAAGGCATCACCACTGGCCGACCCATCGAGGTCCGTGACCTCAGTCAGGCGAAGGCCACGTTCGTCGGGGCGAACGTGTTCCCGGGAGGGGCGCTGATCCCGGTCGAGGAGATGGTGCGGGTCCTGCATGCCGCTGGCCTCGAGACCCGCGACGTCGAACAGCTCCGTCCCCACTATGCCCTGACTCTGCGCCACTGGGTCGCGAACCTCGAAGCCGCATGGGACGAAGCCGTGGCCGAGGTCGGCGAACGAACCGCACGGATGTGGCGGGCCTGCATGTCCGGGTCCGTCATCGATTTCGAGACCGGCGCTCTCGGGGTCGTGCAGATCCTGGCCGTCACGCCCGATGCCAGGCTGCCACTCGGACGTGACTGGATGCGGCCGACCCGACCCTGAGCTCCGCCGCAGAACTCGACCAACAGGTCGCGGTCACCAC
>SLHP01000136.1 GCA_007136095.1 Nitriliruptoraceae bacterium
ACGACCTCCCCGGGGTCCGGTGCGGGCGCCGGTCCGGGTGCAGCGGCCGCGACCGGGGTGGCGATCGGGGTGAGCGCATCGAGGATCTGCAGGACCTGGCCGTGGAACAGCTCCGCACGCGTGACGACGATCCCGTCCGCGCCGACGCGATCGGTCAGCTCGATCGCAACAGCCACCGCCACAGCGACGTGGTCGGTCTCTGCCGGATCGATCCCCGGAACCAGCAGACGTTCGCCGAGCGGTCGTGCCACGAGTTCAGCTCGGAGGGTTTCGAGGTCATCACGGGTGACGTGCGTGGCCTCCAGCTCGGGACGTTGCGGGCCCCAGCGGCGGTGGAGGACGGCAGCCGCGATCCCGGTCGCGGTGAACGGATCGACGCCGGGTTCGACCAGGTCGGCAACCCCCAGCTGGACCCGCCCGTACACGACCCGGGTCGCGAGCACGCCGCTCCACCGGATCTGATGGTCCCCGAGTTCCAGGACCGACGCGATCGACGGCCGGACGAGCGAGCGCTGCGCCGCCATCACCATCAGACGCGCCTGCTCATCACGGTCACGGAGCCTGACCGGCCGGCCGAGCGACCGCGTGCACCGCGTCTGCAGCTCGTCGTGGTCGGCGGCGCGGCACAGATCCGCATCGATGGCGCCGAACGTGTGATCCACACCGAAGCGGAACAGCGCTTCCCGGGCCCGACGAACCGTCGTCTCGGTCAACGCCAGCCGGCCCTGCCCGATCGCGCCGTCGCGGCGGATCGTGCGTTGCAGGCCGAGGACGACCCGCCGGTCTGGGACCGACACGAGCGCCCGGTCAGGTGTTCTGGGGAGCATCCAGCGAGGTCGCTGCCGCGATCCGCCCGGCCAGCGCCACCAGCGCCCCCATCGCGGACGCCGCGATGAGCACGACCAGGGTTCGGACGACGCCGGTCGGCAGCAACCCCGGGACGATCGGGCGGGTCAGCGCGCCGACCAGCAGCACGCTGACGACCAGCGACGGCACGGCAGCCAGGGCCGTCAACCAGACCGCACGAGGGTCACCTCGCCGTCGCAACAACCGACCGAACCCCACCGCGGCGGCCGCCAGGATCGGCAGCACCAGGGTCGCCGGCATGGTGTCGGCACCGGCGGGAAGTCCCGTGTTGGTGGCGATACCGAGCACGATGCCCAGCGTCGCGGCCCCACCCAGCAGGGCATCGACCAGGTCGTCGCCACGTCGAGCCACGAGCACCGCGCCCGCCAGCACGAGGAGGAACGCGCCCGCCGGCACCCCCACCCCCGATCCTGGCACCCAGTCGAGCACCCCGGAGACGACCACGGTCTCATCATCGACCACCAGGGGGATCTCCCACTCCCACACCCGCTGGACCTCGTCGAGGTCGGGGTCGATCTGCGAGGGCAGGGTCGGTGACATGAAGTGGATCCGGTGATCGTGCCACGCGTAGGTGCCGGATCGCGCAGCCACCTCCCAGGCCGGGGGCGCCTCGGCATCGGCGATGTCGGGCACGTCCACGTCGACGGCGCCGTAGCGGGCGTCGTTGAGCCACCGCGCCGGGGATCGCTCGTTCACCTCGACCGTGCCATCCGCGAGGATCCGGATGTAGGGCTCGCCGTCGTAGCCCGGCACCTCGACCTCGCTACCGGCCGGTGCAGACAGCACCAGGTAGGCGTCGCCACCCAGCACCTCGATGTCGAGGTCGACCGGTTGGCCCTCGCCGTCCTCGACGCTGGTCACGGTGGATCGGTAGTGGGTCGGGACGGCGGGATCAGCCAGCGCCCCCGTCGCGGACAGGACCACGGCACCGACGGTGAGGGCGAGAAGCGTGGCGACCCGCTGACCACGGCGGACCGGCGACACGCCGGTCGACCGCGGAGAGGACCTAGGCATCCTGCGGATCACCATCGCTCGCCTGTCGTCGGGAGCGCGCAGCCAGGACCGCAGCGACGGTGACGATGACCAGGAGCACGATGGTCGTGATGAGCACGATGTTCAGACCGCCCTCGTCGGTGTCCTGTACGGCGGCGTCCAACGGTTCCTCGTCGGAGGCATAGGTGGCGTCATCCGGCGTGTCGGCGTCCTCGTCAGCGTCGGACTCGTCGGCGGCATCGGCATCCTCCGGGTCATCGTCCGGCTCCCCCGCATCCTCGGGCTCCGGTGCCTCCGGGTCGGGGTCGGGCTCCGGCGCGGGTTCCGGGTCGGGGGCCGGGCGGTCGGGATCCGCCTCGATCAGTTGGACACGGATCGCCGGGTCGTCGGCGGGCTCATCGGGCGTGCCGATCCACCGGTAGGAGAAGCCGTCGCAGCCCTGGAACACCTTCAGGTAGACCTCGTCCCCCGGCTCGCCGCTGAACACCGCCTCGAACGGCAGGTCCGGCGCCGGGACACCGCCATCGGTCGCGGTCCAGGTCACGACCTCGGTCCGGCCGTCGTCATCCTGCTCGAGGTCGGCCGCGTAGCCCTCGACCTCCGCGACCTCGACGATACGGACGTCCTCGGGCACCTCCATGGCGATCTCGGTCGTCGGATCACCACCTCCGGCATCCTCGGTCCCGCACCCGTGGGCCATCGCCAGGGTCACCTCGGCCAGGCTGTCGACCGGCGCCTCGCCACCCCGCACGAAAGGGTGCGCCGACGCTGGCAGCGCCAGGGCCAACAGGGCAGCCAGGGCCAGCAGGACGGCCCGTCGGAAGGGACGGATCAGGCAGGGCATCGGCAACTCCGGGGTCGGGTCGTGGTCGCGGGAGGTCTGCAGTGGTGTGGGCTCGGGGTCAGCGGTTGACGAACACGGTGATCTCGGCGCGCTCCTCGGTGAACCGGTCCAGGCCGGCGATCACCTCGAGACGCCACTCACCGTCGAAGGCCAGCGCTTCGGTGTTGGTCGTCCAGTGGCCGGTCCCGGCGAAGAAGGGCTCGATACGCAACGGGCCGATCTCCTCTGGCACGAACGTCACGTCGATGTACAGGTCCTCGACGTCCGTCGCCGGTCGGCCGGTCTCGTCCAGCACGTAGATGTGGATCGCGTTGAGCCCGGCCTGGTTCGGATCCACGGTCACCTCGACATCGAGGTCGTCCGTGAGTACCTCGACGGTCTGGAAGGCGCCGGTGACCCCGGCCGCCTGCGCGGCGGGTTGGATCGTGACCAGTGCGCCGGTCACCGCCAACACGGCGAAGAGCAACGACACCTCGATCGTCAGGGTCGTGCGCAACTGCTGCCACGCGACCCGTGACCGACGGACCACCGCGTCGGCGGCCACCACCTCATCGCCCGCATCGATCGAGCCGCCGGCCGGGACGGCGCGTGCGGCGATCGCCGGGACCAGGCGCTGCCGGTTGTAGAGCGCCACCAGCACGACCAGGCCGACGAGACCGACCTTCGCCATCAACGTCCAGCCGTAGGTCGTCGTGATGAGCGCGTTCGGCGTCCGCACCAGGGCCCAGGACATCGCGGTGCCGGCGAGGCTGACCGCGATGAACGACACCAGCGCGACCGAACTGAAGCGCGCGACCAGGCGTGCGGCACCGACCGCATCGTCGTCGATGGAACGACTCCGGACGAGCAGCACGAGCAGCACGAGTCCGCCGAACCAGACGGCTCCGGCACCCAGGTGCACGATGCCGCTGCCCATCAGCAGCCACATCGGTTCGACGGACCGTTGGTGCCCGTCGAGCAGGAACGATCCCAGGGCCACAGCGGCGGCGACCGCGCTCGGCAGGAGGGCTGCGCCGCGCGCGACGAAGACGGCGAGCACGATCAGCCAGACGAGCCGGACCAACGTCCCCTGGCCGAAGCTCGATGCCAGGACCTCCCCCAGCACGGCGGGCCGCAGGACCTCGAGGAGACCGCCCCCGGTCACGGCGATCGCCTGGACGGGGACCGCAAGGATGGTCGCCGCGATCCCGACCACGGCCGCCCGCGCGCTCAGCCGTGCGGCACGACGGCGGTCCTCCGGACGACGCACGATCAGAGCGGTGATGAAGACCACGCCGGTCGCCAGGAGCACCGCCATGTACCCGATGGCGCGGAGGGCCGACCCGATGATCCCGACGACCTGGCCACCGCCGGCGAACAGGTCGGCGACCACGGCGTCATCGATGGGGGCGGACTCACCGATCGTGAAGGTGTAGACGCCTCCGACCGGGTGGCTGTCGGCCGAGAGCACCCGGTAGGTCACGACGTACCCGCCGTCCGGCAGGTCGGCCGGCAGAGCGACCCCGATGGTCTCCGGCCCGCCGACGTCGAGCTCACCGTCATCGATGCGGTTCGCGTCGCCGTCGAAGACCCGCAGGCCACCGGTCGGCAGGGTCACCGGCTCGTCGAACTGCAGGGTGACCTGCTCGGGGACGTCGTCCAGGGTGGACCGGTCGGACGGTGTCGCCTCGACCAGCGACGCGTGGGCCAGGGCCGGCGTCGCCGTCGCCGCCAGCACCAGGGTCGCGAGCGTCGCGGCGAACAGGGCCGCGAGGCCGCGCCGGGCGGTGGCCCGTCCCGCACCCGACGTCCAGGACCGCGTCATGCAGCACCCACGGACCAGCGGGGCTGGACGGGTGACGCCGTCAGCGCGGCCGGCAACGCGCGGGACAGCGCCCACAGGGCGAGCACACCGATCAACTCGGACACGTGCACCAGTTCGGCCGTCCACGTGGCGACGCCGGTGGCCACGTCGATGCCGGCCAGCACCAGGGTGGCGCCCGTGACCACGGCGATGACCGGGAGCACGCCGGCAGCCCGGTGCGGTTGGATGGCCGCCAGGATCAACCCGACGCCGAGTGCCACCTGCAGCGCGGCGAGGTCACGGCCGAGGTGCAGGTCTTTGCCGATCATGCCGGTCACCAACGGCACCGCGAGGAGGATCTGCGCGATGCCGGCCATCGCCACGATGACCCGCAGGCGACGGATCCACCGAGCCGCCGCCGTGGCCGGCTCGTCAGTCAGGCCGGTCATGATCGTCGCGGTCAGGTCGGGGACGTCCTGCGCGGCGGCCACCCGGACACGCCGGGCCATGGCCCGCGCGTCCGTCGTGAAGCCGTCGCAGGCACCGCAGCTCTGCAGGTGTCGGGTCACCTCGGCATCGTCGAGCGGCGCCACCTCGCCATCGAGGTCGGCCGAGACCGATGTACGCACAGCGGCACACGTCACGGCGTCACGATGCTCGGACATGATGGCGACCTCGTCTGGTGGTGGGCAGCGGTCGGGTGGCGGTGGGCAGCGGTCTGGCCGGTGCGGTCCACAGCTCGTGCCGTCACCGCGCTTCGGAGGAGGTAGTCGCTCGGTGGGCGGTCTCGGTTCCGTGCTCGCTCCGGCCGTGCGGTCCCCGCACGGGCCCGACGGCCCTCCCGGGGCGACAGCGAGCTGCCGGATGCCGGGGGCGTGGGGGTTACCCTCCCCGGTGATGGATGACGATCCGACCCGCCTGCTGCTGGCCGCCGCGACCGGCGACCGGGTCGCCCTGTCGCGGTTCGTCCGGGCCACGCAGGCGGACGTGTGGCGCTTCTGCGCGGCGCTCGTCGATCCGGCTGCGGCGGATGACCTCACCCAGGAGGTCTACCTGCGCGCGCTGCGGGCGATGCCGCGGTTCCAGGCGCGCTCGAGTGCCCGGACCTGGTTGCTCGCGATCGCCCGTCGTGTCGCTGCCGACGAGATCCGTCACCGTCAACGTCGCCGGCAACTTCCCCACCCGGAAATCGCCGACAGCCCCGACCCCGCCGGACAGGTCGCGCTCCACGGGCTCATCAGGCATCTCGATGAGGACCAGCGGTCCGCCTTCGTGCTCACCCAGGTCCTCGGACTGTCGTACGCCGATGCGGCGGTGTCCTGCGAGGTGCCCGTCGGCACGATCCGGTCACGGGTCGCGCGGGCACGCGAGCGTCTGGTCACGGCGGTGACCGACGACGCACCGTCAGCGGATGATCAGCCCCGAGACCAGACCGGCGCCTGACCGGAACCGGGCGCGGGCGGTCGACGCGGTCAGATCAGCAGATCCGAACCCGCGATCGCGTCGGCCGCCTGCCGTGCATCCTCGGCGGCACCCGGTTCGTCGAGGTCGGCCAGTACCTGCGCCCGATCGAGGTGCGCCTGCGCCTGCTGTTCCCGCACGGTGGGATCGTCCAGGTCGATCACACCGACCCCCGCCAGGATCGTCACCGCATCCTGTGGGCGATCGAGTGCCTGCAGCGCCGCCGCGGCGATGCGTCGCGCCATCACCCACTGCTCGGCCTCCAGCGGCACCGTCGGGTCCAGGAGGTCGATGAGCTCCTGCGCCTCCTGCAGCGCCGACGTGGGATCACCGACGTTCAGGTGCGACGCCGCGCGGTTGACCCGGGCCCGCGCGACCTGATCACGGGTGACCGGGTCGTCGGCGACTCCGAAGCGCTGGACGATCCGGTCGTAGACCGCCAACGCCTGCTGGGGCTCGTCCAGAGCGTCGAGGCACATGCCCTGGTGCAACATGGCCATGGCGATCTCGTGCCGTTGGTCCGGGTCGTCGGGATCCGTCGGGACCGCGGCCGCATCGGCGTAGGCCTGCGCCGCCGACTGGAGGTCCCCGCGCTCCGTGAGCACCATCGCCCGCTGGAACCGCGCGATGAACAGCGACTCGCGCACGACCGCGTCGGCGACATCGCCACCATCGGCGATCGCGCTCACCTCATCGGCCAGTTCGAGCACGGCTTCGTACTCGCCGGCCTCGTGCAGTTCGATCAGTCGATCAGCAGCCGAGCGCAGTTCGGTGGTGGACATGGCAACTCCAAACGGATGATGGGCGCCAGGACACGTTCCGACGGTAACCACCGACCCGTCCGCGCGCAGGCGGGAACCCCCAACGGGTGGCCGGGTACCGTCCTTCCATGCTCGCCCGCGCGTTCCGTCTCGCCACCGTCGGTGGGATCGAGGTCCGACTCGATCCCACCCTGCTGGTGTTGGCCGTCCTGCTGGTCTGGAGCTTCTCCGGCCAGTTCGCGGCGGAACACGGCGGCACCACGGCGATCGGTATGGCCGTGGCCGGGATGGTGCTGATCCTGCTCTCGATCCTGGCCCATGAACTGGCCCATGCCCTGGAAGCCAGGCACCGGGGCATCGAGGTGGAGAGCATCACCCTGCTGGTGTTCGGCGGCGTCACGCAGATGCACGCCCACAGTGCGCGCCCTCGTGACGAGTTCGTGATCGCGGCCGTCGGGCCCTTCGTGAGCCTGCTGTGCGGCGCCGTCTTCGGCCTGCTGTCCGTTGCCGCCGAGCTGCTGCCGACCACCATCGCGGGACCGGCGGCGGATCTCGCCGGACTACTGGCGCTGCTCAACGTGTTGCTCGCGGTGTTCAACCTCGTTCCCGGCGCGCCCCTGGACGGCGGTCGGGTCCTGCGGGCCGGGCTGTGGTGGATCCTCGGGGATCGCTCCCGCGCCATCCGCTGGGCCGCCCGATGCGGGCAGGCGCTGGGACTGGCGCTGGTCGGCTTCGGACTGTTCGTGCTCTGGCAGGCGCCGCAGGCGTTCGTCGGCGCGTTGTGGTGGATCGTCATCGGAGTGTTCCTGGTCTGGGCGGCCGGTAGCGAGCACCGGATGAGCCGGTTGGACGACCTCTACAACGGCACGACGGTGCGTGACCTCCTGCCGTTCGTCGCCGCCGAGGAACAGCCCCCGGATCCGGCCGATCCGACCGACCCCGCGTCCGCGCCGACCGAGGACCCCGGCGCCGACCTGCCGGACCCTGCCCCCGGCGCCGACCTGCCTGACCCTGCCCCCGGCGCCGACCTGCCGGGGCTCCCGCTGGACGCGGACCTCCACGACCTCGTCGATGCCTTCCAGGGCCGCACGACCCGGATCGTGCTCCACGACGACCAGCACACCCACCTCGAGGTCTCCGAGCGACAGATCGCTGCGGCGATCGGCCGGCTCCGCCGCGGCCAACCGCCCGTGCGCACCATGGCTGAAGCGACGGAGACCCCCCGGTGACCGAACCGATGACCGGCCAGCCAGAGGACCAGCCGCAGGACGATGGCCGTCGCCGACCCTCGCTGCTGCGCTCCGCCTTCTACGCTGCCAGTTCGGTCATCATCCTGTGGGCCGGGTTGGTGGTGCCGCTGCCGTTCGTGGAGACCGTGCCCGGCAACCCCTCGGAGATCCCCCCGCTGATCGAGTTCGACGGCATCGAGGTGGACGACCTCGACGGGACCACCGCCCTGCTCACGATCCAACAGCGCCAGCAACCGACCTTCCCCGCACTGGGCGCGCTGCTCAGTCCCGACCGGTCCCTGCGACCGGCCGCAGAGGTGTTCCCGCAGGACATCGATCTGGACCGCTTCCGCGAGCTCCAGCGCGAGCAGTTCGGCCGACAGTTCGAGATCGCCGCGGCGGTCGGAGCGCAGGCCGCCGGTATCGAGGCCGAGATCATCACGCAGGTGGTCGTCCTGGACGTCCTGCCCGGCAGCCCTGCTGACGGTCTGCTCGCACCGGGAGACATCATCGTCGCCGCCGACGGCGACGCGCTGGAGGGGGCCGAGGAACTCCAGGCCATCACCGCGACCTCGACCCCCGGTGACGAGCTCACCCTGACGATCATCCACGCGGGGCAGGAACGCGAGGTCACCGCGGAACTGGCAGCGGTTCCCGATGGCGATGGGGCACGACTCGGGGTGACCATCGAGACCGCCCTCGACGAACTGCGCCTGCCGTTCGACGTCGCACTGCAGCCTGGCACCCGGATCGGTGGCCCGAGCGCCGGGATGATGGTCGGCCTGACCGTCTACGACCTGCTCGCCGACGAGGACCTGCTGCGGGGGCGGACGGTCGTGGGGACCGGCACCCTGTCGTCGGGTGGTGTGGTCGGACCGGTCGGCGGGGTCCCGGAGAAGATGCGGGCCGCGGCGGAGTTCGACACCGACCTGGTGCTGGTCCCCGAATCACAGCTCGACATCGCCCTCGCCGCCGCGCCCGACGGTCTGCGGGTGGTCGGTATCGGCACCCTGGACGAGGCCATCGAGGCGCTACGCCGCACCCCGGTGTGAGCACCGCGCCACGAAGTTGCCCAGCAACTGCATCCCGGAGCGGGTCAGGATCGATTCCGGATGGAACTGGACGCCCTCGATGTCCAACTCTCGGTGGCGCAGGCCCATGATGGTGCCGTCGGACGTCTCGGAGGTCACCTTCAGGATGGCCGGGAGTGAGTCACGCTCGACCACCAGCGAGTGGTACCGGGTCGCGTCGAACGGGACGGACAATCCCTGCAGGACCCCGTCACCCCGGTGGTAGATCGCCGAGGTCTTGCCGTGGACGAGTTCCGTAGCCCGCACCACCCGGCCCCCGTAGACCTCGCCGATGCACTGGTGCCCGAGGCAGACGCCGAGGATCGGCCGGTGGCCGGCCACGGCGCGGATCACGTCGTTGGACAGCCCGGCATCACCCGGATCGCCCGGCCCGGGTGAGATGACCACACCATCAGGAAGATCGGCGACCACGTCCGCCACGTCGAACGCGTCGTTGCGGACCACCTCGACGTCGGCGCCCAGCTCACCGAGTTCCTGCACCAGGTTGTAGGTGAACGAGTCGTAGTTGTCGACGATCAGGATCCGAACGCTCATCCCACGTCTCCCTCGTCACGCGTGTCCCCGGCAGGCATGCCGGCCACCACCAGGTCCCGCAGCTGTTCCTCGAGGCGCTCCCGATCGACCTCACCGCTCTCCCGGAGCGGGAACTCGGTCACCAGCACCACCCGGTCGGGCAGGGCACGTTCATCGAACTCGGTGGCCAGGTACGTCAGCAGGTCGTCGGGATGAGGTGGTCGGCGCCGGGCACTGATGACGGCAGCCACGACCGCGGCATCGACGGCGACCACCTCGGCGGCCCGGACATCGGAACGGCGGCGCAACGCGTCAGCGAGCCTTACGGCGGGCACGGGATCATCACCCCTGGCCACCAGGTCCTCGCGTCGCCCGAGGACCGTGAACCAGCCACCCTCGTCCACACGGGCGACCTCGTCGGTGACGAGCCAGCCATCGACCGATCGACCGTCGACGCAGGCGGGGCCGACCTCGGGGATCTGCGGTCCACGGACCAGCAGCAGGCCGGCCTCCCCCACCGCGCTGGGGACACTCAGATCGTCGGGGTCCACCACGACGGCCAGCGTGTCGGTGACGGGCAGACCCATCGCCGTCGGGATCGCGCGGCCGTACACCGGCTGCCCATGGGTGACGGGTGCGGCGTCACCGCAACCCCGCACCGTGCGGAACCTGGCACCTCCCGAGCGTCGCTCCAGGTCACGGGCGACCACGGGCGGGAGACCGTCACCGACCGACAGCACCACACGGAGCGATGCCAGATCACGCTTGGCTCCGTCACCTTCGTCCAGCAGGTGCGCCAGGCGCCGGCTACGGGCCACCAGCAGGGTCGGCTTGTGCCGTTCGATCGCCTTGGCCAGGTCGGCCGGCGACGGATCGTCCAGCAGGATCGTGGTCGCCCCGGACAGGACCGCCGACAGCAGGCCGATCGCGAGACCCACGATGTCGTGCAGCGGTTCGGCGACGAGCATCCGTTCACGTGCCGCCTGCACATCGGGGACCCACAGCCGCGCCTGGAAGGCGGTCGCCAACAGGGTCCGATGGCTGTGCTCCACCGCGGTCGTGCCACCGGGACCGAGTCCGACGGCCACCAGCGCGGGTCCGTCGACCGACGGTTCGGGATCGGGCTCCGGGGCCGTCGGTCCGGGATCGGCGATCGCGTCGGTCAACTGCACGGCGTCGTCGTCCACGCCGAACGACTGGGCCGCAGCGTGCGCCGCAGCGTCCAGCAGATCGCCGAGGTCGGTCGTCACCAGCGCATCAGTCGCGGGGTCTTCGGACGCACGGGACCGGCGCAGCACGTCGCGCACGCCGGAGCGACCTCGCAACAGGCGTGGTCGACGAGGCCGACGTGGCCGCGGCAGCCGCAGGCCCGTCCGGTCCACCGACCACTCCGTGCCCGTGACGACGATGGCGACCCGGGGGGCGGTCTCCTCCCGGCGCAGGCGGGTGACCGCCTCGGCGCTGCCGATCACCGCGACGACCTCGGCGTCGATGGCGACGCCAGCCAACTGCTCGGTCGCCGCGTCGTCCGGGACCGGGATGACCGTCGCCCCCCGCCGCCAGAGGGCGACGAGCACGATGAACAGCGAGATGCCCGTCGGCAGCATGACCAGCACGCGGTCACCCGGCTCGATGCCCTGGTGGGCCAGGGCCCGGTCGAGTCTCGCAACGTTGTCACGGAGTTGGCCGAAGGTCAGGCCGTTGCGTCCGATGACCACACCTTCGTGATCAGGGAAGTCCCTGGCCGCATCGTCCAGCAGCCGGGGCAGTCGCACCTCCGGGAGGCGGTACGTCGGTGGCACCCCGGGCGGATAGCTCCCCACCCAGGGGCGGTCCAGGGACGTTGGATCCGGCGGGCTTGCCACGGGTAGAAGCGACTCCTGGCGAGGCGGAACGAGACAGGCACCGTGCATCCACGGACCGGCGATCGACGGGACACGCGGGCCAGGACGACCGGGGATGACGAGCCTACGGGACGCTACCGTGCCCGTCCCGCCGTGACGCTCCGTGCGGACCGACGCACGGTCGCGACCACAGCCACCCCGTGAGGACGACCACGTGAGCACAGAGCCCCAGGGGGGACGCACGCCGCCAGCCGGCCTGCTCGTCCTGCAGGAGCGGATCGACACCGCGCTGGATCGTGCGCTGCGACCCGCGCTCGATGAGCTCCAGGCACTTTCTCCCCTGCTGGCGCCGGTCGCGGATGAACTGCGCGATGCCACCGCCTCCGGCAAGCGGATACGGCCGGCCCTGCTGCTGCTGGGCTTCCAGGCCGCGGGCGGGATGGCCCTCGAGCCGGTGGAGGGACCCGCCCTCGCGCTGGAGCTGTTGCACGCCTGTGCGCTGCTGCACGACGATGTGATCGATCGGGCGGCCACCCGGCGGGGACGGCCGGCCACCCATCGGATCTTCGCCGACCAGCACCGGTCGGCCGGCTGGTCCGGGGACGGCGATGCCTTCGGGGAGGCGATGGCCATCCTGATCGGCGACCTGGCCTTCGTGTACGCCGACCGGTTCTTCCTGGAGGCCACGGTCCCCGAGACCCCCCTGCTCCAGGCGTTCCGGCGGTTCACGACCCTCCGTGAGGAGGTGATGGCCGGGCAGACCCTGGACGTGCACGCCGCGACCAGCGGTACGACCGACCGCGACGCCGCCCTGACCATCGCCACGCTCAAGTCGGGCCGCTACTCCGTGGCCCGACCACTCGAGATCGGCGCCCTGCTGGCCGGGGCGCCTGCGGAGCTCGTCGCCGGCCTGGGTGCGTTCGGTGATCCGCTCGGTCGGGCGTTCCAGATCCGCGACGACCTGCTCGGGGTCTTCGGTGACGCCCGCGCGACGGGGAAGTCCACCGCCTCGGATCTCGCGGAGGGCAAACGCACCCTGTTGATCGCCGAGGCCCTGGCACGGTTGGACGAGGACGGTCGAGCCGCGTTGCTGCGCGACCTGGGTGATCCGGAACTCGACGACGCCCGGGCGGACCGGCTGCGCGAGCTGATCGAATCCTGTGGCGCCCGCGCGGCGACTGAACACTACGTCGAGTCAGCGATCGCCGACGCCCGCCGGGTGCTCGCCGACCTCGATGTCCCTGCCGCGATCCGCGAACAACTGGCCCAGGTCGCGACCTACCTCGGTGAGCGCCAGACCTGAAGCACACCCAGCGTCGGGTCCTCGAGCCGCTGCTCGACCCAGGGGAAGACGGTCGTGAACAGGATCACGACGGCAACCGCGATCGCGATGACGATCAGGAGCACCTTCAGCCAGCGCGGCATGGCCGCCACCTCCGGTCGGCAGGTCGGTTACGAATCGACGATCTCATCGCGTTCCTCGGCCTCACCATCCGCGGTCGACTCGATCGGGTCGCCGATCAACTCACCCCACGCGATCAGGCGTTGGGCGGCGCTGAAGCGCGGATGGCAGGTGGTCAGCGTGATCGTCGGCGCGCCGGTCTCGAGCGGATCATCCCCGATGACCCACAGTTCCGTCGGCTGGACCACACGCTGTTCCACGTAGGCGTAGACCCACTCACGTCCCTGACGATCAACCACGTGGATCGTGTCACCCTGCTCCAGTTCATCGAGGGCCCAGAAGGGCGAGCCGTAGGTCGTACGGTGGCCCGCGAAGGCGCTGTTGCCCTGCCCGCCGGGACGATCGGTCTCCGGGTAGTGCCCCGGACCCCGCCGCAGCACGTCGAGGCTGACGCCCTCGACCATGTACAGCACGTCGTCGTTGACGATGCGCTCGCCGTCGCGCTCGAACCACAACGCCGCGTAGGAGTCGCCGAGCTCGATCGGCTCGTCCTCGCCCACCCCATCGTCCGGCGCGGTTCCGTCCCCCGTGTCGGAGGGTTCGGCCGGGACGTTGAGGGTGAACTCCTCGGCGAGGTCGCGCTGCTCACGGTCGGTGGTCAGGCCCGTGAACCACAGCAGGTAGACCACGTACAGCAGGACGACGGCACCGGCGACGATCAGCGTCCAGCCGAGGCCTCGAACGACCCGCGTCACGGCACTCTCCCTGTCCAGCTCGCACCGACCCGCACGCCGATGGGACGGGGGAGGGTAGCGACGAGAGGCCCCGGCCCCATCGAGCGAACCGCATGCCTCCAGGTGCCTCGTGCTCGCGACACCGACCGCTGGCCGGGCACGGAGGCAGCTGGGTACCATCACCGGTTCAGCAGCCTGTCATCGACCGCCGTCCACCCGTCGCGGTCCGTGGTGACGGAGCCGGAACCGTCTGCACGAGGAGCCATCGATGCCGGAGAGCAAGCACCGTCGCAGCGGCAGGAACCGCCCTCGCGCCCACCAGACCCACGCGCCCGAGGTCAAGCCGAAGGCGTCCCCGGCCTGGGTCCCGATCACCGGGGTCACGTTCCTGATCGTCGGGGTGCTGGTCATCCTGGTCGGCTACCTGCCAGGGGTGAGTTCGTTCCTTTCCACCCTGCCGCTGCTCGGCTCGAACTGGGGCCTGGTCGGCGGCTTCCTGTTGCTGAGCATCGGGTTCGGCTTCATGACGCAGTGGCGCTGACGCGCGCGGCAGACCGGCCGGTCCGACGATCCCCGCGGGTCAGTTCATCTCGTTGAGGATCTCGGTGCGTTCGTGCATCCGTTGCCCGCAGTGGCTGGGCGCACGTGGCGTTCCACGCACGACCAGCATGACCTCGGTCCCGCACTCCTCACACCAGAACAGCGTGCGCTCGTTGCCGCTGATGGGCGTGGCGTCATCATCGCCGACGGCGTCGTCACCGTGTCCCTGGCCGTCGCTGACCAGGACCCGCAACGACGCGATCAGCCAGGTCAACATCGCCCATCCCAGCAGGGGGGCGAGCACCCACTGCCACCCGAAGGTGACCCCGACGAAGACGCCGACGATCACCGCGGGGACGAGCAACAGGACCATGGTCAGCTCGATC
>SLHP01000179.1 GCA_007136095.1 Nitriliruptoraceae bacterium
CTGCGTCTGAGCGAGGCCACCGTTGCAAAGGCCCTGCGATCACCGGTCGTGAGCGACCCGTTGGCGGATCGCGCGGGGACAGCCGGCACGGCGTTCGACGAGTTCCGCCTCCTCCAGCACGCGGACGTGATGGTGGACGCTGCTGGCGGACGCGAGTCCGACCTCGGAGGCGATCTCGCGCAGCGTTGGCGCGAAGCCGTTGTCCATCGAGAGTCGTTCGAGCGCAGCGAGTACCTGTCGTTGCCGCTTGGTCAGGTCGATCGTCTGGTCAGGCATGTGGTGGCTCCGGTCGGCGGAGCCCCATCGTCACCCATCGCCCGGCGGAGATCCGATCGGATCGCTCGCAGCCTGTGGATGGGACGGCGACCACACCGGTCACGTCGAGACGACGAGCAGGCAGATCACCCCACCGGTGAGGCTCCTGGTGCGGATCTGCGTCGCCCACCGACGCACATCCACCCGCACCACCGCCCAGAACGCCCCCGTGCGCCGATCTGCGTCACCCAGCGACGCACATCCGCAACGAGCGTCAGGCACGTTGCTCCGGTGGGTCCCACGGTGGGGCGAACCCGGGGTCGATCAGTCGCTGGCCACGGGCCAGGCCATCGATGCGCCTGAGGTCGTCGTCAGACAGACGCACGTCCCCGGCAGCGAAGTTGGCGGCGATCCGGTCCGGATCGGAGGAGCGGGGGATGACGGCCGTGTCGGGCCTCTGGAGCAGGTAGGCCAGGGCGACCTGGGCCGGCGTCGCGTCGTGCTGCTTCCCGATCTCCTGCAGGACGGGGTCGTCCGCGACCCTTCCCTTGGCGATCGGCGAGTAGGCGGTGAGGAACCCGCCCCGCTCCGCCAGGACCTGCCGGATCGCATCGACGGCGAGGTAGGGGTGGTGCTCGACCTGGTCGGTCACGATGGGCGCCACGTCGAAGGCGCGGTCGAGCATCGGTGCCGGGAAGTTCGACACCCCGATGTGGGCCGTGATCCCGGCTTCCCGCACCTCGGTCAGCGCGGTCAGCGTCTCCTCCATCGGGACGAGGTCATCAGCCGGCCAGTGCAACAGCAGCAGGTCGATGCGGCCCACACCCAGGCGGTCGAGGCTCTCCCGGGCGGTGCGGTGGACATCGTCTCGCGCCGCATGGTCGCGCCAGACCTTCGTGGTGACGAACACCTCGTCCCGGTCGATCCCGCTCGTCGCGATGCCCCGGCCGACAGCCGCCTCGTTGCGGTACATCTGCGCCGTGTCGATATGCCGGTACCCGACCTCGATGGCGTGGCGGACGGTCGCCTCCACAGCGTCATGGGGCAATCCGTAGGTCCCGAACCCCAGAGCAGGAACCTCGAGGTCCGGCAGGGCGATCGTCAGCACATGGGTCCTTCGCGGTCGTCGGTCACGAGCCTCGAGCGCCCGTCCCCGGACGCCCGTGCGGAACCGTCACCGTACGATGACCACGGGGCAGCGCGCGTGCTGCAGGCACTGCTGCGACACCGACCCGAGGAGCAGCCCCTTGAACCCGCCTCGACCGCGACTGCCGACAACCAACAGGTCGGCGTGGCTGCTCATGTCGATCAGGGCCTCCGCCGCTTCGCCCGGCAGGGCCAGGAGCTCGACCTCGGCATCGATCGGCCCGGTGCGCGCGGCCTCGTAGAGCTTCTCGAGGCGTCGCTCGGCAGCCAGGCGCGCATGCAGTTCGTCCTCATCGCGACGGGCCTGGTCGAGCTCCGTGCGCCGCTGCATCGCCCCGACATCGAGGAACGCATCCGTGTGTGTGGCATAGTTGTGGATCTCCGGCAGGCTGTAGGTGTGCACGACCGCGACCTGTTCTGCCTGCCGGATCCTGGCTTCCTCGAGCGCCCAGCGCAGGGCGTTCTCGGAGGGCTCCGAGCCGTCGACACCGACGATGATCCGAGGCATGGCACCTGCTCCTGTTCGACGCGATCCGGACTTCGACGCGAGCCGGACACCACGACCCTCCCAGGCCCGTGGCCCCCTGACCAGGGACCAAGGACCGGGTCCTGCTGATGAACGGCCCCGATGGGACCGGGCTTACCAGCTGCTCGTCGGATGTGCGGTGGCGTTCCGCCTCAGTGCGCGTGCCCGTCATCGGCCGCCGGCCCGCGAAGCAACAGGGGGACGCCTGCCAGCGCCGGCAACCACGTCTCCAGGACCCGGTAGAGCACCACGATCGATGCTGACGTCGATCCGGAGTAGCCCAGCACGACGAACGCCCCGACCATCCCGCCCTCGACGAAGCCGGCTCCTCCCGGTGTGATCGGGATCGCGGTGGCGAGTTGTGTGGCTCCGAACCCGAGCAGCAGAGCGCTCACGCGTGGCACCTGGTCGACGCTGAAGAAGATCAGGGCCAGGGAGGCGATGTCCGCGGTCCACTTCAGCAGTGCCCAGCGGGCGATCGCCAGCAGTCGGCGGTTGGATGGAGGATCGTGCGTGACGTGGCGCAGCGAATCGCGCCAGTCGTCCACCCGCCGACGCAGCCGGGGATGCACCCGTCCGATGGCGCGGACCACGCGATCACCGCCGGTCGGGGAGCGCAGCACGGCGACCACCGTGACGACCACCAGCACCAGGACGACGAGCACCGGCAGGGCGATCAGGAGGGCCGATCTCGGCAGGTCGCCGGCGATGAAGGCGGCGGCGATCCCCGTCACCCCGAGGGCCGCGACCACGGTCATCGAGATGGAACTGGCCAGAGCCACGGCCGCCAGCGCCACCGGACCATCCATCCCGAGCATCGTCAGACGCTGGACCACCAACGCGTTGCCGGCCCATCCGCCACCGGGCAGCGTGTGGCTCAAGGTGAAGGCCGGCATCGTGACCCGGAGCCCGTCCCGCAGGCCGACGCGGCGTCCGGTCGCGTGGGCGCTCGAAATGTAGACCCTGGACCAGAACACCACCGCCAGGACCTGCATCAACAGCGCACCGGTCAGGGGAGCGAGCGAGGCACCCCAAAAGGCGCCAAGCGCTTCCTCGACATCCAGAACGACCACACCAACGGCGTAGACCGCAACGACGGCGAGGAGGCCGACGACCCAGCGGCTCCTCCCCCCGTGGCCGTTGTCTCCCTCGACGGCGTTGGCCTCTGAGGACTCGCCAGGGTCACTCATGTCCCTCGATCCGCTCGTCAGGGCGGTCTCGCGATCCTACCGAGCGGCTGCGCAGCTCAGCGCGGCACCGATGCGGCGACGATGGTCACCTGACCGGTCAACGTGGCCACCACCAACACGATGACGATGAGCAGCGCGGCCACCAGCACGATGCGGAACCTCCAGGCCGTCGGTGCGGCCCACAGGGGTACGACGAGCGTGACGAAGGCCAGGGTGGGCGATCCGACGGCCAGTGGCAGAGCCGCACCCCGAGCCCCCACGCCGATGGCGACCGTCGCCGCGGTGAAGGCCGCACCCGCCCAACGACGCGCCGCCCGCTCGCCCAGGTGTTGGACGGTGCCGCCCAGCCCGACCGCCCGATCACTGTCCGCATCCTTGAGCCCATTGGCCAGGTGCGCACCGGCCGCCACCAGGACGAAGGCGGCAACCGCCCAGGCAGCCGGCCGGGTGCGGCCCGGTGCAGCGGCCACGATGAAGACCGGCAGCAACCCGAACGAGACCATGTACGGCAGGAAGGACCATGCGGTCCGAGAGAGGCGGAGGTTGTAGACCCAGGCGGACAGCACCGCGACCACATGGGCCGCGCCACCGAGCAGGCCGGCTGCCGCGAACGACAGCACCGTGGCCACGGTCAGCGCCACGACGGCCGCGACCCACACGGTGGAACGCGTGACCTCGCCCGACACGATCGGCTTGTCGTCGCGACCAGCCCGACGATCGACGGCAGCGTCGTTGGCGTCGTTCGACCAGCCGATCGACAGCTGTCCCGCCAGGACCGCACCTGCCACCAGCGCCGTGATCGCCACGTCCCGAGATGTCGCCCAGGCCAACAGCGACGACACCACGGTGACCACGATCGTCGGGCCGAGGTGGCATGCGAGCAACAGGCCGACGAAGGGCCGTCCGGAGACCACGGTCATAGCCGGTCGAAGAGCGACCGCGGCCCGGTCACCTGCGCACCCAGCGCAACGACACGGCGGCGCAGTTCCCGGTCTGCGGTCACCACCTCGACCTCGAGGTGGCTCGTGGTCCGCACGGGTTCAACGATGACGACCACATCACCCGGATGCCCGATCGCCCATGCCTGGAGCTCGTCGAGCAACCGGTTCACGGCCGCGACGCGATCGCGCCACCAACCGTCGGGCCGTGAACCCATCACGTTCGCGGCGTCGACAAGCACCAACGTGCGCCCGGCATCTGCAGCCTCCACAGTGCATCCCTACCGCGCGGTCCGGAAGCGGCCCAGGTGTCGTGGCCCTCAGACGCCGAAGACCAGAGGGACCAGGGTGACGGCTGTGATCACGATCAGCATCGATCCGATCACGTTCAGCACGATACCGGTGCGAACCATCTGCGGGATCGTCACGTGACCGGACCCGAACACGATGGCGTTCGGCGGGGTGGCCACAGGCAGGGCGAACGCACAACTGGCTGCCAGCGCGGCAGGGATGGCGAGCACCATCGGATCGAGGTCGAGGACGACCGCAGCACCGGCGACAACGGGCACCAGGGCCGCGGTTGTCGCGGTATTGCTGGTCAGTTCCGTGAGGAGCAACACCGTGACTGCGACGATGGCGATGATCAGCAACAGCGGAACCGAGCTGAGGGTGGCGAGGATCGAGCCGACGTAGATGTCCACCTCGTTGCCGGAGACCGCCGCCGCCAGTGCGAGCCCACCACCGAAGAGCAGGAGGACGCCCCAGGGAAGCTGCTTGGCCGTCTCCCAGTCCATCGTGAACACTCCCTGCCTGGCGTCGACCGGGAGCGCGAACAGCACGATGGCCCCACCGATGGCGATGATCGCATCGTCGATGGCCGCCAGCGGGGTCCCCTCCAACAGTTCCTGCAGGGGCGAGCGGAAGATCCACAGCGTCGCCATCGTCACGAAGACGACCAGCACATTGCGCTCGCCCGTGCCGAGGGGGCCGAGTTCGGCCAGTTCGTCGCTGATCAGCTCAGCCCCCCCGGGGATCTCCTCGATCTCGGGCGGGTACAGCCATCTCGTGATGATGAGCCAGGCGATGACCAGGAACACCATCGACAGCGGCAACGCCATCATCATCCAGCGTGCGAATCCAAGATCGATGTCGTAGGTCTGTGCCAGGAAGCCGGCCAGGAAGGTGTTCGGCGGGGTACCGATCAGCGTCGCCAGCGAGCCGATGCTGGCCGAATAGGCGATACCCAGCATGAGTCCAACGGCGAGTTTGGGGGTCGGTGAGGTCTCCGAGACGGGACGCCCGGGTTCGAGGTCTGGCGCCGGGTCGGCGGGTGCCTCGGCGGCGGCTGTCGTGGCCGGATCATCTCCCTCGCCGAGCCGGGTCGCGACCAGGGCGAGTACGGAGATACCGATCGGCAGCATCATGACCGTCGTCGCCGTGTTGCTGACCCACATCGACAGCCCGGCGGTGGCCAACATGAAGCCACCGATCATGCGCCGAGGTTGGGTTCCAACCGCCCGGATCGTCAAGAGGGCGATCCTGCGGTGCAGCCCCCACCGCTGCATCGCCAGGGCCAGGACGAAGCCACCGAGGAACAAGAAGACCAGCGGGTTGCCGTAGGCGGTCGTCGTGTCAGCCAGCCCGAGCGCTCCCGTCAGCGGAAGGAGCACGATGGGGAGCAACGAGGTGACGGCCAGTGGCAGGGTCTCGCCCACCCACCAGACGGCCATCAGCACCCCGACCGCCGCGGTCGCCCGCCCTCCCTCGGTCAGGGCGTCCTCGCCGACGGGTACCAGTACGTAGGTCAGCACAGCGGCCACCGGACCGAACCAGCGGGCGAACCGCGCCCGTCTCCCGACCCGGTCGGGTTCCGGCCCCCCGCCGAGTTGTGGCTCCGGCCCTTCGGCCGCCGCTGCTTCTCGCCGTCGCCCCGACATACGCTCCCTGCCGTCCGGTTCTCCCAACCGTCCGGACCCTACTCTGCGAGATCGGCCGTCCGCGGCTTGGGGCCGACGATCACGGATCCGGGAAGGATGGTCCTCGATCGGCCAGGATCTGTTGGCTCGCAAGCCTGCCGGGACCGCCGGTGACGCACCCACCGGGGTGGGTGCCCGACCCGCACTGGTAGTAGCCGTGGATCGGGGTCCGGTACTGGTTCCAGCCCGGAGCCGGACGGAAGAAGTACATCTGCGGCGCGAGGAACTCCCCGGCGAAGATGTTGCCTTCGGTCAGCCCGACGACGCGTTCGATGTCCAGCGGGGTCACGACCTCGCGGTGCAGCACGAGATCGCCGAAGCCCGGGAAGAACGACTCCAGGGTGCTCTGGACCGTGTCACCGAAACCTTCCCGTTCGGCGTCCCAGTCGCTTCCCCGGAGGTCGTACGGCGCGTACTGCACGAAGCAGGACATCACGTGCTTGCCGGGCGGCGCCATGTCCGGATCGATGACGGACTGGATCATCGCATCGATGTAGGGCCGCCGGCTGTACCAACCGTACTTCGCCTCGTCGAAGGCCCGCTCGAGGTACTCCATGCTGGGCCCGACGTTGATGAACCCCCGATACGCAGCGTCTCCACGATCCAGAGACGGGGCCACCGGGAGCCCGTCCAACGCGAAGTTGACCTTCGCCGAGGTGCCCTGGAACCGCAGTCGGCGGATGTCCTCGACCAGGTCATCGGGCAGCGCGGCCGGATCGACCAGCTGGGTGAAGGTCCGGCGCGGGTCGAGGGCACTGACCACGATGTCGGCGGAGAGTTCGACGCCGCTCTCGAGCACCACCCCGGTCGTACGTCCGCCCTCGACGGTCACGTGGTCGACCGCCGCGTCGAGCACGATCTCTGCGCCCAGCGCCTCCGCGGCACGGGCCAGGACCTGCGTGAAACTGCCGTTGCCGCCCTTGTGGAACGCCCACGCCCCCACCTTGCCGTCGTGTTCCCCGAGGTTGTGGAAGAGCAGGACCAGTCCGGAGCCCTGCGACAGCGGCCCCACCTTGCTCCCGATGATGCCTGAGGACGCCAGCAACCCCTTGATGATGTCGGACTCGAAGTAGTCGTCCAGGAAGTCGGCCGCACTGCCCGTCAACAGGCGGACGAGGTCATGCAGCACCTTGGGTTCCAACCCACGCAGGTGCCCGGCCAACCGTGCCAGCTCGAGCAGGTCCTCCGGGTCGTCGCTGAAGAGGTTCGGAGGCACGGCATCGAACAGCGGCCGCACGGCCTGCGCGACGTTGTCGAGGTCGTGTTCGTAGCGGTCCATCGCCGCTGCATCGCGCGGCGAGTGGCGCTTCAGTTCGCGGATCGTGGCCTCCCGGTCAGGACCGAGCAGGAGGTGGTCGCCGTTCTCCATGGGCGCGAACGTGGTCGGCAGCGTCAGCGGTTGGTAGCCGTGGGCGACCAGATCCAGGTCCCGCACGATGTCCGGACGGACCAGGCTCAACGCGTAGGAGAAGGTGGTGAACTGGAACCCCGGATGCAGTTCCTCCGTGATGGCCGCACCACCGACCAGGTGGCGGCGTTCCAGGATCAGGGTGCGCAGACCCGCCTTGGCCAGGTACGCGCCGTTGACCAGACCGTTGTGCCCTCCACCGACGACGATGGCGTCATAGCGGGTCGCCGCAGTGCCGCTCACCGCACGACCAGCACGGCACAGCGGGCGTGCCGGACACACTGCTGCGACACCGAACCGAGCAACAGTCCGGCGAACCCGCCCCGGCCGCGGCTGCCGACGACCAGCAGATCCGCGTGACGGCTCATCTCAACGAGCGCTTTCGCCGGATCCTGGGCCACGGTGACCAACTTGATCTCGTCCCGATCTTCCTCCGTCTTGACCTCGCCGACCATTCGCTCCAGGACCCGCTCTGCTGCCTGCCGGACGTGCAGTTCGTCCTCTTCGCGGCGCGTCTGATCCTCATCGGTCCGCCGTCGTCTCGAGGCAGGATCCATGAAGGCGTCCGAGTAGGCCGAGTAGCTGCGGGCCTCGGGTGGGCGGTACGCGTGCACGACCGTCACGGTGCCGCCTGGCGTCAGCCGCGCTTCATCCAGCGCCCACCGTAGAGCGGTCGCAGAGTGAGCAGATCCGTCAACACCGACGAGGATGCGTCTCATGCTTCTCTCCCATTCGATCGTTCGGTGTCAACCCGACACCGCCAGATCACGTCGCCTCAGGAGGCGACATCGAGGTTCTGCACCAGAACCGTAGCGAGGTGTGCGCCTTCGATGCGGGCAGGCCGGTACCCCGCGACATCGCCCGCACACACCTCCACGCGAGACGGTCCGTTCAAGCACCTGGTCCGAACCGCCGAAAGACGCCAGTTTCCACCGAGAGAGCGTCGACCAGGTCGATCTGGTGCTACGCACGAGAGGGACCACCCATGCAGCCACTCCTGCGCGACTCCGCGGCGGATGACCTCAGCGGGGCACTTCGGGTCCTCGAAGAGGCGGCCATCGCTGCCCAGAGCGAACCCCTGGACCTCGCCAACATCATCGCCGACATCCAGCACGGAGCGCTCGGCGCGACGGCACTGATCGACGACGAGATCATCGGCACCGCGCTCGCACGCATCGATGGTTCCAGCGCCGAGATCACAGCCTTCGCAGTCTCGCCCCGGTGGCACGGGCAGGGCATCGGGGTCTCGCTGCTCAGCCACCTCGAGACGACGTTGTCCCAGCACGGCGTCCGACGCATCAGGGCACTGGTCGGACCGAGCCACCAGGGTCGAGCCGCGCTTGAATCCGCAGGTTTCGAGCCCGCCGAGGGACTGGTTCGTTACGAGAAGCGGCAGTCGCTGGAGCCCGAAGAGGTCCACATCGTCAAGAGCTGGGGCGGCGAGATGTGCTCCGCCGGCCTGTGGGACGAGGTCGCCGGGATGGAGCGGGAGAAGACGCTCATCGAGTCCCGGATCGTCGCACCACTTGCTGAACCGGAGCTGGCGCTTCGGGTCGGGATGCGGGCACCGTCCACCGTCATCCTGTTCGGTCCGCCCGGTACGGGCAAGACCACCTTCGCGCGCGCCATCGCCAGTCGGTTGAACTGGCCATTCGTCGAACTGCTGCCCTCGAAGCTCGCCAGTGGCGAAGGGACCCTCGCGAACGAGGTCCGTGAGGCGTTCGAGGACCTCGGGCGTCTGGAGCACGTCGTGGTGTTCATCGACGAGTTCGAGGAGCTCGCTCCCAGCCGGGACGGCCATCCAGCGACCGCGGGTGTCGTCAACGAGTTGCTCAAGTCCATCCCGGAGTTCCGCCGTCATCCCGGCCGCCTGCTGGTGTGCGCGACCAACTTCGTCGGCACGGTCGATCCGGCGGTGCTGCGTCCGGGTCGCTTCGACCTGCTCATCGGGATCGGTCCGCCCGACGGCGAGGCGTTGCAGGCACTCTGGAAGCAGGCGCTCCTGCCCATCGCCACCTCGGACGACGTCGACCCCGCGGACATCGCCGGTCGGACCAAGGGGTTCACACCGGGGGATGTCGATCTCGCCGCCCAGCGGGCAGCGGCAGCCGCGTTCGATCGGGCCAGGTCCAACGGTGGGAACGGCGTCGTCACCCCCGCGGATCTCCTTGGCGCCCTGGAACGGACGCAGCCGTCCATCTCCACCGAGATGATCCAGAGCTTCAGTGTCGAGGCGGAGCGTTTCGGCCGGGTCTGACCACCCGTGCGCTGAGTGAACGCTGCGAACCTCAGTGCCGTACCTCGACACCACGGGTAAGGAGCGCGGACACGACCTGTCCGCAGCTCGCGACCGTGAGGAGGGACGATGCGCACGCTACTGATCGCGACCCTGACAGGTCTCGGACTCCTGCTGGCCGGCTGTGGCGGACCCGTCGACGAACCGATCGAGGATCCGGCGTCCGGCGAGGAAGGGACCGAGGACCCATCGGCCGACGACACGAACGATGATCCGGACGCTGCGGACGACGGCACCGATGCGGCGAGCCTCGGGGCACAACTCGAGCTCGGGGCGACCTGCGAGAACCCGCAGGATGGCTACCGGATCGACCACCCCACCGCCTGGCACGTCAACGACGGCGAGCTGACGGCTCCCTGCCGCGTGGACCACGTCGAGCCGCCCGAGATCGAACCAGACACGGTCCTGCCGCTCGCATCCTCGGTGCTGTTGCTCGTCGAGGATCACGACCTCGAGGACGAGACGCTGGTGCTGACGGTGCAGGACGAGGCCGAGACGGTCCTGAACGAGCGACGAGCACTGCTCGGGGAGATGGTCCGCAGCCTGCGCGTCAGCAAGGACCCCTGACCCTGACCGGGCCTTCGCCGCCACGGAGGAGGCCGGGCTGCTCGATCTGGCGAGGTTGCGGCTGCTGGGCGACGTCGCCGAACTCGAGGTGGATGTCGCCACCGGCATCGACCGGGACGAACTGGACCGGCTCGTCACCTCCATCGCTGAGGACATCGACCACGAACCGCGCGATGCGACGCTCGGGTGGACCGGCGAGAAGATCGAGCTCACCGACGAGGTCGAGCGCACCGCCCGCGACGCGCAACTCGACTGGTCCTCCGGGCAGTTGGACATCATCCAGGACCGCTCCGGGCGCAGCCTGGACACGGCCGCGGCGCGCGAGCAGATCATCGAGGCGATCCGCGGTGGCTCCGACCGGGTCCAACTGGACACGACCACCCGCCAGCCCGCTGTCACGACCGGTGACGACGAGCACGTGCTCCTGCTGCACCTCGATCGCCGGGAACTCCAGCTCTACCGGGACGGTGAGGTGGTCCGTGCGTGGCCGGTGGCGGTCGGCCAACCCAGCAACCCGACCCCGACCGGGGTGTTCACCGTGGGTGCCAAGCGGATCGATCCGACGTGGACCAACCCGGCGCCGGATGGCTGGGGTGCGGATCTGCCGGAGGTCGTCGGACCAGGCCCCGACAACCCGATGGGGCCGCGGGCGCTGAACTGGAACCGCGATGGCCGCGACACGCTCATCCGTTTCCACGGGACCAACGAGCCCGCATCGATCGGCCAGGCCGCCAGCCGGGGCTGCGTCCGGATGCACACCGACGATGTGATCGAGCTGTACGACGTGGTCCCGACCGGGACCACCATTGTCTCTACCTCAGGTTGATGGTGACCGTTCTTCTGGTCGGGCCTTCGCACAGGCATCGGCACCGGGGACCCGGTCAGCAGCCTCCTCGCGGGGAGACGAGCATCGCACCGTCGAACGGGATCGGGATGACGTCGTCCGCGGCGTGGAGGAGGATCTCTCCGTGCCGGGCCTCGACGACCTGCCCGCACCACGTGACCCCAGCTGCGTTCTCCAGGTGCACCGCACCGTTGTCCGGTGCCGCCACGGCGTCGCCCTCAGGTGACGTGGGTAACCAGGAGGACAGCGTTGCGGCGACCAACAGGGCCAGGGCGAGGTAGGTGAGCCGGACGCCGGTACGCAGGCGGTACGCGCGGCTGTCGATCTCCGTGTCGCTGGCCGCTCGCGCCGGGTCGGTCGGATCGTGGAACGGGTGGGCCACCCGTCCCACCATGAAGATCGCGAGGTTGGCGAGCACGAAGGCGGTCGCGACCAGTGCCGCAGCCGTCCACCTCACACCAGCCGGTGTCTCGGAACCAGCGCCGTCCCAGAAGACCCCGCAGAAGCCGATGAAACCGAGGACGGCGAGCTGGATGCGATGCCAGCCGCGAGCGGAACCGGCCAGCTGCTCCAGGGCTTCAGCACCGCGTTGAGGGTTTTCGGTGGCAGGGGGGTCGATGTCGGCCATTGGGCTGTCCTTCCGATGTGGTCATCTCGGATGGTCCAGGCGCCTGCGACCCTCTGGCGGGTCGGCCGATCCCTTCGCCGAACCCATGGGAGGGTGCTCGGACGCGTGCATCCCGTTCTAGTCGATCCGGCAGCCGCGTGCCTCCCTTCCGTCAGCGGCGGTGCAGCGTTGGTGCGCACCGCCTCCATCAGCAGCTCGAGGAACCGCTCGGGCGCTTCGAGGTGCGGACTGTGGCCGATGCCCTCGAGCACGACCTCCTCGAAGCGGCCGCCACCGGAGGCGTAGCGGTCGAGGACCGCACGCATCTGTCCCACCATCGGTTGCGCCGGGTAGACGTCCTGGCCAGGCCACCCGGGTACCGCACCCAGGGCACCGAGATGCCCAAGATCGAGCATCGAGGTGACGGGACGAGATCGCGTTGTTCATCCCCGTGTCGACGGGTGCCACGTCCGGCCAGTTGTCGCTCTGGTTGTGGCCCCCGGGAGCACTCGTCCCCGATACGGGTTCATGAGCAGCGAGTCGAGAAGGTGTTCCTCGTCCTCCTGTCGTCAGGCCCCGCTGGGACACGGTGTGCAGCCCGTCGCAGGTGACCACCGACGCCTGATCGGTCCCGCTGTCAGGATCGATGGGCACCTCGACGACACGCCCGCGTACCGTGCTGGCGGTTTCGGCGACGGTGACGTTGGCACGAACGTCGAGCACCTCATCGCGCGTCACGACCACGACCGGGCGTAGCTTGCCGCCTACCTGCGCGAGCCGGACCTCTGCTTGCTTCACGCCTCGCCCCAGGACTCGACCCCGTCCCAGTTGGCATCCTCGGTCTCCGGGTGGGCAAGAGAGGCCGCACGATCTCGCTCTGCGCGACGGCCGCGGATTGCCTGATGGATCCCTGCCCTCGCTGCCTCGGACACATTGATCCCCAGCTCGCGGGCTTCAGCC
Organism: Nitriliruptoraceae bacterium; assembly: GCA_007136095.1. Classification (GTDB taxonomy): domain Bacteria; phylum Actinomycetota; class Nitriliruptoria; order Nitriliruptorales; family Nitriliruptoraceae; genus CSSed11-175R1. Next base: position 12,714 of record SLHP01000179.1, read on the forward strand.
GCCAACTCGTCATCGAAGAGGACGAAGGTTCGTATCCCTCGATACATATCCGCGTATGCAGAGAGAGATATGGTGCATGATGACGCAGCATCTTGCGGCGAACGGATCTCCATCTCCTGGCCGGGACCGACCTGCCACTGCTCGCACAGTGGTTGCGGGACCACGACACGGCCAGCCTTGTCGGTGGTCGTTCGCATGGGTGGGCGCTCCCATACCCGCCTCCGTTCGCCCACACGCGAGCACGTCCGTGCAGCAAGTTGGTACCGCGATCCGTCCAGCATCCCGGACGGATCGCCGAACCAACCAGTCTCGAGGGGGATCGCGGCAGGTGCCGGCCATACTGGGATTGGGAACCGGCGACCGTCTACCTTCTGCGCACGCGGACGGACCCGCGGGCGTGGAAAGCCCTCCGGAGGAGACGGACGATGAGCCAGCAACCGAGGACCGCCGAAGGTCCTGAGCCGACCGTCGCCGCTCCCCATGCCCGTGAGGCCGCCGAGGTGGCGGCCGAATTGGGCTCGGACGTCGCCAACGGGTTGAGTGCGGCGGCCGCGGCCGACCGACTCGCTCGCTACGGCCCCAACGAGATCACCGGCGAGCAGCCGCCGTCGCTGGTCGCGGTCGCGCTGCTGCAGTTGCGCGATCCGATGAACCTGATGCTTGTCGCGGTCGCCATCGTGGGACTGGTGATCGATCAGGTCGCGACCGGGCTGGTGGTGGCCGCACTGGTCGTGCTCAACGTGGTCATCGGCGCACGGCAGGAACTCAAGGCTCGGGCCAGCGTCGATGCGTTGTCGCGGATGCAGGTACCCCGCGCCCGCGTGGTGCGTGATGGCGAGGTGACGATGCTGCCGGCGACCGAGTTGGTACCCGGCGATCTCGTCCAAGTCGAGGGCGGTGACGTCGTCCCCGCCGACGGACGCATCGTGCGCTCGGCGACCCTGGAGGTACAGGAGGCGGCGCTGACCGGCGAGAGCGTGCCGGTGGCCAAGGACGCCGGGGTGCTCGACTCCCCCGATGTCGGCCTCGGTGATCAGACCAACCTGCTGTTCCAGAACACCTCGGTGACCCGCGGGACGGCCCTGGTGGTCGTGACCGCCACCGGTATGCGGACCCAGATGGGGCAGATCGCAACCATGCTGACCTCGGTCAGCCGCACCCGTTCGCCCCTCCAGCAGGAGCTCGACGGTCTGACCCGCCTGCTCGGCGTGGTCGCATGGGCGGCGGTCGCGTTGATCGTGGTCGCCGGCATCGCCCGGGGTCTCGAGCCCTCCGACGTGCTGCTGCTGGGTATCGCGATGGCGGTCTCAGCGATCCCGACCGGGCTGCCGACCTTCGTGGCCGCGATGCTCGCCCGCGGTGCGAAGCAGCTCGCCGACGCCAAAGCGGTGGTCAAGAACCTCACCGATGTGGAGACCCTCGGCGCGACCAGCGCCATCAACAGCGACAAGACCGGCACGCTGACCCTCAACGAGATGATGGTCTCGACCCTGTACGCGACCGGGAACTGGTTCACCGTCGAGGGAGAGGGCTACCGCAAGTCCGGCAGCATCCGCTCGGTCGCCGGCGTGCCGGTCCCCGACCTCACGCGGCTGGCCTACGGGCTGGTGCTGGCCAGCGACGCCACCGTGTCCGACGACGGCGAGGTGGTCGGCGATCCGA
>SLHP01000163.1 GCA_007136095.1 Nitriliruptoraceae bacterium
CCGAGGAACCGACCATCGAGATCGTTGAACCTGCCCGACCGGTGACCGAGTTCATCGAGAGGCAGTTCGGGGACGGGCCCCTGGTGACCCTGATCGCCGGCAGCATCGATGTGATCGCCCAGGTGGTCCTGATCTTCGTGCTGACGGCCGTGGTGTTGCTCCTGGTCAAGCGACTGATACGTCGGGCCGTCGCGGCCGCGGCCTATCCGAAATCCCCGTCTCTCGGCCGTCGACGGGGCCTGGGCGAGTCTGGCCGGACGCATGCTCCGGTCTCCGTCCGACGGGCCCAGCGGGCCGAGGCGCTGGGTGCGCTGGCTAGCAGCGTGCTCGGCGTGCTCATCTGGACGATGGCCGTGCTCATCCTGCTGTCGACCGCCTTCGGGATCAGCCTCACGCCGCTGCTGGCCGGGGCGGGGATCTTCGGTGTCGCCATCGGGTTCGGTGCCCAGGGGTTGGTCAGTGACTTCCTTGCGGGCATCTTCATGCTCGCTGAGGACCAGTACGGGGTCGGTGACATCGTCGATGTCGGCGATGCCTCAGGCGTGGTCGAGGGGGTCTCGTTGCGCACGACCCGGGTCAGGGACATATCCGGCACGCTCTGGCACGTGCCCAACGGACAGATCATGCGGGTCGGCAACATGAGTCAGGAGTGGGCGAGGGCGCTCCTCGACATCGGCGTCGCCTACGGCACCGACATCGACGCGGCTAGCGAACTGATCCTCACGATCGCGGTGGACATGGCCAGCGAGGACGACTACCAGGAGATCTTCCTCGACGAGCCCGAGATCTGGGGCGTGGAGAACCTCGGCACGGACAGCGTGGACATCCGGCTGGTCATCAAGACCCAGCCCGGCAAGCAGTACGCGATCGCTCGGGAACTGCGCCGTCGCATCAAGAACGCGTTCGATGCCGCCGCGGTGGAGATCCCCTTCCCGCAGCGCACCGTGTGGCTGCGGACCGAGCAGCCGGTCTCGCTCGGCGGCGAACAGGCGCCTGCCTTCGATCACCCGGTGGCCGACGCCGCCATGGTCGAGCGGGCGCGAACCGCGGCCCGGCGCGGCGACACCTCTCCGCCGCCTGTGGACTTTGCGGAGGTGGAGGACGAGCTCGCCGAGAGTCTCGAGGACGGCGACTGACCGCCGATCCCACGCAGCCCGACCGGGTCCAGCGCTAGCAGGGGCCCCCGCCGGGTTGCCCGGGTGAGGGTTCCCACGCTTTGGCGTCCATCGCCTGCTGGCCGGCGTGATAGCTGGAGCGCACCATCGGACCGGACTCGACGTGGTCGAAGCCGAGCTCCACCTCGCCGTAGTGGCGGAAGTGGTCGAAGGTCTCGGGCGTGACGTAACGGTCGAGGTGCAGGTGCTGGGCGGACGGCTGGAGGTACTGCCCGATCGTCAGCGTGTTGACCCCGGCGGCCTTGAGGTCGCGCATGCAGTGGAGGATCTCGTCGTCGGTCTCGCCCATCCCGGCGATGAGGTTGGACTTCACCGCGGTGGTCGCCGGGAAGCGCTCACGGGCCAGCGCCAGGAACTCGAGGCCGCGGTCGTAGTCGAAGGACGGGCGGATCGTGGGGAACAGTCGGCGGGTGGTCTCGAGGTTGAAGGCGAACACGTCCGGTTCCGCCTCGACGACCTGGTCCAGCGCCGTGGACCCTTGCGTCGTGTCGTGGCCGTAGCCGAAGTCGCTCGGGAGCACCTCGACACCGACCTCGGGGGTGCGCGCACGGATCTGGCGGATCGTCTCTGCGACCAGCCAGGCGCCCTGATCGTCGAGGTCGTCGCGGGCGACCATCGTCACGACGGCGAAGCGCAGACCCAGGTGTTCGACGGCTTCCGCGACGCGCCGCGGCTCGTCGGTGTCGTAGGCGGCCGGCTTGCCCGTCTTGATCTGGCAGAACCCACAGCGGCGGGTGCAGTCCTCGCCACCGATCAGGAAGGTCGCCTCGCGCATCTCCCAGCACTCGTAGATGTTGGGGCAGGCCGCCTGGGCGCAGACCGTGTTGAGCTCCAGACCCTCCATGAGCTTGGTGACATCCTTGAAGTTGTCACCGAAGCTGGCCTTGACCTTCAACCAGTCGGGCTTGCGGCCCTCGGCCAGTGACGTGTCGACGGTCTTGCGCACCACCCCGGCCCGTTGCACACGGTCCTTGGAGAGCACCGCCAGGGTCCGTGCTCCTTCGGGGATGACCGGCCGGGTGTCGCTCACGTGTGGCTCCATCGGTGTGGTGACGGGTCGTCGTGGGTCGCCGCCTCCCGCTCGATCTGGTTCGAGTGCGTTGCGGTGGCAGGATCGAGGTCGGCGGCGTCGATGGCCTCGAGGGTAGCGCCGAACGATGCCGCCCCCGCCCGCTCGATCGCCCCGATCGTGTCCTGCATAGACGCGCCGACGCCGAGGCTCGCCAGCGAGCACACCCCGCGATCCGCGATGCCGCAGGGCACGATGCCGGCGAAGTGGGACAGGTCGGGATCGACGTTCAGCGCGAAGCCGTGCGACGTGACACCCCCGCTGGCGACGCGGACCCCGATCGCGGCGATCTTCTGGTTGCCGACCCAGACCCCGGTGTACCCGTCCGACCGCGAGGCATCGACGCCCAGGTCCGCGAGTGCCTCGATCAGCAGGCCCTCGAGCGTGCGTACATAGTCGACGACGCCACGGATCGAGGACAGCTTCAGCACCGGGTAGCCGACCAGTTGGCCTGGCCCGTGGTAGGTGATGTCGCCGCCGCGGTCGACCTCGACGAGCTCGATCCCGTGGGCGGCTCGCTGGCCCGCATCGAACAGCAGGTGTGTCCGGTCGGTGCGCTTGCCGAGCGTGTAGACCGGTGGATGTTCCAACAGCAGCAGCACGTCGCGACCGGCGCCGGCCTGGCGCTGTGCAACCAGCCGTCGCTGGAGGTCCCAGGCGTCGAGGTAGCCCACCGTGCCGAGGTGGGCGACGGCCAACGGCCGGTCCCGCTCCTCGCGCAGGTCGCGCGGGGAGATGGCCGACCGAGGGGTTGCGGTCACACGCCGAGCTCGGCCGCGAAGTCGTGGGTCTCGAGGATGTACTTGAGGTCCTGGAGGAAGCGGGCCGCGTCTGCACCGTCGACCATGCGGTGGTCGTAGGACAGGCACAGATAGCTCATCCAGCGGATGGCGATGGAGTCGCCGTAGGCGTCGGAGACCACGATCGGTCGCTTCTCCACCGCGCAGGTGGCGAGGATCGCGACCTCGGGCGGGTTGAGGATCGGCGTGTCGAACAGGGTGCCGACCGACCCGGTATTGGTGATCGTGAACGTCCCGCCGGAGATCTCGTCGGGCTGGATCTTCTTGTTGCGGGTCCGACTGGCCAGGTCCGCGATCTTGCGTGCGAGGCCGGGGACGTTCAGGTCCTGCGCGTCCTTGATGTTGGGGACCAGCAGACCGCGTTCGGTGTCGACCGCCATGCCGAGGTTGATGTAGCCGTGGTAGATGACCTTGCCCGACTCCATGTCCATCGAGGAGTTCATGACCGGGTGGCGAGGCAGCACCATGCACACCGCGCGCGAGATGAGGGGCAGGGGTGAGAGCGACGCGCCCTCCTTGGACTTGAACGCATCCTTCTTGGCGGCCCGCAGGTTCATGATGTTGGTGAGGTCGACCTCGACCCCGGCGGTCAGCTGTGCCGTGGTCTGCAGGGAGTCCATCATCGAGTTGGCGATGGCCTTGCGGACCCGGGAGAGATCCTCCACCACCTCGCGTTGGCCGCCGAAGTCGATCTGGGTTGGCGACGCGGCGGGGCGCTTGCGTTCGGTGGGTGCGGTCGGGACGGCGGGCGGGGGCGTGGTCGCCGATGCGGCGGGCGCGCTGGCCTGCTGGTCGGAGGTGGCGGCCTCGCCCTCGCCCTCGCCCTCGCC
>SLHP01000060.1 GCA_007136095.1 Nitriliruptoraceae bacterium
CCGAACGCCTGCCGACCCAACGCATAGGTCGCGATCAGAGCCAACAGACCCGTCAACCCGAAACGCGAACCCTCACTGAACCCCACGACGAACCTTCCACACGTAACCGGCGCGCAGGGGCCTAGTCGTGCGCGACACCGAAAGCGTTCCGGTAGGCGGCGATGCGTGCGAGGTCGTCATCGCCGAGCACGCGCCGTCCGTCGACCGTGGCCTGCGCGAGGTGCTCGACGATGTCATCGATCGTTGCCAGCGAGACCGTCCGCAGGCCGAGCGAGATCGCGAGCTCGTCCAGGGCGGAGACGTCCTCGCGCGTGCCTCGTTCGCGACGATCGACGCCGACGACCAACCCCACCACCTCGACGTTGGCAGCGGCCTGCAGCAGGGGAACGGTCTCACGGACCGACGTGCCGGCGGTGGTGACGTCCTCCACGATGACGACACGGTCGCCGTCGGCCAGGGGATGGCCGATCAGCGAGCCGCCTTCGCCGTGGTCCTTGGCCTCCTTGCGGTCGAAGCACACGCCGAGGTCGCGCCCGTGCTGCTCGGCCAGTGCGATCCCGGTCGTGACCGCCAACGGGATGCCCTTGTAGGCAGGGCCGAAGAGCACGTCGACACCGTCCCCGAAGGCCTCGTCGATCGCTGCGGCGTAGAACCGACCGAGCTCGCGCAGCTGCTCGCCGGTCCGGTACCGCCCGGCGTTGACGAAGTAGGGGGTCGGCCGTCCGGACTTGGCGATGAAGTCGCCGAAGGTGAGCACGTCGCAGCGCACCATGAAATCGATGAACGTCCGGGTGCGGGGCAGCATCAGGCAAGCTCCGGTGGGTGTGACGTGCGGGTCATGGTCCGTCCAACGGCAGGGGGACGTGGCGTCCGCGTGCATCCAGGTCGGCCTGGATGTGGGTGACGACATCCTGCCACGAGGTGGCTCGGGGACCCGACAGGTGACGGTTGTAGGGCTGGTCGAACACGATCGTGGCCCGGCCGGCCTCCCGCAGGGCGACCACGTTCTCGGGGCTGTCATCGACGTAGAGGTCCGCGCCGACGTCGGGTTTGTCGCTGATGAAGCACAGGTCGCGGTAGGGGATGTTGTTGGCATCCAACCAGTAGGCCGTGTCCGCGGCACTGGCCTCGTGGATGCCGTTGAACAGCAGGCGGGCAGTGATGATCCGGATCCAGATCCCAGCGTCCGACAGCGTCCACAATGCCTCGGAGACGCCCGGCAACGGCTCCATCGTGCGGAAGATGCGATCCTCGACCACAGCCTCGCGGTGCGCGGCCTGGAACTGCTCGAAGCTCAGACCCCACTCCGCGTAGGCATCCATCACGGTCTGCGGCGGGAGGGACGACGGCGCACAGCCGAGCCGCCGGGCGACCGACCGGCGAAGCGCGTCCTCGTAGTCGCCGCAGACACCATCGAGGTCCACGCCGAGCACGATCGGGGTGAGGTTGAGCATGGGGCTGGTGTCCGACGACGGCGAGGTGGTGGCGGGTGCCGGGCAACGGTAGTCCGGCCGACCGGCACGTCCGTGGACCCGCGGACTAGGGTTAGCGTGGCGCGTGACCGTAGCTGTGCAGACGATGGGATCTTGATGCCGCTCCCCGAACTGGATCCCGAAGCGAGGTCTGCCGCGTTGGCCAAGGCCGCGCAGGCCAGGCGCATCCGCGCGGAGCTCAAGCAGATGCTCAAGGCCGGTGAGGTCAGCCTGGCGGATGTCCTGGATCGGGCCGACTCGGTCGACGCACTCGCCAAGATGAAGGTGATCGATGTCCTCGGTGCGATGCCCGCCTACGGGCCCGTCAAAGCGCGGCGGTTGATGGAGGAGCTCGGGATCGCGCAGTCCCGGCGCCTCCGTGGGCTCGGGCCACGTCAGCGCGAGGCCCTGCTCGCGACGTTCGACACCGGGTCGTGACGGACGCCACGGGCCTTGTGGTCGTCGTGGCGGGACCGTCGGGGGTGGGCAAGGGATGTGTCCACCGCGGCGTCCGCGAGGTGCTGCCCGACAGCGCGTTGTCCGTGTCCGTGACCACGCGTGCGCCGCGCCCCGGGGAGATCGACGGGGTCGACTACCGCTTCGTCGACCGAGCGACGTTCCAGGAGATGATCGACGGACACGATCTGCTGGAGTGGGCCGAGTACGCGGGCAACCTCTACGGCACCCCCCGGACGCCGGTCGTCGCCGAGGTGGCGCAGGGCAACGTGGTGGTCCTCGACATCGAGGTCCAGGGTGCCGTGCAGATCAAGGACAGCCTGCCGGGAGCGCTGCTGGTCTTCCTCGTACCACCATCGTTCGAGGAGCTGGAGCGGCGCCTGCGGGGTCGCGGGACGGAGGACGACGCGACGGTCCGGCGTCGACTGGCCGTCGCCCGGGAGGAGATCGCTGAGCAGGATGCCTTCGACGTCGTGGTCGTCAACGACGATCTCGACCGCTGTGTCGCCGAGGTCGTCCACCACATCGAGATGGCGCGCGTGAGCCACCGCCCGTAACGCGGTTTGCGCGGTGCGTGTGCCCGCTGCGGCTACCAGCTCACCTGGGCCGCGTGCTTCGCGCCGGCGTCCTGGATCTCGAACAGCTCCCGTTGCGCGAAGTTGAACAGTCCTGCGACCAGGTTCGACGGGAACGAGCGCCGGCGCCGCTCGTAGGCGGCCACCTCGAGGTTGTACAGGCGCCGGGATGCGGTGATGCGGTCCTCGGTCTCGACCAGTTGGCGTTGCAGGTCTCGGAAGGCACGGTCGGCCTTGAGGTCGGGGAAGTCCTCGCTGATGGCGAGCAGGCTCGACAGACCCTCCGTCAACGCATCCTCCGCGCGGGCCTGATCCTCCACCGGCACCTCGCTGCTGGTCGCCTGGACCGCCCGGGAGCGCGCGTTGGTCACCGCGTCCAGCGTCGAGCGTTCGTGGTCGGCGTAGCCCTCCACGGTCCGCACGAGGTTGTCCACGAGGTCATGGCGGCGCTGCAACTCGACGTCGATGCCCGACCAGGTGGCGTCGATGCTGGCGACCTGCGCGACGAACCGGTTGTAGGTCAGGACCACGGCGATACCGGGCAGGACGAACAGGACCACGAGGACCAGGATGAGCTCGCCCATCAGCGGCCCCGGTTGAGCGCGCCGACGGCTCGCCAGTAGGCCGGTGGGACGGCCCGCAGGATGCGGTGGGCGTCCTGGCGCGCGGCCGGAAGCAGGCCGATGGTGCCGGTGAGCGAGTCGTCCCGGTGGGTCGGTGTGCCGGCGACCAGCAGCAGGCTGCCGAAGATCTCGACGGTCTGATCCGGGAAGTTCTCGACCATCAACTGCTGGAAGTTCGCGTCGATCAGGGCGAGGGCCAGGTGCTGCTCCATCGCCTCGACGCGGAAGCGCCGGTTGAACTCGGCCGACTCGAACTGGTGGCCGCCGCGGGTGATGCCGGCGCGTCCGAACAGCGACTCCGGCCGGATGATGACCCGGTTGTCGACGGTCACCGGGAGCTTCACGACGGCGGCGGGGGTCTTCTGCTCGACGTACCGACGACGTCCCATGGTGCTGCTGGAACCACCCAGACTCATCCCGGAGCTGGTCCGCGGACCGAAGCCGCCGATCCCACGGTTGCGACGGTTGTTGTCGCGCCGCTCCTCCTCCCACCACCACTGGAAGGCCGCGACGTTCAACTCGTCGGGCATCCCGGGACCGAGATCGACGCGCATGGGGCCCTCGACGGCGTAGCGCACCCCGTTGTTGCGGTCCCCGGCCGGCAGGCCCTGGCACCACCAGGCGAGTTCGTCGTTGCGCAGGCCGCAGGGGATGACGGTGTGGTCCAGGCGAGGATCACGGTCCAGCAGCCGGTCGAGGTCGGCCTGCTTCTTCTGCCGTCGGTGCCGGTCGTAGATCGCGCCCGCGCCGACCAGGATCAGACCGATCACCAGCAACGACCAGAACGCGCCGTTGCCCGCACTCTGCGCCAGAAGCACGCCCAGGAGCGCCGTACCGGTGTCCACGTGTCGCCTGACCTTTCCCCACGGCGGGATGCAGGAACCGCACGGCGGGCAATCTAGTGCCCACCCGCCCGCCGGCGACGTTGGGTTCGCAACGTCGGGTTCGCAACGTCGGGTTTGCGTGCATCCGTGTTCACCTGCCGAGCGCGGATGCACGCAGTCGGCGTCTGGCCCCCGCTCCGACCCGGTTGGCGTGCACCGGACCCGGGTTCGCGTGCATCCGTGTTCACCTGCCGAGCGCGGATGCACGCAGACTCGCGGAGGTGCGGGTCGCGGAGGTGCGGTGCGGCCGCGGAGGTGCGGGTCGCGGACCGCGAGGAGGTGGCCGTCGAACTGACGTGGGATGCGCACGGCGGTAGGCTCCGCACACGGCCGAGGTCGCCCCTCGGTCGCCGCATCCTGTTCCGGAAGGCACCACCATCGCCCGCATCGACGACCTCATGGACCGGGTGGACTCCAAGTTCCACCTCGTGCACCTCTCCGCCAAGCGCGCGCGGGAGATCAACGGGTACTTCGCCCACCTCGGTGAAGGCATCGGCAACTTCGTCCCACCGTTGATGTCGACGGACACCAACAAGCCGCTGTCGATCGCCCTCGAGGAGATCGCGACCGGCAAGATCGAGGGTCGCCAGCCGGTCGAGGGTGGAGAGATCGTCGATCCCCTGGCGTTCATCGCCGACGATGGCGACGGCGGCGACGACGCGTCCTGACCGCACGGCACGACCGGCCTGACGGCCCGCTCGCAGGAGGTGGGCGCGTGGACCAGCTCACTGGCCGGCACGTCCTGTTGGGCGTGACCGGCGGGATCGCGGCCTACAAGGCCGCGCTCGTCGCGCGCCTGCTCGTCATCTCTGGTGCGACGGTCGACGTCGTGTTGACGCACGGTGCCGAACGGTTCGTTGGCGCCCCCACCTTCGAGGGCATCACCGGCCGCCCCATCCGCGCCGACGTCTGGGCGGACATCCACGCGGACACGCACGTCGCCGTCGGACGGGCTGCCGAGGTCGCGCTCATCTACCCGGCGACGGCCCACACCCTGGCCAAGCTCGCGGGCGGACTGGCCGACGACCTGCTGTCCACGACGCTGCTCGCGGCCACCTGCCCGGTGATCGTGGCGCCGGCCATGCACACCGAGATGTGGCAGCACGCTGCAACCCGCGACAACGTCGAGGTACTGCGTTCGCGCGGAGTGCAGGTCATCGGACCATCGAACGGCGCGCTCATGGGCGGGGACTCCGGGACCGGGCGGGTCGTGGACCCGGACGCCGCGGTCGCGGCGGTTGCCGCCGCGCTGAGGCCGGCGCAGGGGACACCACCGGCGACACCACCGGCCACACCACCCGGGGCGCAGCCCGGCACGCAACCTGCATCGGATGACCGGACGACGGCCGCCCACGACCTCGGCGGCACCACCGTCGTCGTCACGGCCGGCGGGACGCGCGAGCCGATCGACCCGGTGCGCTTCCTCGGCAACCGCTCCTCAGGGAGGATGGGGTTCGCGCTGGCGGCAGAGGCGGCCGGGCGTGGTGCGACGGTGCACCTGATCGCCGCCTCGGCGTCGCTGCCGACGCCTCCGGGCGTGCAGCGGGCCGACGTGGTGACCGCGCTCGAGATGCGGGACGTGGTCAGGGAGCTGGTCCCCACCGCGGACGTGGTGATCAAGGCCGCCGCGGTCGCGGACTTCCGGCCTGCCACCTCGGCGACGTCGAAGCTGAAGAAGGACGACGGCACGCCGGTGATCGAACTCGTCGCCAACCCGGACATCCTCGCCGAGCTCGGCCATGAACGGGGGGAGTCGGCGACACCGGAGCATCCGGTGCTGGTCGGGTTCGCGGCGGAGACCGACGATGCCGAAGCCAACGGCCGCGCCAAGCTCGAGCGCAAGGGCGCCGACCTGCTGGTCGTGAACGATGTCAGCGACCCCCGGGCCGGCTTCGAGGTCCACACCAACCAGGTCGTTATCCTGGATCGCGATGGTGGCCGGACCGAGGTGGCGCTGACCTCCAAGGCCGAGGTCGCCCGGCGCGTCATCGACGCTGTGGCGGAGCGCATCGCCCGGTTGGTCACCGGCGGGCACGTCCCCGACGACGCGAGTCACTAGGCTCACGCGCGCACCGACCTGACGCCCCGGGGACGTTCGATCCGTCCCGGTGCGTCCTGGCGGCGCCTGCCCGTCGTCCCGTAGGAGCCATCGTGACCCGTCAGACCCTGTTCACCTCGGAATCCGTCACCGAGGGACACCCGGACAAGCTCGCCGACCAGATCTCGGACGCGATCCTCGACGTGATCCTGACCGATGATCCCAACGGTCGCGTCGCCTGTGAGACGCTGGTCACCACCGGGCAGGTCATGGTGGTCGGCGAGATCTCAACCAAGACGTACGTCGACATCCCACGGGTCGTGCGCGAGACGATCCTGGGGGTCGGCTACGACTCCCACGATGTCGGGTTCGACGGCAACACGTGCGGTGTGTCGGTCGCGATCGATGAGCAGTCACCGGACATCGCCCAGGGTGTGGACACCGCCTACGAGTCGCGGGTCGGCGGGGACAGCGATCCCTACGACATCCAGGGCGCCGGGGACCAGGGCATGATGTTCGGCTTCGCCACGGACGAGACGCCGACGATGATGCCGCTGCCGATCCACCTCGCCCACCGCATGGCTGAGCAACTCACCCACGTGCGCAAGACCGGCCAGGTCCCCTACCTGCGTCCTGACGGCAAGACCCAGGTGACGATCTGCTACGAGGGGACGGTCCCGAAGGCGGTCACCGCCGTGGTCCTGTCGACCCAGCACCGCGCCGAGATCGACCTTGAGACCTTGCTGCGGCCGGACATCGAGGAGTACGTGATCCGGCCGTTGCTGCCGGACGACGTCGACACGTCCGATGTCAGGATGTACGTCAACCCGACCGGTCGGTTCGAACTCGGCGGGCCGGTCGCCGACGCCGGGCTGACCGGGCGCAAGATCATCGTCGACACCTACGGTGGCATGGCCCGCCACGGCGGTGGTGCGTTCTCCGGGAAGGACCCCTCGAAGGTTGACCGCTCGGGGGCCTACGCGACCCGGTGGGTGGCCAAGAACGTCGTCGCCGCGGGTCTGGCGAGCAAGGTCGAGTTGCAGGTCGCCTACGCGATCGGGGTGTCGACGCCGGTGTCCCTCAACATCGACACCTTCGGGACGGAGACCGTCGATCCTGACAACATCCTGGCCGCCATCCGCGAGGTCTTCGACCTGCGCCCGGCGGCGATCGTCGACGCGCTCGATCTGCGCAAGCCCGGCTACCTCGACACCGCCGCCTACGGCCACTTCGGTCGTGACGGGGAGCGGTTCACCTGGGAGCGCACGGACCGGGCGTACGCCCTGCGCGACGTCCTCGGCGTGTAGCGGCCGCGGCGGTGCCTGCGCAGCGCATCGCCCGGGTGGTCGTCGAGGTCGAGCCGCTCCACCTCGACCGTCCCTTCGACTACCTCATCCCCGACGACGTCGAGGTGGTCGCGGGGCAACGTGTCCAGGTGCTGTTCTCCGGGCGCGTCGTCCGGGGGCTCGTGGTCGCGACGACGGATGAGACCGACGTCGACGCCACCCGGTTGCGGCCGTTGACCCGGGTGCTCGGCGAGCATGTGTGGGTCCGGCCGGACGAACTCGACCTGCTGCGGTGGGCCGCGGACCGCTACGGCGCACCGTTGGCCGATGTCGTGCGGCACGCCCTGCCGAACCGGACCGTCGACGTCGAGCGGCGGGCCCAGGCAGCTGGGTGGTTCCCGCCCGGCACCGGACGCCGTGCCAGCTCGGATCCCGCGCCGTCGGCTGAGGTCCTCGACGAGGCCTGGGAGGTCTACGGGGAAACCGGGACGCGGTTGCTGTCCGCGGTCGATGGTGGCCACGGGTCGTTCCTGTGGCGCCCCCTGCCGGGTGAGGACGTCGCGGAGCGGCTGGCGGAGCTCGCGCAGCTGTGCCTGGCGGGGGACCGGGACGTGCTCGTGATCGTGCCGGACCCGGGTTCGCCGGTCGCTGACGCGGTGGTGCGTGCCGCAGGGGACCTGGCCGTTGACCTGCGCGGAGGACCGTCACCACGGGTGGCCTACCGGTGCTGGTTGGAGGCCAGGTGCGGGCAGGCCCGTGTCGTGGTCGGGCAGCGGGGCGCGGCGTTCGTGCCGCTGGAGCGGCTCGGGCTGGCGGTCGTGCTCGACGAGGCCAACCCGGTCCACAAGGAGCGCAGCAGTCCCCGCCACCACGTCCGTGAGGTGGTCTTGGAGCGGGCCCGCCGTGCCGGTGGCGTCGGTCTGGCCGTCGGTACGGTCCCGTCGGCGGTCGCCTGGCGACTGCTGCGCGAACGTCGTCTGACACCCGTCCGCGCGTCCGAGACGGCCGAACGGCGCGCCCGGCCGCGGGTCACGGTCGTCAGCTGGCAGGACCAGCCGCGCACCCGCCTGTCCCGCGACGCCATCCGGGCGTTGCGGACCGCCACCCGCGCCGGCGCGTACGGTGTGGTCCTGGCGGCCCGGAAGGGCGAGGGGCGGGTGCTGGTCTGCCGGAACTGTGGGGAGCGCATGGCCTGCCCGACCTGCACGTCGTCCCTGGCACGCAGCGACACCGGGGTGCGGTGTGAGGGATGTGGCTGGAGCCGGGCCCGGGTCCCCGCCTGCACCGAGTGTCGGCAGACCGGTGTCGTCCCGCTGGCCGCGGGCGCGACCTGGCTGGGGGCGGAACTCGCGCGGACGGTCGACGTGCCGGTGGCCGTGCTGGAGGGTTACGCCCAGACGCCCCCGCCACCGCCGGCCGTGCTGGTCACGACCCGTGGATCGGTCCTCGACACCCCGCCGGGACGCGTGCGCGCCGTGGTGATGCCCGACCTCGACGGGTCCCTGTTGCGCCCGACGCTGGACGCGTCCGAGGACCTCCTTCGCCTGGCAACCGCCGTCGCCGGCTGGGCGGTCCACGGACGCACCGACCCGCGCGACAGCCAGGTCGTCATCCAGACCACGCAGCCCGACCACCATGCGGTGACCGCGCTGGCGACCTGGGATCCGGGCGGGTTCTGGCGCGCCGAGGCGGCGATCCGCGCCCCACTGCGTTTCCCACCCCTCGCGCACGCCATGCGCATCGAGGTGGCGGGCTCGGACGGCGCCGCGACCGACGAACTGCGCCGGTCACTGGCCGCCGGCGATGAACTGCTCGGACCGATCCCGGCGCCCGACGGCCGGCAGGGATTCCTGGTCAAGTCCGACGACCGGGACGCCACGCTCGCGGCCCTGCGACCGTGGCGCGAACGCGCCGGCAAGGCCGGCATCGAGGTCCGCCTGGACGTCGATCCGGTGGACGCCATCTGATCGGCCCGTCGCCACGGTCGGGCGACACCGAACCTCCGGGCTGGGCCGTATCCTGGCTCGTGGAAGAGGGCGCGGTCCCGGGACAGGCTTCGGCTCCCGGACCCCGCCCACCTCACCCGCATCCCCACCCGCCCGCATCTGGCCGCATCCCCACCGCACCCGGCAGCGAAGGAGTCGACGTGGCATCGTTGGAGGTCCGCATCTACGGGGACCCCGTCCTGCGTCAGGAGGCCCACGAGGTCACCGACTTCGACGGTCGCCTGGCCCGACTGGCCGACGACATGTTCACCACGATGCGTCGGCACGATGGCGTCGGGCTCGCGGCCAACCAGGTCGGCGTCCTCAAGCGCCTGTTCACCTGGGAGGTCGACGTCGGTGGCGAGGACGAGGAGGACATCGTCGGTTCCGCGGTGGTGAACCCGGTCCTGCTGGACGCCTCCGAGGAACTGCAGGACGGCGACGAGGGCTGCCTGTCCTTCCCCGGGCTGTTCTACCCGGTCGAACGCCCCCTGCGCATCGAGGTGTCGCACCAGGACCTGCACGGCGATGATCACACGGTGCAGCTCGAGGGGTTCCTCGCCCGGGTCTGGCTCCACGAGATGGACCACCTCAACGGCATCCTGTTCCTGGACCACCTCGCCGCCCACGACCAGCGGGCCGCCAAGGAACGGATGCGCGCCTACCGGTTGGAGCAGGGCCTGGATGACCCGAGTCCCCCCAAGCCCGGCGGGTTGCTGCTCGGTCGGGGGCCGCGGTGACGGTCCGGATCGCTTTCCTGGGTACGCCGGAGGTCGCCGTGCCGGCGCTGGACGCGTTGCTGGCCGCGGACAACCTCGAGGTTGCTGTGGTCATCACCAATCCGGACCGCCCGAAGGGCCGGAGCAGGACGCCCGTCGCACCGCCGGTCAAAGAGGCCGCGGAGGCCGCCGGGGTGCCCGTGTGGCAGCCGAACAAGCCGGTGGAGATCCTCGACGACCTCACGGCGCTGGAACTCGATGCCTGTGCGGTCGTGGCCTACGGCGCGATCCTGCCGGCGTCGGTGCTGGCCGCGTCCCGGCTGGGGTTCGTCAACCTGCACTTCTCGTTGCTGCCCCGGTGGCGCGGCGCGGCACCGGTGCAACATGCCATCCGGGCCGGCGATGAGGTCACCGGGGTCACCACGTTCGTCCTCGATCCAGGCATGGACACCGGCCCGGTCATCGACCGCGTCGAGGTCCCGATCGACCCGGCGGAGAGCAGCGGCGAACTGCTCGATCGGTTGGCCACGATCGGGGCACCGGTGCTCGTCGATTCGATCCGGGCCCTCGCCGACGGTGCGCAGCCCACCCCCCAGCCGGATGACGGCGCCACGCTCGCGCCCAAGATCACGCCGGACGATGTGCGGATCGACTTCGATGCCCCGGCCCGCACCGTGGCCGATCTCATCCGCAGCGCGGATCCGGCTCCGGGTGCCCACACGACCCTCCGTGGTGACCGGCTCAAGATCTACCGCGTGACCCCGATCGTGGCGTCCCCCGACGATGCCGCCGAGGTCCGCGGCGAACCGGGCGAGATCGTCGGGGTCACCAAGAAGGCGGTGCTCGTGGCCTGCGCGGACGGCGCCGTGCAGTTGGATGCCGTCCAGCCGATCGGCAAGGCGCGGATGGACGGCGCGGCGTTCGCCAACGGCTACCGCCCACAGGTCGGTGAGAAGCTCGGCGAACGGCCCGGGTCGGACGCGTGAGCGACACCGGTCTGCCGGCCCGCCGGGCGGCGCTCACGGCGCTCACCGCCGTCGAGGAGGACGGCGCCTGGTCGAACCTGGCGGTCCCCGCTGCGGTGGGTGACCTCGCGTCCGACCAGGACCGGTCCTTCGCGTCGCACCTCGCGTACGACACCCTGCGATGGGAGGGCATGCTCGACTGGGCCCTGGGCGAGGTGCTGTCACGGCCGTTGACCGACGTGGAACCGTCGCTGCGGCGGGTCCTGCGGCTCGGGGCGCTGCAGTTGCTGCGGACCGGGGTGCCGCCCCGTGCGGCCGTCGACACCTGCGTGTCGCTGGCCCGGGAGCAGGTGCCGGCTGGGCGCGCCAAGGGCGCCGGTGGATTCGTGAACGGGGTGCTGCGGGCACTGGGTCGCCGCGTCGAGTCGCTGCCCTGGCCGGACGTCGAACAGGACCCGGTCGCCAACCTCGCACGCACGACCGGTCATCCGAGGTGGATGGTGACCGACCTGCACCGTCGGTTCGGCACGGACCGGGCGCGGGCCATCCTCACCGCCGACAACGAGCCACCGGGTCTGACCCTGCGCGCAACCGGCGATCGGGACGCGCTCATCGCCGAACTGCAGGACCTCGACCTCGCGGCGACGCCGGGTGCCAGTGCTGTCGCGGTGCGCGCCCGCGGCGGTGACCCCCGTCGCCTGGATGCGGTCCGCGACGGGCGGGCGGTGCCGCAGGACGAGGCGTCGATGCGTGTCGTCGAGGCAGCCGAGGTCCGACCCGGGGCGCGCGTCCTCGATCTGTGCGCCGGACCCGGCGGCAAGGCCACCTACCTCGCGGCACTCGCCGGTCCGACCGGCACCGTGGTGGCGGTGGAGCAGCACCCGCACCGTGCCCGCCTGATCGAGGAGGCGGCCGCCCGCCAGGGAGTGGACATCGAGGTCCGGGTCGGGGATGCGACCGTCCCGGTCGACGACCCGGGCGGGTTCGATGTCGTGCTGTTGGATGCCCCGTGCACTGGCCTCGGCACCGGGCGCCGACGTCCCGAGGTGCGGTGGCGCCGGACCCCATCCGACGTCAACGATCTGTCGGTCCTGCAGCGCCGTCTGCTGGATGCGGCCGTGGCAGCGGTGCGCCCGGGCGGCCGCCTGGTCTACGCCGTGTGCACCTGGACCGTGGCGGAGACCGACGACGTCGCCCGGTGGTGTGACGACGCGCACGGGGGCGCGCTCACGCCTGTTGACCGCCGCCAGCTGTGGCCCGACACCGACGACACCGACGGGATGTACATCGCGGTCTGGGACCGGTCTGACCAGGACGCCGGACCGGCTGTCACACCCGGCGGGTAGGGTCCTCACCGCTAAGGTGTTCGACTCCAGTGGCCGATGACGCAGGAGACGATCCCCGCGTCCGATCGGCCGTCGGGGGGAACCGAGGCCGCACGACATCGCCCACCGGTCAGAAGGATTCCGGCCAGCCGATGACGTGCCGTCGCAGGTCGGGGCCGCGTCACATGAGCTCGGGCTCACCCGCAACCGACAGCCGGGTGTCCCGCAACAGGGGAACGACATGACCAAGCGGTGTGGACCACGGGTGGGGGCGTCCGATGGCTGAGACGCTGCCGTCGGTCAGGATCGCCCCGTCGATCCTGTCCGCGGATTTCGCCCGGCTCGCCGATGAGGTCGCGACGGTCCTGCCCGCCGTGCCGATGCTGCACGTCGATGTCATGGACGGGCACTACGTCCCGAACATCACGATCGGGCCGCCGGTCGTCAAGAGCCTGCGGGCCGCCACCGACACCCTGCTCGACTGCCACCTCATGATCGCCGACCCCCGGACCTACGCCCCGCAGTTCCTGGAACTCGGTGCAGAATCGGTGACCTTCCACCCGGAGGTCGACGACGACCCCCTGTCCCTGGTGCACGAGCTGCGTGAACGTGGCGGGCTGGTCGGGGTCGCGATCAAGCCGGACCACCCGTTGGCCATGGTCGAGGAACTGCTCCCGCACATCGACATGCTGCTGGTCATGACCGTCGAACCGGGCTTCGGGGGGCAGTCCTTCATCGCCGAGGCCGTCACCAAGGCGGCCGAGGCGGTGGTGTGGCGCGACCAGCACGCTGCGGGGTTCCGCATCCAGGTCGACGGTGGCATCTCGCGCGACACGATCGCGCAGGCCGTGCGAGCCGGAGCGGACACGTTCGTGGCCGGAAGCGCCATCTTCGGACAGACCGACCGGGTCGCGGCGGCGCGCGAACTCGAAGCCATCGCGCTGCAGGTGCGCGCCGACGGGGAGGCCGCGACATGAAGCCGACCCGCGTCCTGATCGTCGACGACGATGAGGACATCCGCACCGTGCTGCACCTGACCCTCGAGCATGCCGGTTTCGAGGTGCTGCTCGCCAAGGATGGGATCCAGGCGGTCGAGATGGCCCGCACCAAGGCGCCGGACGCCGTGCTGCTGGACGTGATGATGCCGCGCATGGACGGCTTCGATGCGTTGCGCGCGATCCGAGCGGATGCACGCACCGGCCCGATCCCCGTCCTGCTGCTCACCGCGCGCACCCAGACCCACGACGCGGTCGAGGGGCTGGACCTCGGTGCGGACGACTACATCACCAAACCGTTCGACAGCGACGAGGTGGTCGCCCGGGTCCAGGCAGCGGTGCGGCGCGCCGCACAGCAGCGTTCGAGCAACCCTTTGACCGGTCTGCCGGGCAACGAACGCATCACCCTCGAGCTGTCCAGCCGGGTCGAGCGCGATGAGCCCACCGCGCTGCTGTACGTCGACCTGGACGACTTCAAGCCGTACAACGACCACTACGGCTTCCTGCGGGGCGACCATGTCCTGCAGGTCCTCGCACGACTGTTGCTGGACGTCGCGGCCCGATCCGGCCCCTCCGGCACGTTCGTCGGCCACGTCGGTGGTGACGATTTCGTGATGATCTGCGACCCCTCCGAAGCCGAGGAACTCGCCGCACTCGTCTGCGAACGTTTCGACGAACTGGTGCCCGACCTCTACGACCCCGCAGACGCCAAGGCCGGCTCGATCGAGGTCGCGGATCGACGCGGTGTGCCACAGATCTACGGCATGCTGTCGGTGTCGATCGGGATCGCCACCAACGAACGGCGCGATTTCGACCACCGGGGTGAACTCGTCACCGTCGCCACCGAGATGAAGCGGTTCGCCAAGTCGCGACGGCGCAACGGTTCGCGCTACGCCGTCGACCGCCGCGACAACGGGCAGGCCGTCGAGCTCGAGGTCGAGCTCCCCGGACCCGGGTGACCCGGGTCTGCACGGGACG
>SLHP01000033.1 GCA_007136095.1 Nitriliruptoraceae bacterium
GCGTGGAGGTGTGGTGGCACTCCAGCCAGATGTCGCCCTCGGGTCGACGCACCGCGACCGCCCACCGATCGGACCCGCGCATCATCACACCCTCGATGACCGCCTGGCCCCCGTAGTAGTGAGGTGCCATCTCCATCGGGTCGAGGTCAGAGTTCTCCTTCATGGCCTCTGATCCGCCGTCCTGTGGCATCTGACCCTCGCTGTCCGGGGCTCGTCGCCCACCTGGGATCCCGCATGATCGTCGTGGGATCGTTCCGGCGGCCACCTGTTCGTCGCCTGAACGCACGCACGGGACACCGCCATCGGCCGTTAGCGTACTGCTTGCCGTGGGCCCGACCCGGTCGAGCGCGGACCCGTCAAGGGCAGCGACCTTCCGCAGACACAACGCAGCCACATCGCACGACCACAGATGCCCAGAGACCTGCGAGACCATGTCAAACATCTCGCCGTAACTTCAGTAGACCGCCAGGCGTTGCGCACCGGTCGCCGGCGAGGTATCGGCGAAGCTCCTCCTGCTTGCGGCCTGCAGGGGCCTCAGAGAGTTGCCGCACCACGGCCATCGGGGCGGTCACCCTCGCCGTCTGGTACCCGACCTCCGAGCGATTCAGTCATCGGCGTCCTCGACGATGGCCGTGCCATCGGGCGCGACGATGTACCAGGCATCGTTGACGCCCTGGCCGTCGATGTCTCCGACTGACTCATCACCGATGAAGTAGTAGAGCGGCTGACCGTCGTAGGACACCTGCCGGAAGCCATCCGGCCGTTCGATCATGCTGACCAGTTCGGGGTCGGCGGAACCGTCGACCGTTGGCACGCCGTCCGTGGAGAAGATCGGCCATGTCCCGAGGCATGCATCGGTGCAGGTGCTCCGCCCGGGTGGATCGCCAGTGAACAGATACACGGTCCGCCCCTGTGCATTGACCAGATGCTCGCCGAGTGGCGATGTTCTTGTCGTGAGATCAGCGTCCGTCAGATCGGCGCCATCGAAGGTGCCCGCCGGATCCAGAGGCTCGGCGCCCTCAGGGTCGGTCGCGTCGATGTCGGGATCCGCCCCGGGGTCCGGATCCGCCGGAAAGGTCTCCACCTCCTGGTCCTCGGGGAGGTCCGGGGCGCAGCCGGCGAGCAGAAGTGCGCCGAGGCCCACCACGAGCCCTGTGCGTCGCAGTGTGTTCATGTCGTGGTCCTCCTTCGCTCAGACCGAGCTACCCGATCCGGACGCCGATGCCGGGGGTGACTCTTCGTGTCCTCGGACCATCAACCTACGCAGTCGGCAATGCCCGACCATGGCCGGACGGCCGGGCACCGGTATCAGGGAGTACGGCGACGCGGGTTTGCGCCTCGGGCGAACTCCGACCGGCGTGTCGATCTGCAGGTTGCAGGGTTGCAACGGCCCCGATGCCGACCTGGCCCGGTCTGCAGCTTGGCCGGTCGGCGCGAGTTCGAGCGGTTCGGCCATCTCTCGGCCCTCGCGTCAGAGGGTGAGCGTCACCGAGTCGCCGATCGTGCCCTTCGACAGGGCCGCTCCCAGCCCGCGAGCTCGAAGAAGCTCCGATGGATGCCATGGCTCCTGCGAGACGGGTCATGGCCTGACGATGACCGCGTCCGAGAGCGCGGAGACACTCGACGATCGCGAGATGGTGATCACGGTCTCGGCCCGGTTGCGTAGGTCACACCCGCCATCACATCGTTTCTTGGGGTGGTCGGATCCCCCCGTACATCGTTCCTCGAGCGGGGATGTCCCAGGTCAGCCTTCTCCAGCCGGCGCTTGAACCGCTCGACACGCCCACCGGCGTCCACCAGCTTCTGCCTCCCGATGTAGACCGGCTGGCACTGGTTGTAAAGATCGACGCTCATCGAGTCGACGATGGCGCGGGTCTCGAAGGTGTTGCCGCACGAGCACTTGACGGCCGCCAGGCAGTACTCGGGATGGATGTCCTGCTTCATGATGTCCTCCACGCGTCGGGAACATCGCGCCGTAGGCGACGGCGACCAGACCGCCCATGGAGTGACCGACCACCAGGGGCGGGTCCTCGTCCAAGCCTTCACGCACCAGAACCGCATGCACGTCCGCCGCCATCGATACCGGGTCGTAGGTGTCGGCCTCCGGGGAGCGGCCGTGCCCACGCAGATCCACCGTGAGGACCGTGTGGTCGGTGGCCAGCGGACCGACCAGCGGCTCCCAACTGCGTGCGTCCTCGGTGATGCCGTGCAGCAGGACGAGCACCGGTCCCGCCCCGGTCACGTCCGCAGCCAGCTCCACGGTTGCCGGCATCTCGCCCATCATCACGCCTCCTGGTCGGCCCCACTCGCCCGAGGATGCGTCCTGCCGCCCCCGGCGCCGGTCACCTCGGTAACGCTAGCGAGGAGACCCCGCGACACACGAACGCCGCCGGAGTGGGCTCCGGCGGCGTCGCGAGGATCTGCTGCTACTTCTTGCCCTGGTCGGCCTTCTCCAGCCGGCGCTTGAACCGGTCGACACGACCACCGGCGTCCACCAGCTTCTGCTTCCCGGTGTAGAACGGGTGGCACTGGTTGCACAGGTCGACGCTCATCGAGTCGACGGTGGCGCGGGTCTCGAAGGTGTTCCCGCACGAGCACTTGACGGTCGCCAGAGTGTACTCGGGGTGGATGTCCTGCTTCATGGTGTCCTCCACGCGGCAGAGCCGAGGAGTCGGTGATGGCTGGCAAGGTCGTGGGAGGCGGGAGCGGATGCTGCGAAGCGCCGTCACACGATACGGATCAGATGATGCTGTACGAACGATGCTGCACGAACGATGCAACGCGTTCCCGGAGGAACGCTCTGGTCAGAGCGTACCAGAGGTCTCCCCCATCCGTCAGGGCGTGATCACGTCAGGGCGCGATCGCCGCGTCGGCCAGTACCGCCTGCGCCCACGCGCTGTCGCCACCCGCCGTCACCGCCGCGGGCTCGGGAGCGTCGGTCCGGCCTCCCCCCAGCGCCAACAGGCCAGGGACATCGAGGTGGATGGTGGCGGTCGGGGTCGGCCCCGTGCCACCTCGATGCAGCTGGCCCTCGCCGAGGTCGATCCGGACGCTGTCCCGCTCCGGGACGACGACCTCCAGCACGCCGTGCTGCCCGTGGCGCTGCGGCAGCATCTTCGCCCACGCGCGCAGGACCTGTTCGACGGCGATGTCCGCGTGCGGCCCGTCGGTGGAGCCGGGACGCCCCAGCGCACGGCGGATGTCCTGTTCGTGGCTGACCATGTCGAACACGCGCGTCCGCAGCATCTGCGACGCCTTCATCCGCATCCCCGCCGGGCCATCGAGCGGCTCGCCGAGCGACGCGGCCGGCATCGCGTCGATCGCCGCCAGCCGCCGTGCGAACGTCTCACGTGCTTCCTCGACCAGCTGGTCCCCGGGGCGGCCGCGCCGGGCCTCGACGGCCACCTCGATAGCGCGGCCGAAGTCGTTGCGGATGTGCGGGAGCCCATCGGGGAGCTCGACCTGGTCGGCGGGGTCGCCCAGCATGCTGCGCTCGACCCCGATCACGTGGGCCACCTGGTCGTGGACATCCCAACCGGGGCAGCCCGTCGGGGTCGCCCATCCGCCCTCGTCCAGGTCGGCGATCGCGTCCAACAGCCCGTCGAAGACCCGGGTGTGGGCCGCGCGCAGCTGTGCCTTCAGCTCATCGGTCATGCGTATCTCCCGTTCCCTGGACCGCCCTCTGCGGCACCCTATGCCCCTGCGGCGCAGGGACGTGGTGCATCCCCTCTCCATCGGGCACACTGACCAGCGACCAGGGAGGATGGCCGCGGCTCATGTCTGCGCCCCCGGGTCACCCCAAGACACCCCGGGTACGACGGATACGACGGATACGAC
>SLHP01000204.1 GCA_007136095.1 Nitriliruptoraceae bacterium
ACCGTGATGGTCTTGGCGTACAGCGGGTGGGTGGTGCGCCGCTCGACCCGCACGATGACGGTCTTGTCCTGCTTGTCGGACACGACGACGCCCTGGCGTTCCTTGCGCGTCTTGCGCTCCTCGGTGATCTCGCTCATCCGTCTACCTCGATCTCACGCGCGGCGGCGATCTCGCGCTCGCGCATCACGGTCAGGACACGAGCGATCTCGCGCTTGACCTGCTTGATCCGGCGGGGGTCATCCAGCTGGCCGGTGACGATCTGGAAGCGGAGGTTGAACAGCTCCTCCTTGCCTTCCGAGTACTTCTGGCGGAGCTCGTCGTCGGGGAGCTCGCGCAGTTCCGTGGCCGTCATCATTATTCGCCACCCTCCTCGCGCATCACGAACTTGGTCTTCACGGGAAGCTTGTGCGACGCCTTGCGCATGGCCTCGCGGGCCAGCTCCTCGTCGACACCGGAGAGTTCGAACATGATCCGGCCGGGCTTGACGGCAGCGACCCAGTGCTCGGGCGAGCCCTTGCCGGACCCCATGCGGGTCTCGAGGGGCTTCTTGGTGATGGAGCGGTCCGGGAAGATGGTGATCCGGACCTTCCCGCCACGCTTGATCGCACGGGTGATGGTCACACGGGCCGACTCGATCTGCCGGGCGGTGATCCACCCGGGCGAGGTCGCCATCAACCCGTAGTCACCCACGTAGACCTGGGTGTGGCCCTTGGACAGGCCCTTCAGGGGACGTGGACGGTGCTGCTTGCGGTGCTTGACGCGCTTGGGGGCGAGCATCAGGCCTCACCCTCCTTCGTGGCTTCGGTCGCGGCAGCGTCAGCCTCGGGGGCGTCGGCCGTCGCGGCGTCGGTGGTCTCGGAGGCCGGTGCCGTGGCACCGTCGTCTGGAGCGTCGGTCGCCGGCGCATCGGTCGCGGGAGCGTCAGCAGCCGGCGCATCGTCCGGGCTGTCGACGACCTGCTCGACCGGCATCGCGCCGGACTGGGGCGGCTGGGACTCGGTGGTCGCCGGGGCGTCCGTGGACTTCGGGGTCTCGCCGGACTCGGTGGCCGTCGTCGGCTCCGGTGTCCCGGTGTTGGAGGTGTCGGGGGTCGGCGACTCGGTCGAGCCCTTGGCCGCCTCGGCGGGTGCGGACTCGGAGGTGGCCGCCGGTGCCGGCTGCTTGGAGCCGACCCCGGTCACCTTCTTGGCGACGCTGGCGGCCTTGCGGGCCGACTTGCGGCGGGGACGGTCATCGACCGGGCGGCCCTCGGACAGCGCCTTCGCGCGTTCCATGGCCCGTGCGGCCTCTGCTTCCTCACCGGTGCCGATCTGATCGCCGGTATAGACCCAGACCTTGACGCCGATCCGGCCGAACGTGGTGCGGGCCTCGTCGAAGCCGTAGTCGACCTTCGCCCGCAGCGTGTGCAGCGGGACGCGGCCCTCGCGGTACCACTCGGAGCGACTCATCTCGGCGCCGCCGAGACGTCCACCGACCTGGATGCGGATGCCCTTGGCGCCGGCCTTCATCGCCGACTGGACCGCCCGACGCATGGCGCGACGGAACGACACGCGGCCGCGCAGCTGCTCGGCGACGTTGTAGGCGATGACCTGGGCGTCGAGTTCCGGGTTCTTGATCTCGATGATGTTGAGCTTGACCTTCTTGGAGGTCATCTTCTCGAGATCGGCACGGATCGCGTCCGCCTCGGCACCACGACGTCCGATGACGATCCCGGGACGGGACGCCTGGACGCTGACCTCGGCGTTATCGCGTGTCCGGGTGATGTCGATCCGACTGACGCCGGCGTGACGGACCCGTTCACGGATGTAGCGGCGGATACGGTCGTCCTCGTGGAGGTACGCGGCGTAGTCCTTCTTGTCCGCGATCCACTTGGACTTCCAGTCCGTGGTGATGCCCAGGCGGAAGCCGTAGGGATTGACCTTCTGACCCATGCTAAATCTCCTCTTCTGAGACCGGCGATGTCGCGACGAGCGCAAGCTCCATCGCCGCCACTCAGTTCTCCTCCGCGGGCGTGACCACGACCGTGATGTGGCTGGTGCGCTTGCGGATCTGGTAGGCGCGACCGAGCGCACGTGGCTGGTAGCGCTTGAGCGTCGGACCGTCATCGGCGAACGCCTCGGCGACGATCAGCTCGTCGGGATCCAGGTCGTCGTTGTTCTCGGCGTTGGCAACGGCCGAGTTCATCACCTTGAGCAACGGCTGTGCCGCGCCCTTGTCGGCGAAGAGCAGGATCCGCTGAGCCTCGTGGATCGGTTGACCCACGATGAGCCGCGTGAGCTGGCGCACCTTGCTGGGGCTGACCCGCACGTACTTGGCGGTCGCTCGTACTCTGGTCTGCATCATGTCTCCTACCGGCGCTTCTGGGCTTGCTTCTCGCCCGCGCCGCCCCACTTGATGGAGCGCGTCGGGGCGAACTCGCCCAACTTGTGGCCGACCATGGACTCCGTGACGTACACGGGAACGTGCTTGCGCCCGTCATGCACGGCCAGCGTGTGGCCGACCATCTCCGGGAAGATGGTCGAACGACGTGACCACGTCTTGATGACGCGCTTCTCGCCCTTCTCGTTCTGCGCATCCACCTTCTTGAGAAGGTGGGCGTCGATGAAAGGGCCCTTCTTGAGTGAGCGGGGCATATCGGTTCAACCCTCCGTTGGGCCGACACGGATCTTCGTCGGCCTTGCGGTCCTCCCGGCTTGGGAGGACCCGTGATCAGCGCTTCCGGTTCCTGCCGCGGCGGCGGATGATGTACTGGTTCGAGCTGTTCTTCTTCTTGCGGGTCCGACGCTCCGGGTTCCCCCAGGGGTCGACGGGGTGGCGTCCACCGGACGACTTGCCCTCGCCACCACCGAGGGGGTGGTCGATCGGGTTCATCGCCACACCACGGGTCTGTGGGCGCTTGCCCTTCCACCGTGATCGGCCGGCCTTGCCCCAGCTGATGAGTTCGTGCTCCTCGTTGCCGACGGCACCGATCGACGCACGACAGCGCGCGTCGACGAGGCGGATCTCACCGGAGGGCATCCGCACCGCGGCGTTCTTGCCTTCCTTCGCGAGCAACTGCAGTGCCGTGCCCGCCGAACGACCGAACTTGGCACCACCGCCGGGCCGAAGCTCGACCGCGTGGATCGTGGTTCCGACCGGGATGTTGGCCAGCGGCAGCGCGTTACCGATCTTGATGTCCGCCTTCGGTCCCGACTCCAGGACCTGACCGACCTTGAGGTTCTTCGGCGCCAGGATGTAGCGCTTCTCACCGTCGTGGTAGTGGAGCAACGCGATCCGCGCCGAGCGGTTGGGGTCGTACTCGACCGCGGCGACCGTCGCCGGGACACCGTCCTTGTTGCGACGGAAGTCGACGACGCGGTACTTGCGCTTGTGCCCACCGCCACGGTGCCGGCTGGTGATGCGGCCGTGGACGTTGCGACCCGCCTTCTTCGGCAGGGGCGCCAGCAGGGTCTTCTCGGGTGACGGACGTGTCACCGTGTCGAAGCCACTGACGGACGACCCGCGCCGCGCTGGCGAGGTGGGCTTGTGCTTTCGGATGGCCATGATGCTGCCTCGTGGTCTGGTCGCTCTGGCGTCGGGTCGTTACAGCCCGGCGTCGAACAGTTCGATCTCGTCGCCGGCGGCGACCGTGACGATGGCCCGCTTGGTGTCCGCACGCTTGCCGACGATCAGCCCGCGGCGCTTGCGCTTGCCGGGACGGTTCATCGTGTTCACGTTGGTCACCGTGACGTCGAAGATGGCTTCGATCGCCTGGCGGATCTGGGTC
>SLHP01000133.1 GCA_007136095.1 Nitriliruptoraceae bacterium
CGCTCTGTTGGCCATCGTCGGTGGGGTGCTGCTGGTCCTGGGGGTGTTCGGCTGGCTCCTCGTGGGCAGGCGGCGACCGTCATGCGAAGCTCGAAGGAGGCCGGATCCCCGTGCGTCCAGTGCCGGGCACAACCAGGATGCCGTTGAGTTCGAACCACATCGTGCACGACCGCACCCCACCCGGTCGTGCAACGAGTCCACGGATGCGTCACGGTCCGCCGGTCCATGAAGCCGAGGTGATCCGATGACCCGCGTCCGTGCAGGGATCGCCGGGGTGGTCGCGGTCATGTTCGCCGTCGCGACCACCGAGTTCGTCCTGGGACTGTTGCCCGGAGCGGGGTCGCTGTTCATCGCCGTCGGCGACGTCGTGATCGAGGCGACACCCGGCCCGGTCGTGCAGGTCGCCATCGACGCGTTCGGCAGTGCCAACCGTCTGGTGTTGCTGGTCAGCATGACCATCGTGATGGCGGCCGCCGGTGCCGTGATCGGGGTCCTCGGCCTGCGTCGCCCGGTGGTCGTCCCGGTCGGGTTCGCGGCCTTCGGTGTGGCCGGCGCGCTGGCGGGCCTCGGTGACGTCGCGATCACCACGACCTCGGCCCTGCTGGCGGCCGCTGCCGGGGTGGTCGCCGGCGCGGCGGTGCTCCACAGGATCCTGCAGTTGATCACGCCTGGCACGATGCGCGAGACAGCGACCAGCGTTCCCGCCACCGCGGCGAACAACGGCGGGCAGTCGTCGACGTGGTATCCATCGTCGGTGGCGATCGTGGACCGGTCGCCGGCCACCTCGGATCCGGCGCCGGACACCTCGGACCGATCGTGGGACGAGGCGATGCCCACCCGACGACGGTTCCTGACCTGGACCGCGGCGACCGCCGGGGCGGCCGGGGTCCTGCTGGCCACCGGTCGGTTCCTCCAGGACCGCGCGGCCGCGTCGGTCGCGCGGGTGACCACCGCCCTACCGAGCCCCAGCCGACCGCTGCCACCGCCCCCGGCCGGCGCATCCCTGGACGTCGAGGGGATCTCACCGCTGCTCACGCCGAACGACGACTTCTACCGGATCGACACCGCCTTCTCGATCCCGCGTATCAATGCGGACACCCACCGCATCCGCATCACCGGGATGGTCGACCAGCCGTTCGAGATCTCCTTCGCCGAACTGCTCGACCTCGCCGACACCGAGGTCGACGTCACGTTGTCGTGCGTGTCCAACCAGGTCGGTGGTGACCTGATCGGCACGGCCCGTTGGCTGGGTGTCCCGCTGGCGGACATCCTGGATCGTGCCGGAGTCCAGGCCGGCGCCGACCAGATCGTCGGGCGTTCGGTGGATGGCTGGACCGGTGGCTTCCCGGTCGAGGCGGCGTTCGATGGACGCCCAGCGATCATCGCGGTCGGCATGAACGGTGAACCGTTGCCAGCCCGGCATGGGTTCCCCGTCCGGCTGGTCATCGCGGGGCTGTACGGCTACGTGTCGGACACCAAGTGGCTCTCGGAGATCGAGCTCACGACCTTCGATGCCTTCGACGCCTACTGGGTGCCGCGGGGGTGGTCGGCCGAGGGCCCCATCAAGATCCAGTCGCGGATCGATGTCCCGCGTGACGGTGCGTCGGTCGATGCGGGCACGGTCGCGGTCGCGGGTGTGGCCTGGTCGGACGAACGTGGCGTCTCCGCGGTCGAGGTCTCCATCGACGACGGGCCCTGGGAGCCGGCGGAACTCGCGGACGAGTTGGCGTCCTCCGCCTGGCGTCAGTGGCTCTACCGCTGGGAGGCGACCGCCGGTGACCACGTGCTGCGGGTCCGCGCGTCGGACGCTGATGGTCAGCCCCAGACCGCGGACGTCTCAGCACCCGCACCGGACGGCGCAACCGGCCATCACACGATCCGGGTCAGTGTCACCTGATCTCGGCAGGAGAACCCGCTGTGGCGGCGGGCTGCTTGGCCGTAGGCTCGCCGCGTCGGCGGACGGGTGGCCATCGGTATGGGTGAGACGACGCGGGCGCCGCGGGCGCGGACCGGTCTGGACATCGTCGGCTGCTACGCGTTCGGGAGTGGCCCGGCGCATGCCGACGAGCCGCGGTTCGTGGTGGAGACCGTCGAGGTCGTTCCCGGTCGGCTCGGTGAGGTCACGCCGGCGTTCGCGTGGGATGAGGGTGAAGATGACGGCACGCTCGAGTCGTGGCGGGAGGGGCACCGGGGCTGGGGGGTGCAGCTGGGCATTGCGGATCCTGACGGGCTCGAGGTGCCGTTCCACGACGAGCGTTGGCCCGTCGATGCGTTGCCGGCACTCGTCTGCGGACGCGCCGACAAGCGCGTCGGCGTGATGAGTTTCCGTCCGCGCCCAGAGGGCGTGGCGGTCGTGTTCGCGCTCGACGCCGCCGACAGTGACATCGACGCAGCCCTGCAGCAGGGACTCGCCGAACTCGGCCGCCGCCACGGCTGGAAACGCATCGTTGCGCCCGACCGGACGACCGAGCCCTCCTGATGGATACCGCGATGCGGTGAAGGAGCGAGCACCGCAGCCGCTGCCCGCCACGGTCCCGCGGGCAAGGATCCACGGTGCGGGCGTCGGGCCATGAAGTCCCGCGGGTGGCACGGACAGCTGATACCGGATACGCTATAGTTCGATGCGGAGGATCCAGATGGATGCAGGAACGTTGCTGCGGCAGCGCCGTCGTGCCCACGGTCTGACGCAACGCGAGCTCGCGCTGCGCGCCGGCACCCGCCAGGCAACGATCAGCCGCATCGAGAACGGCCACGAGGTCCCGACCGTCCAACGACTCGACCAGCTGTTGCTCGTACTTGGCGAACGCCTCGAGCTGTCCGCCATCCCGCTCGACCCCGAGCGCCCCGCCGACCATGTGGACGCCGATCAGGCCAGGTCGATGGCGGAGCGGCTGGAGGATGGTTTCGCGCTGGCGTCCTTCGCCAGCCAGCTCGCCGGCAGCGCGCGTCGATGACGTTCGACCCCGCACGTGTCTTCGCGACGCTCGAGCGGCACGGGGTCGACTACGTGACGATCGGTGCCTTCGCGGTCATCGCCCACGGCTACGTCCGCGCTACCGCCGACATCGACCTGGTTGCCCGACAGGATCGAGACAACCTCGAACGCCTCGCCGCCGCCTTCGCGGAGCTGCGCGCCCGACGCCGTGGCGTTGACGCCCACCTGCTCGACATCGACCCCACCGACCCGGACACGCTGGCCAACGGTGCCAGCTTCACCCTCGACACCGACGCCGGGCCGGTCGACTACCTCACCGACGTCCCGGGTGCCGACGACTACCCGTCGTTGCGTTCCCGAGCCGTGGAAACCACGGCCGCCGGCGTCACCATCCGGGTCGTCGGACTCGCCGATCTCATCCGGATGAAGCGCGCCTCCGGGCGCCCTCAGGATCTGCGCGACATCGCCAACCTGTCGCCGCGGCCCGACAGCAGCCCGTAGCGACACCGAGCCACGTGCGCCGGGCGGGTCAGGCGGCCTCGAAGATCGGCGTGGCGCGACCGGCCTCGTCCGCCGTGGCGGGATCACGGTCGGCACCCGACAGGGTGTCGAGAAGCTCGTTGGGCAACGACAGGCGGATGACCTTCGCCCAGGCGGAGGCCACCTGCTTCGGCATCGAGCCGCTGACGTAGGTCAGGCCGTAGCGCTCGAACAGGTCCTGGATCTCCGGGGCGATCTCCTGGTAGCGGTTGCTCGGCATGTCGGGGAACAGGTGGTGCTCGACCTGGAACGACA
>SLHP01000025.1 GCA_007136095.1 Nitriliruptoraceae bacterium
CGTGCTGGTCACCCGCCACGCCCGACCCGGCGTGCTGCGCCGTGCCCTGGCCGCCGGCGTGGCCGGGTTCGTGCCCAAGACCACCCCCGCCAGCCAACTCGCCGACATCCTGCGCAACATCACCGACGGCAACCGCTACGTCGACCCCGACATCGCCGCCTCCGCCCTCACCGAATCCGACTGTCCCCTCACCGACCGCGAACTCGACGTCCTGCGTGCCGCACGCACCGGCGACCGGATCCAGAGCATCGCGGACGAGCTCCACCTCGCACCAGGAACCGTGCGCAACTACCTGTCCGCAGCCATGACCAAACTCGATGAGCCCAGCCGCCACGCCGCCACGCACCGGGCCTGGGAGGAAGGCTGGATCTGACGCCCCGGGCTCCACACACACCGATGCCTGACCTCATCCAGGTTGTCGAGAAGGGCAGCGGCGAGGTCCACGGGATCGGCTGCCCCGACATGCCTGGCGAACGGTCCTGACGGGGATCAGCCATGGCACGGGCAACGCGAGGATCCGCCGACATCCGCTGCTCAGGGCCGGACGAACCGGGTCAGGGTGACCGCGAGCGTGATCTCCGTCTGCGCCGACAGGCGGTCGGCGCGTCGTCGGAGCACGACATCGTCGAGGTGGAACCCCGACGGGCCCATCGCGGCGATCGCGCATGCCGTCGCCCGATCGACGGTCCGTGTCGCGCGGATGACGGACCGGTCGATCAGATCCAGGTGCCGCGCAGCCGACTCCGTCAGCCGCTCCTGCTTGCCCGCCTCGATCTCGATGAGGCCGAGGACGGCGCGGAGCTCCTGCAGATGGTCCTGTGCCGGTGTCACGACGACCAGCCGACCGCCGGGCACCAGGACACGAGCGGTCTCCGGCAGGTTCCGGGGTGCGAAGATGCACAGCACGGCGGCAGCCACGTCGTCGAGCAGCGGCCAGTCCTGCCAGACATCGGCGACCACCGAGGTGATGCGGGACGGGTCGGCCGCGGCGGCTCGTTTGGCCGCGGCAACCGACGCGTCCATCGCGATGGCCGAGCGCGATGGCAACGCGCGCACCGCTCCAGCGAGGTGGTGGGCCGTGCCGGCACCCGCCTCGACGATCGCTCCGCCCGGCAGATCGCCACCGAGTGCGTCGATGACGCCCTTCGTGACGACATCGAGGTGACCCGCTGCCAGGACGGCCGATCTGGCATCGAGCATCGCCGCGGTGTCCCCGGTGTGCGCAGCACGTCCGGCCAGGAGGTTGACGTAGCCCTGTCGTGCGATGTCGAAGACATGACCGACCTCGCAGCGCCAGGTACGGTCAGCTCGTCGCAGCGCCAGCCCACAGACCGGGCACCGCAGGAGGTCGGTCATCGGCCGAGCAGATCTCGCACGACGTCGCTGAACGCGGCGGATCGCGCCGGAGTCGTCGGGCGCAAGGCGCTGGCCCTCACCCGCAACAGTGGTTCTTGAAGCCGCAGTGGGGACACTTCCAGCGGGTCCCGACCGGGTCGTAGGGCTGTTCGCAGTTCTCGCAGGGGATCATGAGAGCTGACCTCCGTCGGGGACGAGGGACCGTCGTGCCACTGCGCGACGGCGGTGGACATCCAACCGCACCGGCACCACCGAAGCTCGCAGGCGGAACGCACGGATGGATGGTGAGCCGCGACAACCAGGGTCACCGGCACCCCGACGCCGCCGGCCACGACACCGCTCCCCTGACCACCACCGGAGACCCCCGTGACGTCCGTCCCCGCAGCTGCCGACCCGATCGTCGAGGTCCGCGACCTCGTCCACACCTTCGGGAAGGACATCCGCGCTCTGGACGGCGTCAGCCTCGCCTTCGGCGCCGGGATGGTCTACGGGCTCCTGGGGCCGAACGGTGCCGGCAAGACCACCCTGATACGGGTGCTGGCCACGTTGCTCCGACCGGACTCCGGATCGGCCCACGTCGCCGGTGTCGATGTGCTGCGGCACCCGACCCGGGCACGGACACGGATCGGCCTCGCGGGACAGTTCGCCGCCGTCGATGACTACCTCACGGGCCGCGAGAACGTGCGCATGATCGGGCGGCTCTACGGCCTGTCGGCGACCGAGTCCCGGCGCCGTGCGGACGACATCCTGGAGGGCATCGGGTTGAGCGACGCGGCATCGCGCCCGGTCCGGACCTACTCCGGCGGCATGCGGCGTCGCCTGGACCTGGCGGCATCGCTGGTCGGGCGACCGCAGGTGCTGTTCCTCGACGAGCCCACCACGGGCATCGACCCGCGCAACCGGGCGGACCTGTGGGCCCTGATCCGCCAGTTGGTCGATGATGGGACCACGGTGCTCCTGACGACGCAGTACCTCGAAGAAGCTGATCAGTTGGCGGAACGGATCGGCGTGATCGATCACGGGCGGATCATCAGCGAAGGCACCTCCGATGAGCTCAAGGACCGGCTCGGCGGGGCGATGCTCGAACTGTCGGTCGAGCCGTCCCATCGCGATGCCGCCCACCGGGTGCTGGTCGATGCGCTGGGTGATGAGCCGGTCCTGGATCTGGACACGGACCGATACCGCGTCACCGCGAGGGATGGCACCCGGACCCTGCTGACGGCGGTCCGGGCACTGGACGCGGCCGGTATCGAGCCCGACGACGTGCGGCTGATCAAGCCGA
The DNA here is from genome assembly GCA_007136095.1 of Nitriliruptoraceae bacterium. GTDB lineage: Bacteria > Actinomycetota > Nitriliruptoria > Nitriliruptorales > Nitriliruptoraceae > CSSed11-175R1. The sequence continues at coordinate 2,639 of SLHP01000025.1, forward strand.
CCCTGGATGATGTGTTCCTGCAGCTGACGGACACCGACCTGCAGCCGGAGGTGTCGACGTGACCACGCTGACCCCGACCCCGATGACGAGCGCGAACGACCTCGATCGCGTGCCCTTCGGCCGCGCGGTCTCCGGCACGTTGGTCATCACCAAGCGCAACCTCCTTCGCAACGTGCGACTCCCCCAGCTGCTGCTGTTCGCCACGATCCAACCGGTGATGTTCCTGCTGTTGTTCAACTTCGTGTTCGGCGGCGCGATCGGCGGGTCGTTGCCGCAGGGGCTCGAGTACATCCAGTGGCTGATGCCTGGCCTACTGATCCAGATCGCCGCGTTCGGGTCGGGGCAGACCGCACTCGGGCTGGTCGAGGACCTGGACAAGGGTGTGATCGACCGGTTCCGCTCCCTGCCGATGGCGCGATCGGCCGTGCTCTCCGGGCGCACGCTTGCCGACCTGCTGCGCAACGCGTTCGTGCTCACCCTGATGCTCAGCGTCGGGTTCCTCATCGGGTTCCGCTGGGAGACCGGGCCGTTGAGCTTCCTGGCGGGGATGGGGCTCGCGCTCGGGTTCGCCTACGCCCTGTCCTGGGTGATGGCGACGATCGGGTTCCTGGTCCGGACCCCGGAGGCGGTGCAGTCGGCCGTGTTCCTGCCCGTGTTCCCGTTCGTGTTCGCGTCATCGGTGTTCCTGCCGACCGAGACGATGCCCGACTGGCTACGCGCGTTCGCCGACCACCAGCCGATCACGGTCATCGCGAACGCGATCCGCGGGCTGATGCTCGGCGGCGACACCCTGCCGGCGGGACAGACCGTGTCGGGACAGGTGCTCATCTCGCTGGGATGGATCGCCGGCATCACCGTGATCTTCTCGTTCCTGGCGGTTCGGCAGTACCGACGCATCAGCGCCTGACGCGATCGGCTGGACGCCGGGCGTCTTGGTCGTGCGTTCTGCGCGACAGTGTGTGCGATGGCGGGCGGTGTGCAATGTGACGACCCACCGCGTCGTCTTCGGAGGTGACGGGCAGCGGAGACGCGACGGTCCAGGGAGCGGACCGCGCCGCTTCCCGTGGAGGGAGCGA
>SLHP01000260.1 GCA_007136095.1 Nitriliruptoraceae bacterium
CCACCCCGACCGCCCCGACCGCCCCCGACGCTCCGACCGCCCCGACCGCCCCGCCTGCCCCGCGGACCGCGACCACGGCATCGACGGCCACCGCCGCCGCGCCCCGGCTCGGCCCGCTGCCGTTGGCGGGTGACCTCGCCGGTGTGGTGCCCGAGGTCGAGCGCCACATCCTCGAGCCCATCATCGCGGACATCGACCGGCTCAAGCGTGAGCGCAACGCCGTGGTGATCGCCCACAACTACATGACCCCCGACATCTTCCACGGGGTGTCGGACCTGCGCGGCGACTCGCTGCAGCTGGCCCGCATGGCGGCCGAGACCGACGCCGACGTGATCGTCATGGCCGGCGTCAGCTTCATGGCCGAGACCGCCAAGATCCTCAGCCCCGACAAGACCGTGCTCATCCCCGACACCCGGGCGGGCTGCTCGTTGGCCGACTCGATCACGGGCGAGGACGTCCGCAACCTCAAGGCGCAGTACCCGGGCGTGCCGGTCGTGACCTACGTCAACACCTCGGCGGAGGTCAAGGCCGAATCCGACATCACCTGCACCTCGTCCAACGCGCTGAAGATCGTCGAGTCGCTGGGCGTCGACCGCGTGCTGTTCATCCCCGACCAGTACCTCGCCAACTGGGTCGCTACCCAGACCGACGTGGAGATCATCACCTGGAACGGCGCCTGCGAGGTCCACGAACGCTTCACCGGCGCGCAGCTCGCCGAGCTCCGGGCCAGCGACCCCGGGCTGGCCATCATCGCGCACCCCGAGTGCCCGCCCGACGTCCTGGCCGAGGCCGACGTCGTCGGCTCAACCTCGCAGATGACCGCCTGGGTCGCCGAGCACCAGCCGGCCCGCGCCGTGCTCGTCACCGAGTGCTCGATGGCCGACAACGTCGCCCAGGACTCTCCCGGCACCGAGTTCGTCCGGCCCTGCAACATGTGCCCGCACATGAAGCGCATCACGATCCAGAACATCCGCACCGCCCTCGAGGAGATGCAGCACGAGGTCACCGTCGACCCTGCCGTCGCGACCCGCGCCCGCGCCGCCCTCGACGCCATGCTGGCCGTGGGCTGATCCGGTGGCTGTTCTCGAGGCTGTCCCGGCGAACGCCCTGCACCCCATCCATAGAGGTGGCACGTCCACCGACGTCGCGGCGACCCCCCGATGACCCCGCCGGTCACCACGCGGGGCGCGTCGATGAACGTCCACGGACCCCGCGGTCACGCCCGCGCCCTGATCATCGGCTCCGGCATCGCCGGGTTGACCACGGCGCTGGAGCTCGGCGACTGCACGGTCGTCACACGGTCCGATCTCGGCGACGGTTCCAGTCGGTGGGCGCAGGGCGGGATCGCTGCGGCACTGGGGGAGGGGGACGCGCCCGATCGGCACGCGGCTGACACCCTGACCGTGAGCAGTGGGCTGTCCGTCCCGGCGATCGTGGAGATGATCACGGCGGCCGCGCCGGAACGTGTGCGGTGGCTGCAGGAGCTGGGGGCGGAGCTGGACCTGGACGGTGACGGCACCCTCGCGCTCGGTCGTGAGGCCGGTCACTCCGACCGCCGCATCGTCCACGCCGGCGGTGACGCCACCGGAGCGGCCGTGATGCAGGCGCTGGTCGCTGCCGTGCGTGAACGACCCGACATCACGGTCCTCGAACACCGCCACGTGCGCGACCTGGTCCGCGCGAACGGACGCGTCGTCGGGGTGACCGCAGCCGGGCCGGGCGGTGAGCCCGAGGTGCTCTTCGCCGACGCCGTGGTGCTGGCGACCGGCGGCATCGGCCGGGTCTACGCACGGACCACCAACCCGGTCGAGGCGACCGGGGACGGCCTCGCGATGGCACTGCGTGCGGGCGCGGTGATCCGTGACCCGGAGTTCGTCCAGTTCCACCCGACGGCACTGGACGCGACGCCCGATCCCCTGCCGCTGCTGACCGAGGCGCTCCGCGGCGAAGGGGCACACCTCGTCGACGCGGACGGCCGTCGCTACCTGGTCGGGGAGCACCCGGATGCCGAGCTCGCGCCCCGGGACGTGGTCGCGCGTGCCAACTGGCGTCAGCGGCGACGGGGACCGATCTACCTCGACGCCCGTCTGATCGGCGACGACTTCCCGACCCGGTTCCCTACCGTGTTCCGCGCGACCATGGCGGCCGGGATCGACCCGCGGACGCAGCCGATCCCGACCACCCCGGCGCAGCACTACCACATCGGGGGGATCCGGACCGATGGCCACGGGCGGACATCGGTGACGGGGTTGTTCGCCTGCGGCGAGGCGGCCTCGGTGGGCCTGCATGGTGCCAACCGCCTGGCCAGCAACTCGCTGGTCGAGGGGCTCGTGATGGGTGTGCGCGTCGCCGATGCGATCGGGCAGCAGCGGGTGCGGGCCATCGACCCCGCACACCTGGAGGTCCCGGCGCCAACCGGCACGCCGCCGACCGGGATGGCATCGCCCGGGCCTGTTCGCGACGCCGACGCGGTCGCCCGCCTCCGCGAGCTCATGTGGGAGCACGGCGGGTTGCTGCGGCACGCCGACGGGCTCCGCTCCGCGCTGCAGGATCTGGACCGCCTCACGTCCGTGCTGGAACGCGATGCTGTGGGTCGCAACCTCGGCGTTGTCGCCGGGGTGGTCCTGCGGGCTGCGCTCGCCCGCGAGGGATCGCGTGGCGGGCACCACCGGATCGATCATCCCGACACCGAACCGGGACCCGGTCGCCACACCCTGGTGCAGCGCGACGACATCCCGCACCTGCCGCTCGCCGGGTCAGCGGTGCTCGACGGCCGGGACGACCGGCACGAGGTGGCATCGTGACCGGTCACGCGACCGGCGGGCGGTCACGGCCCGAACCGCCACCCGCCGCCGTGTTCGAGGATGTGATCCGACGGGCGTTGGCCGAGGACCTCGGCACGGCGGGCGATCTGTCCACGACGGCGTCGATCGGTGCGGAGGTACGGGCCAGCGGCCGGGTCGTCGCCCGCCAGCCGGGCTGCATCGCCGGCATCGGTGCGGCCGCCCTGGTCGTCGAACGGGTCGCCGGTGGCGTCGCCGGGTCAGCGGTCGACGTCTCAGTGGAGGTGGCGGACGGTGACCGGGTGGAGGCCGGCACGACGCTGCTGTCGGTGACCGGGTCGGCTCGGACGATCCTGACGGCGGAGCGCACCGCCCTGAACCTGCTCGGGCACCTCAGCGGGATCGCCACCGCGACCGCCGCAGCCGTCGATGTGGTCGTCGCGACGGATGCGCGGATCGCCGACACCCGCAAGACGACACCGGGTCTGCGGGCGGTCGAGAAGTACGCGGTGCGCTGCGGCGGCGGGTCCAACCACCGGTTCGGACTGCACGACGCGGTGATGCTCAAGGACAACCACCTCGCCGCTGCCGGATCGATCACCGCCGCCGTGCGCGCTGCCCGAGACCGCGTCGGCCACACCGTCACCATCACCGTCGAGGTGGATCGTCTGGAGCAACTCGGCGAGGTGCTGGACGCCGGTGCCGACATCGTGCTGCTCGACAACATGGATCCGCCGATGCTGCGCTCCGCGGTCGAGCAGGTGGATGGTCGCGCGATCACCGAGGCGTCCGGCGGGATCACGCTGGAGACCGTCCAGCAGGTGGCCGCGACGGGTGTCGACGTGATCTCGTTGGGGTGGTTGACCCATTCCGCGCCGCGCCTGGACGTCGCGCTCGACCTCGACGATGCCTGACGGATCCC
>SLHP01000175.1 GCA_007136095.1 Nitriliruptoraceae bacterium
AGGTCGAATCCGAGCGAGCGATCCTGCGCATCACCCCCGACAGGGTCCACCGCAACGGCCTGTAGGCCGTCGGGCAGGTGATCGGTCCGCCGGCGACCGTTCAGTCCTTCGGGAACCACGGGACGAACGCGTTGGTGCGCCGGACGTACTCGTCGAAGCCCTCGCGTTTGGACGAGCCCTTGCCCATGTTCTTGTCGGTGAGCGCCACCCCGGACACCTTGACGATGAACAGCGTCATCGCCAGGGAACCGACGAACGTCCACCAGGCGCCGGTCGACAACGCGATGAGGAAGAACGACCACCACACGGTGGTGTCCCCGAAGTAGTTGGGATGGCGGGTGTAGCGCCACAGGCCCCGGTCCATGACCTTGCCGCGGTTGTCCGGATCGGCCAGGAAACGGGACAGCTGCCAGTCGCCACCCGCCTCGAAGACGAACCCGACGACCCAGACGGCGATGCCGAGGTAGTCCAGCCAGATCAGGCCGACGGGCACGTCGTACACCGTCGCCGCCAGCAGCGGCAGCGAGATGAACCAGGCCAGCACACCCTGGAGCAGGAAGATCGTGACGAGGCTCCGGGCGGCGAAGGAGTCGGGGTTGCGTTGCCGCATCGCCTGGTAGCGCTTGTCCTCGCCATCGCCCCAGTTGCGCCAGGTGATGTAGATCGACAGCCGCAGCCCCCAGATCGTGACCAGTGCGAGGACCAACCAGGTTCGTGCCACCCAGGTGTCGGCGGCGATGGCGTAGGTCCAGGCCCCGACGACGAACGCCAGCCCCCAGACCCGGTCGACCACACTGGCGTCCTGCCGGACGACACTGGCGATCCACGTCAGGACCATCATCACCGAGATCGTCCCGAGCCCGACCAACCAGATCTGCCACGTTGCCATGATCTTCCTCGCTTCGCCGCCACCTCCGCCGGTGGCCGTGGTAGAGGTTCGCACACAGCGTCCGGCCGGACGGACAGGCCGTCGCGAGTCGGTTGATCGGTCCATCCGCGCAAGGAGCACGACAGACATGACCTACCCGGACCTCGACGCCGTGACCGCCGACGTCATCGACTGTCGGCGGTGTCCCCGCCTGGTGGACTGGCGTGAACGCGTCGCGCGGGAGAAGCGCGCCGCCTACGCCGACGAGCCCTACTGGGGTCGCCCGGTCCCGGCCTTCGGCGACGTCGAGGCAGCGGTCATGGTGGTCGGGCTGGCCCCGGCGGCCCACGGCGCGAACCGGACCGGGCGCATGTTCACCGGCGATCGCTCGGGTGACTGGCTGTTCGGATCGCTGTACCGGACCGGGTTCGCGAACCAGCCCACCTCGACATCGCGGCACGATGGGTTGGAACTGACCGACGCCTGGGTCACCGCGCCGGTGCGCTGCGCCCCGCCGACCAACCGTCCCACCACCGAGGAACGGGACGCCTGTGCCCGCTACCTCGCCGCGGAGTTCGACCTGGTTCCGTGGCGGGTCGCCGTCGCGCTGGGCGGGTTCGCCTGGGACGCGGTGCTCCGCCATCGTGGCTGGGACGGGCGCAAGCCCCGCTTCGGACACGGTGCCGAGGCCACGCTGCCGGACGGCCGCACACTGCTCGGCAGCTATCACGTCAGCCAGCAGAACACCTTCACCGGGCGCCTGACCGAACCGATGCTGGACGACGTCTTCCTCGAGGCGGCACGGATAGGGCGGGACACCGGTCCGATCTGAGCGGACCGCACGACCCCACGAGGCTGTCGACCCGGCCGTCGATCGCGACACCGTTCTGACCTGGAGTGGCGCGCTGAGGGATCAGCCATCCCTGCGGGCCGCGGCAGCGAAAACTTGACAACCCGTCGCCCGCCCCGACAGCATGGACCCATGATGCGTCACCTCACCGCACTGCTCCTCGGCCTGGCGCTGCTCGTCGGCTGCGCCGCGGACGACGTTGACGATCCCGTCGAGACCGACGACACCACCGTCGACGAGTCCGCTGACGATGACACGGACGAGGCCGACCCCGAACCGGACGCAGAGAACGACGCTGGGGACCCAGCGGTGGCGATCGTGGGGTTCTCGTTCGAGCCGGCCACCATCAGCATCGATGTCGGCGACACCGTGCTCTGGATCAACGAGGACTCGGCGCGGCACAACGTCACCTCCGACGACGATGTCTTCGCGTCGGACAACCTCGCTGATGGGGAGAGCTTCACCCACATCTTCGACGAGGCCGGCACCTTCGATTACGTCTGCACGCTGCACAGCGGCATGAGTGGCACGGTTGAGGTCAGTTAACGCGGCATCGCGTCATCGGGCCCGATCACAGCGCCAGGTCGCGGAGGGTCGTGGACTTCCCGACACCGTTGGGGCCGAGGAACCCGTGGACCGCACCGGTCGCCACCTCGTGGTCGAGGTGGTCGAGGGTGTGGACGTCCCCGAGCTCGATCTACCGGCGCTTCGGCACCAAGGAACAGCTCATCCTGTGGGACGACGACGACCCGCAGATCCTCGAGAAGATGACCGCCAAGCTCGCGACCCATCCGCCCGTCGAGGAGATGTACCGCGCGATCCAGGAGATGTACGCGGAGATCCATGACCGTGACGAACGGCTGATCCGCCTGCGGACCCGCCACACGATCGAGGAGCCGGGCATCCAGGCGACGGTTGCCCTGCAGACCGACCAGCTCGTGCAACTGGTCGCGTCGCTGCTGGCAGCCCACACCGGGCGCCCGGCTCACGACCTGGAGGTCCGCGTGATCGGTGGTGCGCTGGTCGGCGCGCTCAGCGCCACGATCCGGCAGTGGTACGTCAGCGGGTACGCGTGCCCGTTCGACGAGGTGATGGACGACACCTTCGAGGTCCTCCGGCGCGGCCAGACGCTGTCCTGAGGCGACGAGACACGAGGCAACGAGGTCATGAGCTGCGAGATCCGGTTCCCAGACGGGACCATCGTGCGCGGTGCGGCGCTGAGCGACCGTGACGCCAACGCCGACTGGCGCGACCGCGGGCTCTACCTCGATGCACGCTGGGCACCGACGTGGCCGGCCACGGTGCTCGCGTGGCCAGACCTCGGGCTGCCGGTCGACAACGCAACAGCCGATCAGGCGATCCGCCGTGCCTTCGAGCACGCCCGTGGGGGCGGCAACCTCGAGGTGGGATGCGCTGGTGGGCTCGGGCGGACCGGCACCGTCCTGTCCTGCATGGCGGTGCTCGCCGGCGTCTCCGGGGCCGAGGCGGTCCGCTTCGTCCGTCGACACTACGACGGACGTGCCGTCGAGGGGTCCCGTCAGGAGGGCTGGGTCCTGGACTTCGTGCAGCGCCAGCACGGCGAGCTATGGTGAAACGCTCGACTGGCTGACCGACCAGATCCCTCTGGTGATCGACGTCGACAGCGCCGGGGTCTGGGTCGTGACCCGCGGCAGCTAGCGTCGCGCGAACCGGGCCGTCCCCTCATGGGGGCCGCTGCATCGTGACCGACTCGGAGGCGACGTGGAGTCCGAACTCCTCGCGGCGGTACTGGTCGGCGGGCTGGCACTGGTGACCGCCACGCTCGGGGCGATCGGCGGCCTCGGCGGTGCGGTCCTGCTGGTTCCGATGCTGGTCCTGCTCGGCTGGTCACCCCTGGAAGCCGCACCGATCGGCATCGCGATGAGCGCGGCCGGTGCGCTCGCCGCCGTGCCGCGTCAGACCCTGACCGGCCTGACCAACTACCGGCTGGGGGTGTCGCTGGAGATCGCCGCGAGCTTCGCGGCGGCAGCCGGTGCACTGCTGTCGATCCTGCTCCCGGTGGCCGCCGTGCAGTACGCCCTCGGCGGCTCCGCCGTCATCGCGTCGATGGCGGGCGGTCTGCGCCGGGGCCAACGCAACCAGCCGGTCGAGGGGGCCCGGATGGAGGACCTGGGCGACCGCCCGGGGCGGCTGGCCAGCGCGTACCCGGATCAGAGCGGACGGGTGATCCCCTACGAGATCGCCCGGTTCCGGACCGGCATGGGGCTGATCGGTGGTGCCGGGCTGTTGGCCGGCCTGACCGGGGCGAGCGGCGGCTTCATCAAGACCCCGGTCATGAGCGAGGTCATGCGAGTTCCCGTCAAGGTGGCCGCGGCCACCACGATGTTCATGATCGCGATCACCGCCGCCGTCACCATCGCGGTGTACACGAGCCAGGGACGCATCACCGCCGCGATCGCCCCGGCCGTGATCGGGGGCCTGCTGGGCGGTCGGATCGGCGCGGCCGTGCAGCCACGTCTGCCGGCCACCCTGGTCCGACGCCTGCTCAGCGTGAGCCTGCTCGTCATCGGGATCGTGCTGGTGGTGCGGGCATGAAACGACCGCCCCTCTCACCCTCCCGTGCCAGCGACGTGTTGCTGATCCTCCTGCTCCTGGTCGCGTTCGTCGCCACGTTGCCCATCGACCCGATCGGCACCATCGCGTTGGCCGTGCTGACCACCGCGCTGGTCGTCTGGCCGTTCGGGGTGCTGGTCTGGCTCGCCCGCCGGTGGGCCCGGATCGGTGACCTGCGCTTCGTGGGCCTCGTCGGCGTGCTGCTCATCGTCGCCGTCGGGTCAGCCGGCCTGGCCATCGCGCTCGCGGGGTGAGACGGATCAGCCGGCGAGGATGGCATCGGCGGTCCGCCGCCCACTGACCAACGCCCCCTGGATCGATGCCGTGTCGCGATGATCGCCGCACACCCAGGTCCGGTCGGACACCCGAACCTCCCGTGCGAGGGTCGGCAGGTCGGCGACATCCTGCCGGGGCTGTGCGTAGGGGATCCGGTAGCTCGCCAGGTGTTCCCAGTCGTGCACCTGACCGCCGTACCAGCCGGTCAACTGGTCGCGGACCGCGCGGTCGAGTTCCGGTTCGGTCTGGTCGGGCAGGCCGACGACGGACACCGAGATCAACGACCTGCCGGCCGGCGCGTAGTGCGGAGCCACATCGGACATCACCGCGACGTTGTTCACCGGCCCGCCGGCATCCGCGTCCAGGACCAGGTCCGGCGCACCGACCGGTGACCGTGATGCCACGTAGTACAGCGTGACGGTCCCCCGGCCCGGCGCAGGCCCGTCGGTCAGGCGATCGCCGAGCAGGTCGGCGGCGACCGGCCCGTCCGTGGCGACGACCACGTGGTCGGCCGTGACCTGTTCACCCCCCGCCGTGGTGGCCCGCCCGTCGGCCACGGACGTGACCGGCTCCCCCAGGCGGATGCTGGCCTCCGGTAGCCGCGCCGCCAACTGTTCGGGCAGACGCTGCATCCCCCGTGCGGGCACGGCGACCTGTCCCTGGAAGAACGATCGGAAGACAAGTTCGGTGACCCGCGATGACGTGGCCATCCCCGGATCGAAGAAGGTCCCGGCCAGGAACGGCCGGAAGAACGACGCGGTGATCGTCGAGGAGAACCCGCGAGACCGCAGGCGTTCGTGGGTCGGCACCTGGTCGCGAGCGGCGACCTGCTGGCCCGGCGGCGACATCACCGAGCGGCGCCAGGCCAGCAGCCGCAGCCCGTCCGCAAGGGTGGCGACCGGCGCGAACGCGGACCTGGCGCCGGCCACCGGATCCTGCAAGGGGTCCGCCAGGCGCCGGAACCGTCCCCGATGCCGGATCAGGACGCCCGGGGAGAACGACCGGAGTTCGAGGTCCTCGTAGGAGAACCAGCGCTTGGCCGCCGGATAGCCGGTCAGCAGCACCTGGAAGCCCCGGTCGAGGAGGAAGCCATCCACCTCGTCGGTGCGGACACGCCCACCCACGGCATCGCCGGCCTCGAGCACGACCACTGACCGACCGGCCTCGTGCAGCTTGACCGCACAGGTCAGGCCGGCAAGTCCCGCCCCGACCACGAGCACATCGGTGTCCACGACGTTCAAGCCGCGGCGGGCTTGTCGAAGGCGATCCGCAGTGCTGTCCGGATGTCTGTGTGCACGAACTCGAAACCGGCGTCCAACAACTTGCGCGGGACGGCGCGGGTGCTGACCGTGGCCAGCGTCTCCCCGATCTCGCCGTAGACCAGGCGCATCGCGAACGCGGGCACCGGCACGAAGGTCGGCCGACGCAGCACCTCTCCGAGCGCTTTGGTCAGTTCCTGATTCGTGACCGGTTCCGGAGCCGTCAGGTTCACCGCGCCCTCGACCTGGGGCGCGTCCAGCACGAAGCGCAGGGCTCGCACCTCGTCCTCCAGAGCGATCCACGGGACGTACTGCGAACCGTCACCGACCTTGCCGCCGACCCCGAGCTTGAACGGGATCTTGACCTTGTCGATCAACGGTCCGCCGTCGGCGATGACCACACCGGTCCGGGCATGCGCAACCCGGATACCGGCCGCACGTGCAGGATCCGCGGACGATTCCCAGACGGAACAGACCTCGGCCAGGAAATCGTCACCCGGAGCCGACGTCTCGGTTAGCACCTCGTCACCACGGTCTCCGTAGTAGCCAACGGCCGATCCGGTGAGGAGCACCTCGGGCGGATCCGCAAGTCCAGCCAGGGTCTCTGCGAGCAAGGTCGTCCCGATCCTCCGGGAATCGTGGAGACGTCGGCGATAATCGGCCGTGAGACGTCCGGTGCGGATCGGTTCCGCTGCCATGTGAACCACGGCGTCGACGCCTTCGAGTTTCGCCGCATCGATCGTTCCGCGGTCGAGGTCCCAGACCACGTCGTCGTCTCCGGCGTCCGCTTGCCGCCGGACGACCCGTTGAACCTGGTGACCGTCAGCCCGCAACGACGCCACGAGCGCTTCGCCGATGAGTCCGGTCGATCCGGTGATGGCGATCCGTGACATGTACAGCACCTCCGCAGTTGCTCGGCTTGTGGCGCGGCCACATAGGTTCGCACACGACGACCGCCGCGGACGGGAGCGGCCGCCCTGCGCATCCTCACCCGAGCCGCCGAAGGATCGCGCTGGCCAGCACGGTCGCTGCGGACGGCACGACGTCGAGGTGCAGTTCCGGCAGGGCCGCTTCGACCTCGACGACCTGGGGTGCGCCCAGTTCGTCCTCGATCAGATCGACCCGAGCCGCGAGCAGGTCCACGCCCGTTGCGTCGACCACCCAACGGGCCAGAGCCGAGAGCTCCGGGTCGGTTCCGTCATCGATGATCTGCGAGCCATCGGTACCAGACGGCAGCTGGCGGATCGTGTGCGACACCTGGCCGTCGACGACCACGACGGACCGGCGGCCGACCGTCGTCACCGCCCCGAGGAAGGGCTGCAGCAACGCGTCCCCGGTGGCCAACAGTCGATCGAGGTGACGTTGCCCCGTCACCAGATCGACGGCCGGCGGACCCCCGTCACGCGGACGGACACCGTCGGTCCGCGGGACGCTCGCACGCACCCGGAGACTCGCACCGGCGATGGAGACCGCCGGTTTGACCAGCACGTCCGACCACTCGCGCGCCGCCAACAGCGCCGCCAGATCGAGCTGATCACCCGCAGCGACCCAGGCGGTCGGCACGATCGGTGCGCCGCGTTCCTCCAGTTCCAGCAGGTAGGACCGGTGGGTGTTCCACCGCAGCACCTCGACCGGGTTCCACACGTCGGTCACGTCGGCGATCTCCTGGACCTGCGCGAGGAACCGTTCGCGATCGAAGGGATCGGGAACCGGCCCCACCAGCACGGCCACCTGCACCTCCGACCACTCGATCGACCCATCCCCCAGCGTCCCGGTCACCGCGGTCACCCCGTGCTCGGCGACCGCACGTGCCACCAACGTCGAGGTTGTGGTTGTGCCGACGCCCGGAGCTGCCTGGACGAGGGCGATGGTGGACACGGGGATCTCCGAGGACGCAGACGGATGGGCTGGCAGCAGGTGTGCTGGTGACGGCGGGCAACGCTCGCCAACCCAGCGTGTTGGAGGCTACTCACCCGATCGTGGCGTACTACGCTCCCCCGCCGTGCGGTCGGGGGCCGAGATGCCGTGCCCCTGCGTGCCGCGAGTCACACGTGCGTCCTCTGGAACTGGCCCTCCTGCTCACCACCCTGCTCGCCGTCACGCGGCCATGGGTGGCGCGCACCGCTGGGCCCGGCATCGTGATCGGGGCCGCGATGGTCCCCGTCGCCGTCGCGGTCACACAGGTGCTGGTCGAGTCCGGCCGTTGGCAACTCGCCCCCCTGTGGCTCGCGGTGGCCGTGATCGCGGTGCTCGCGGCACGGGACATGTGGACCCAGGAGCGACCCCGGTACGTCGTCGCAGGCGCCTCCGTGGCGACGCTGGCCGTTGTGGGGGGCGGCCTGCTGTGGGCGTTGCCGGTCCTGGAACTTCGGGCCCCGGACGGGCGCTTCGCGGTCGGCACCACCACGATGGTGGTCACCGACGAGAGCCGCATGGAGGTCTACGGCCCGGATCCCGGCGGTCTGCGCCAGCTTCCGGTCCAGGTCTGGTACCCCGCAGAGGTTGGCGAGGGCGGGCAGCCGGCACGCTGGCTACAGGGCCGGAGCGCGGTCACAACCGCCGCGGCCCGGGAAGCGGGCCTGCCGGGCTTCGCCCTGGACCACCTCGAACTCGTGGTGTCCAACGCGGTCACCGATGCGCCGATCGCCGACGGTGGACCGTTCCCGGTCGTGCTCTACGCACACGGGTGGCAGGGCTTCCGGGACATCCACATCAGTCAGCTCGAATCGCTGGCCAGCGAGGGCTACGTGGTGACGGCCGCCGACCACACCTACGGAGCCCTGGCGACCCTGCTTCCGGGTGACGTGATCGCCGAACTCGATCCGTCGGCGTTGCCGTCGGGCGTGTCCGCCGAGGAGTACGACGCCGCCTCGACCCAACTGGTCGCCACGTTCGCCGACGATCTGGCCCTCGTGCTCGAGTCGGTGCTCGACGGCCGCGCCTTCGGCACCCTGCTGGCAGCCCCAGCGGTTGCCAACGGCGATGCAGCGGGGGAGGACGATCCCGACGAGCGCACCGCACCGGACATCGCGGAGGTCGGTCGACCGCTCCCCGACCTCGAGGAGACCGTGGATCCGGACCGGATCGCACTCATCGGCCACTCGACCGGTGGCGGCGCGGCGTACCTGCTGTGCAGCCGCGATACGCGCTGTGGCGCCGCGGTCGCCTACGACCCCTGGTTGGAACCGGTGCCCGACGAGGTCATCGGCGGGGCGTTCGACCGGCCCCTGTTGTCCATCGGCAGCGAGGAATGGGACGGCAACGACAACGACGTCCGGGTCCGGCGGTTGCACGCCGGAGCAACGGCGGCGGAAGGTCGGGTCCGGATCGCGGGGACGCTGCACCGCGATCTGACCCAGCTTCCCGCGCTCAGCCCCGCAGCCTCCTGGCTCGGGCTCGCCGGACCGACCTCCGCGGAGACGACGCTGTCCCTGTTGGATCGTTGGACCGTCGGGTTCCTCGACCACCACCTCGTCGGGCGCGGCCGCGATCCGCTCCGGGACGAGAACCGGGATGCGCGCGTCCGGGTCGACGTCAACGACCCCGACAGCGGGAACGGCCGCGACACCCAGGACAACGGCTGACGCCCCGCCGGCGCCTCACCGATCGAGCAGGAACGGGAAGCGCTCCCGGACCTCGGCGACGACGGACGGATCGATCTCGGCGGTCAGGATCGTCTCGACACCGGCGCCGCCGGCCAGCACCTCGCCCATCGGATCGATGATGCGGCTGTCGCCGGAGTACTCGAGGCGACCGGCACCGGAGCCGACCCGGTTCGACGCGACGACGAACGCCTGGTTCTCGATCGCCCTGGCCTCCAGCAGCGCACGCCAGTGGGCCCGTCGTGGTGTCGGCCAGTTCGCGACAACGAGGTAGGCATCGACGTCCGGGGCCGCCCGCCAGTACTGGTCCGCGAACCGCAGGTCGTAACAGACGCTCAGATGCCAGCGGACCCCGTCGAGTTGGACCGTCACGTCGTCGGATCCGGAGCCGAACCGTTCGTGTTCACCGCCGTAGCTGAACGGGTGGATCTTGTCGTACCGGTGCATGGTGCCGTCCGGACCGGCGAGCACCAGGCCGTTGGTGGGCCGCCCCCCGTCAGGGTCGCGGACGGCCAGCGACCCGGCGATCCAGGCGTCATGGTGGGCGGCCTGCTCGAACATCCAGGTCACCGTCGGTCCGTCGATGGGCTCCGCGGTCCGTTCGACGTTCATCGAGAAGCCCGTGGCGAACATCTCCGTGAGCACGATCAGCCGCGCTCCTCCGGCGGCGGCCGCGGCCACCTGCGGTTCGAGGTGGGCGCGGGTGGCCGCGGCGTCCTCCCAGACGATGTCGTGCTGGAGCACACTCACGCGCATACGGATCCTTCTCGGTCGGAACGGGTTCAGCGTGCCACCGCGGCACCCAGCCTGCGAACGCCCTCTGCCAGGACGGCTTCCTGTTTGCAGAAGGCGAAACGGACGAGGTGGGCGACATCGGTGGGGTCGCGCACGAAGGCGGAGACCGGCACCGCCGCGACCCCGATGGCCGCCGGGGCCCATCTGCAGACGTCCTCGCCGCGCCCCTGCCCGAGTGCCCTCACATCGGCGACGAGGAAGTAGGTGGCGGCCGACGGGATGACCGGCAGCCCGACGGAGCGCAACCCGTCGTGGAGCAGATCCCGACGGCGCCGATGGGTCGCGGCCAGGTCCTCGAACACGTCATCAGGGAGCTCGAGCGCATGAGCCACCGCGTGCTGGAGTGGGGTCCCCCCGGCGAACGACAGGAACTGCTTGGTCGTGCGGACGGCTGTCGCCAGGGACGCAGGTGCGCACGCCCAGCCGATCTTCCACCCGGTCGCCGAGAACGTCTTACCCGCGCTGGAGATGGTGACGGTCCGCTCACGCATACCGGGGAAGCCGGCCAGAGGCAGGTGGCGACCATCGTAGACCAGGTGCTCGTAGACCTCGTCGGTGATGGCGACGAGGTCGTGGCGGACACAGACCTCGGCGATCGCGGCCAGTTCGGCCTCGGACAGCAGCGACCCGGTCGGGTTGTGCGGTGAGTTGATCAGGACCGCGCGGGTCCGGGGTCCGACGGCAGCGGCGAACCGATCGGGGTCGAGCCGCCACCCCACCGTGGGATGCTCCGGCGGTGGGGGCGCCAGGGGGACCCGACGCTCGACGGCGCCGGCCATCGCGATGACCGCCGTGTACGCGTCGTAGGTCGGCTCCAGCACGATGATCTCGTCGCCGACCTCGGCCAGCGCCAGCACGGTGGCGGCGACGGCCTCGGTGGCTCCGAAGGTGACCGTCACCTCGGTGTCCGGGTCGTAGGAGAGCCCGTGGAACCGCTGCTGATGGGCGGCGATCGCCTGACGCAGCGCCGGCACGCCGGGGCCCGGCGCGTACTGGTGGTGACCGGCCTCCAGCGCCGCATGGGCGGCGTTGATCACCTCGAGCGGCGGATCCTGCTCCGGGAACCCCTGGCCCAGGTTGACCGCGTCGTGCTGAACCGCGAGTGCCGTCATCTCGCTGAAGATGGTGGTCCCGAAGCCCTGCAGACGGGCGGCCAGGTGCGGTACCCGGCCGGGTGTCGCTGCGGTCACGGAGCCACCTCGAGGTCGGTCGTCATCGGTGAGCAACGGCGCGTCACGGCACGCGGGTCGTCGTCGGGGTGACGCCGGCCAACGGCTCGAGCCCACGCAGTCCGTTCCACATCAGGTTGACGACGTGGGCGGCCACCAGTTCCCGCGGTTGGGTGCGGTGATCCAGCCACCATTCCCCGACCAGCGCCACGGCCCCGACCAGCATCAGGGCGTACATCGGCGCGGTGTCCTCGTCGAAGCCCCGGTCACCGAACTCCTCGATCAGCAGGACCTCCGCGCGCGTGGCGACATCCGAGATGACCGAGGCGAACGAGCCACCCTTCATCCCGTTCGGCGCGTCACGCACCAGGACCCGAAAGCCGTCCTCCCGATCCTCGATATAGGTCAGGAAGGCATCAGCGGCGTGCTCGGCGATCAGGCGCGGGTGCTTCTGGGTGAATGCGCCGGCGAGCGAGGTGGTCAGGTGACGGATCTCGCGGTCGACGACGACCGCGTACAGACCCTCTTTGCCCCCGAAGTGCTGGTAGACCACCGGTTTGGACACGCCCGCGCGCTCAGCGATCTCCTCGATGGTGGTGGCCTCGTAGCCCTTCTTCGCCAGGAGCGACCGCGCGACACCGACCAGTTGCTCACGCCGCTCCTGGCCGGTCATCCGGACCCGCTTGGCCGACGCCACCCGCACTCCTCATCCGCAGACTGGTGACGCTATCCGACCCGGGCCGCAGCGCGGGGTCGAGCCCGATCCCGCGTCCGACGCGCCATCTGCGTCGCGCTCGGCAGTTTGATGTCACGGGCGAGACCCACCAACGACAGCGTCCTGATCACGATCCAGGAACTGTCGAACTCCCACCACCGCAGCCCGTGCCGGGCCGACGCCGGGAAGGAGTGGTGGGCGTTGTGCCAGCCCTCACCGAACCCGATGATCGCCATGACCGGGTTGTTGCGCGCCTCATCGTGTGACTCGAACGGCCGGGTCCCGAACACGTGGCAGATGGAGTTGATCGACCAGGTCACGTGGTGCAGGAGGAAGATCCGGACCAGGCCGCCCCACAGGAAACCGGTCAGGGCGCCGGTGAACGACATCGTGAGCAGTCCACCGAGCACGGCCGGCGCCAGGAAGGACGCCGCGACGATCTGAGGGAACCAGCGCGACACCCGCGCGATCGCGGGGTCCTTGAGCAGGTCAGGGGCCCACGCCTTCTGGACGGTGCCATCGGGTGAGAACAGCCAGCCGAGGTGCGCGTACCACAGGCCCTTCAGCATCCCGACGGTGCCGCCGGCAGCGTCGACGTGGGGAGAGTGGGGGTCGCCGTACTGGTCCGAGTAGGCGTGGTGCCGACGGTGGGTCGCCACCCAGTCGATGATGGCCCCCTGGATCGCCAGCGACCCGGCGATGGCGAACGCCACCCGCACCGGGGTCGGGGCCTTGAAACTCTGGTGGGTGAACAGGCGGTGGAACCCGACCGTGATGCCGAGTCCCGTCACGACGTAGAACCCGAGGAACAGGCCGAGATCGACCCCCGACATGCCCCATCCCCACGTCGCCCACATGGCCAGACCGAGACCGAGCAGCGGCAGGATCGTGGCGAACAGCATCGCGAAGCGCTGCCAGAACAGCGCGCGGGGACCCGCGATGGTGATCCCGCGCAGCGTGGGGGTCTCGTCGAGCACGGACGGTGGGGCGGTCAACTGGGCCACGGGGAACCTCGGGGACGGGCGACGAGCAGGGCGGGCTGCAGCGACGGTGACATCGCTACCTACGGCAACGTAACTTACGGTTCCGTAGGTCGTTGGCGCAAGCCTCCTGCCCGTCCGGATGCCGCGGCGGTCGCAGGCCGCGCGATGACGAGCGATAACGTGCCTCCCGCCGACCATGCTCCGCCCGCGGACCGAACGGGGACGGTTCGCATCGCCAACCCGACGACCGAGGACCTCCTGCCGTGCCAGTGCTTCGACCAGCGGTAGCCGCGGAGGTCGCGACAGCCCGTGACGTCGCCGTCAAGGCACTCGACGACCTCCACGAGTTGTTGCTCGATGCCAGCGGCGAGGTCGACGCGACCGAGAAGACCGATGGCACCCCGGTCACGGCGACCGACCACACGGTCGACGAGCGACTCGCGTCCGCCATCGGCCGTGCACTGCCTGGCCACGGGATCCTCAGCGAGGAGCGGAACACCGTGGCCCCGGACACCGAGTGGACCTGGATCATCGACCCGATCGACGGCACCTCGAACTTCATCGCGGGCCTGCCCTGGTGGTGCGTCTCGGTGGCGCTGGCCTTCCAGGGCGTGCCGGTCCTCGGCGTCATCGACGCACCGGCGCTCGGACGACGCTAC
>SLHP01000030.1 GCA_007136095.1 Nitriliruptoraceae bacterium
ATCGTCGCGACCATCGGTGCCGGCCGGCTGGCCGACGACGGGTCGGTGGAGCTCAAGCGGTTGTACGTCGCGTCGAGCCACCGCCGTCAGGGACTGGCCCGGGGACTGGTCGCCCTGGTCGAACGGCACGCCGAACATCTCGGCGCCACCTCGATCGAGCTGTGGTCCGACACACGCTTCCGTGACGCGCACGCGCTGTACGCATCGCTCGGCTACGCACCGACGGGCGAGGAGCGCGATCTGCACGACCCCTCGAACACGACCGAGTACCGGTTCACGCGCCTGCTCGACGACTGACCCTTCCCGGCGGATCCGGACCGCGGAGCGGTTGTCCGCAGCACCACCGACCGGCGACTGGCCGTATCCGGACCACCACGCGTCGCGCTTCCCCTCCCCCGGAGCGCGACCGCCAACTAGCGTGCAGGCTCGCGCCTTCCACCGGATCCCTCGTGCGTCATCCCTGGCCCGTCCCGATCGCGGCGGTCATCGTCGTCGCGGCGGTGCTCGGCTGCTCCGATGATCCCGGTCCGGACACGCCAGCCTCGGATGAGGTCTCCGCCGCCGACCCGGACGCGTCGACGGACCCCGATCCCGACGGCAACGACGACCCCGTCGCCGCACCCCCACCGGACCCCGAGCCCTGCCGCCACGATGCGCTCGAGGACGCCGACCTCGTGACCCTGGACGCATCGGCCATGATGCAGCTGAGCCTGGACGTCGCGGACCGCACCCACCGGTGCGCCGAGTTCGTGGTGGTCGCAGACGCCGATGATCCCTGGGCGAGCTCGATCGCCGCGCCGGCCGCGGTGATCCTCGACGCCCCGCTGCTGCTGCTCGGGGACGACGGGCCGGCTGCCGTCGCGCAACGCATCGACGCGTTGGCCGCCGAGCAGGTCATCACCGTCGGTGTCTCCGGAGCCGGCCTTCCGGGCGCGGTCACGGAGCTGGGTCCCCAGGTGACCGACCCGACAGCTCTGGCGTTGGAGGTGGCCAGCTACCTCGAGGTGACCCGGTTCTTCGCCGTGCCGACATCCGACACACTGGCTCGCGCCGGCGCGCTGTCCCGGCTGGATGGCCAGAGCGTGTTGCTCCCGGTCGACGGTGATCCTCCGGCGTTGTCGGAGCTAGCCGCCGACCTGCTGCCGACGGCGCGCCTGCAGGTCGTGGCGACGGACCTCGATGCTGCTGGAGAGCTGTCCGGGAAGCTGCTCGGGGTCGGGATCGATGCCGTGGTCGCGACCCGCCCGATGTTCCTCAGCGGCACCACGACGACCTGGTTGTTCGACGCCGACCAAACGGCAGCCGTCGCGATCGCCGCCGTCGCGGCCGCCGGCCGGGGGGAGGCGATCCTGCCGATCGACCCCGACGACCTACGACGCGGTGACACCGCCCCCCAGCGGGTCCGGGATGCGCGTCCGCAGCGGGTCGTGACGATCGGTGCGATCACCGACGACGCGGTCTGGCAGGTGCCGTTGCTGCTCGGCGGGTCCGAGTTGCCCGGTGGCGGGTTCCTGCTGTTCGAGGACCGCCGCATGGTGGCCCTGTACGGCTCGCCGGAGACCTCCGTGCTGGGGGCGATGGGCCAGCAGTCATTGGACGAGACGGTCCCGCGCCTGCGAGAGGCCGCCGAGCCGTACGGGGCGGACGGGTTCGAGGTGCTCCCCGCCTTCGAGATGATCGTGACGATCGCGTCGGCGGATGCCGAGGACACGGGGGACTTCAGCCGCCGCACCGACATCGAGGTGGTGCGGCCGTGGGTGGAGCGCGCCGCCGAGGAGGGCATCTACGTCATCCTTGACCTGCAGCCGGGGCGCACGGACTTCCTCACTCAGGCGCAGGAGTACGAGGAGTTGCTGCTCGAACCGCACGTCGGATTGGCGCTCGACCCGGAGTGGCGGCTGGAGGACGACCAGGTGCACCTCACCCAGATCGGATCGGTCGAGGCCGCCGAGGTCCAGGAGGTCGTCGACTGGCTCGCGGCACTGACCCGGGACAACCTGCTGCCCGAGAAGCTGCTGATCCTGCACCAGTTCCAGTTCGGGATGCTGCCCGACCGCGACACGATCGAGGTGCGCCCGGAGTTGGCCGTGGTCGTCCACATGGACGGGCAGGGGTCGCTCGGCGCGAAGAACGAGACGTACGCCGCGATCACCGGCGGTGCCGAGGACCGGTGGCTGTGGGGGTGGAAGAACTTCTACGACGAGGACGAGCCGGTCGCGACCCCGGCCCAGGTCCTCGAACTCGATCCGTTGCCGGTGTTCGTGTCGTACCAGTGACGGATGTGGTGCCGGTCACGTGACCAGCAACCGTGAGGCTCGTCACCGGATGCGGGGCGCGGTAGCCAGGGACCGAGGGGATCGAACCGCACCGGACGGGTCCCGTCGGGTGGGCCTCAGTGCCAGATGATGCCGCTGACCAGGGAGAACGCGCTTCGACCGTCCTCGCCCGTTCCGGTCGGTGCTGACCACATCCAGCTCGTTCGTGGTCACGCCATGGTCACGAGCCGAGGTTGCCCGACGTGCCTGTCGGTACGGCGCCGAGGGCAGCGAGCCGCTCCGGCTGATGCTCGAACCCATCCAGCAGCGCGAAGATCTGCGGGACCTCGTAGAGCCGGTTGCCCTTGCCGGCGCTCAGCTGCAGAACGATGCCGACCGAGACCAGCTCCTCGATCGCATCCTGCGCCGCACGCCACGACCGATCGAGCCGCTGCGCCAGATCGCGGGCCTGGAACGCCGGCATGTCGGGCACAGCCTCCAAGGCCGCCAGGACGGCCGCGTCCGCCCGCGGTGGCCGCAGCCCGGACTGCACACGGGCCTCGGTGAGCTGCCCCAGCCACGACTGTTGGAGCTGCCCCACCTCGTTCGCGAGCCCGATCGTGGCGTAGGCCGCGAAGCTCACCGCGGTGGCGAACACGGTCAGCCAGCCATCGAGGTCATCGCTGCGGAAAGCGTTCAGGCCCTCGACGTAACGAGCCTGCGGGCGCGCGAAGGCGATGGACATCGGCGGCAACACCGAGCTCGCGGTCTCGCGTCGCAGCAACGTGTGCACCAGGCACCGCCCGATCCGTCCGTTGCCGTCGTGATGCGGGTGGATCGACTCGTACTGGGCATGCGCGATCGCGGCCACCACCACGGGGGAGAGGTCGCGCCTGGTGTTCACGAAGGCGGCGAGATCCTCGAGCAGCGCTGCGACCTCTCCGTGGGGAGGGCCGACGTACTCGGCGTTGGTCGGGTTCGTCCCCCCGATGAACACCGGCCCATCGCGAACCTGACCGGCGCGTGCGCGATCCTCCTCGACGCTGGAGGTCGACAGCAGTGCCCCGTGCATCGACAGCAGGTCGTCGACCGTGATCGGATCGCTACGCGAACCGATATCCACCGCCGCGTCGAGAGCAGCCACGTTGCCCAGCACCCGCCGGGCCTCGTCGTAGCGACCACCCGGCGCCCCCTGCTCCGCCTCCGCCAGACGCCGGTGCGAGACCCTCAGCGCCTCGATCCACGACGAAGCGATCGCCTCCGACCGCAGCAGCCGTCGAGCCAACGCCTCGAGACTCGGGAACGCCACGGAGCTGTGGCCCAGCCGCATGAGCGCCGCCTCGGCATCAGCCACATCCGCGGCTGCGACCCCGGACAGACGCACCTCCATGTCCGCGATCGACGCGGGCACGAACGCCTCGTAGGACCGTCCCGCCTTCGCCGCCCGACCACCGAAGGCCCCGAGATCCGCCGGCTGGCGCTGCAGCACGTAGCGGCCACGCGTGAACCTCATCTTGAACCCCCTACCCAGCCCGCACGGATAGAAGGATAGTGCATTATCCTTCTATCTCGCCCTTCTTGCGTCGCCCCTCCGGGCGGATGGTCTCGATCGGTTGGGCGAGCGGCTCCCAGGCGTGGGCGGCCGCGTCGCGGACGGCGGCCTGGAGCTCGTCAGTGGCGGCTCCCAGGCCCGGCGGGGGCCGAGGCGTCGCAGGACCGCACCGGGGTCGTCAGGCGGGTGGGGACGTACCTCGATGTCGGCCAGCGAAGCCGCAGCGCGGACCAGGTCCTGCGCGCGGAGCGTGTCGACGGGGATGGGCTCACTCGTCGTATCGTCGCTCTGCTCCGGCAGATCGGTGCCGGCCCGCTGGGCGCGGAGACCGGCGAGCAGGGCGTCGCGATCCCGACCCCGGAGCGTGGTCAGCTCGCGCGCGGTCGGGAACAGCGACACCCCACACCACCGAGCACCTCGACGGTCTGTACCGCCACCTCGAGCGTGCAGGCAGCACCACGGGCGGGCCGCTGGCCGCGAAGTCGGTCCGCCACGTCCACGGGACGCTGCACACCGCACTCGCCGACGCGGTGGAGCGCGGCCACGTCACCCGCAACGTCTCCGCCCACGCGACACCTCCGCGCGCGCACCGCAAGGAGATGCGCGTGTGGTCGGCCGAGGACCCGCGGGCCTTCGTCGCACACGTCCGCGACGATCGACCGGCCGCGATGTGACAGCTCCTGGCGACCACGGGCCTGCGCCGCGGCGAGGCTCGCGGCCGACGTCGCGTGGGAGGAACACGACCTGGTGTTCTGCTGGTTCGACGGTCGTCCCATCCACCCCAAGCAGCCGACGCGCCGGTTCCGCGAGTACATCCACGCCGCCGGGTTACCAGTCTGGCGTCCGGCGTGCCGATCACCGTCGTCTCCAGACGGCTCGGCCCCGCGACCATCTCGATCACCCTGGCTGAGGCGCCGGCCGATGATGGCCCGGCGATCGTGGTCATCGAACTCCCGGACCTGGTCGAACTGGTGGACCAGCGTGGCACACCATCGGTGAACCACGGCAACCCGGTCGAGGTTGCGCGATCCCGCGGGGTCGCGCCTCTACCCTTCCGGGAACGTGCCCGGGCCGGACGGGTGCGGGTCACCCCGGGAGCGGTGCCGTGAGCTACACCGATCGACTGAACGTGGAGGCACACCTCACCCAGGCGCTCCATCACCTCCGCACCGCCGAGGTGATGGTGCGTCACCTCGATGCTTCGGTGGACCTGACAACGGCCGACCGCCGCGAGCTGTACGAGCTGGCCGCATCGATCGGAAATCTCACGCGACAGATCAGCGATGAGCTCGGCGACGTCGAGGTCGTCTACGACCTGCGCGAGCACGACGTGCGCGGGACGTCGACAACGACGGCGGACCGGTAGCAGCTGACCGAGGCGTGAGACACAACGACTCGGCCGCCGTATGCACGGCGGCCGAGCAGTGATGCGGACGTCGGTCAGGCCTGCTGGGCCGACAGCATCCACAGCTGCATCTCGAGGCCGTCCAGGATCTCGATGAGCAGATCCTCGCTGGCGACGTCGAGTTCGCCGAGCCCGTCGAGGCGCTCCCGGGTGCGCCGGGCGACCGCCTCGACACGGTCGGTCATGACGGCGATGACCTCATCCTGGTGAGCCCATGCCTCCGGGGCCGGGTCCTCCGGGGAGTCGCCGGCGACGCGCTGGACGCGACCGTCGGGAGCGACGCCGACGGACGTCAGCCGCTCAGCGACATCGTCCGACCAGATGCGGTACTGGATGACGAGTTCGTCGAGGTGCTCGTGGATCGACTTGAAACGTGACCCGACGATGTTCCAGTGCAGCTGCTTGCCGGTCAGCGACAGGTCGATCAGGTCCACCAGCAGCGGCTGCAGGCGGGCGGTGACGGCCTGCTGCGCGCCGGCGTCCAGGGTTGAACGGACCGTGAGGTTCGGGGTTGCGGGGGACTTGGTCGCGCTCATGGGTACTCCAGTTGTTGATGCGATGTGTCGGGCGTCCTACGTCACAACGCAGGTGAACGCCCGGCTCATCCCAAGGTACGGAGCAGATCACGGGGCTGGCCCGGTCGAACGGCCACACGGTGTCCGCGACGCGCTCAGCCCTGGGTGGTACCCGTCGAGCGCAGTTCCTCGCAGGCCTGCACGACGCGGGCGGCCATGCCCTCCTCGCCGACCTGGCTGTACGAGCGGGGGTCGTAGACCTTCTTGTTGCCGACCTCACCGTCGACCTTCAACACCCCGTCGTAGTTCTTGAACATGTGCTCGACGATGGGACGGGTGAACGCGTACTGGGTGTCGGTGTCGACGTTCATCTTGACCACGCCGTACTCGAGGGACTCGTGGATCTCCTCCATCGAGGACCCCGACCCACCGTGGAACACCAGGTCGAAGGGCTGTTCCTTGCCGACCTTCTGCCCAACGGCCTCCTGCAGCTCCTTGAGCACCGACGGCCGCAGCTTGACGTGCCCCGGCTTGTAGACACCGTGCACGTTGCCGAAGGTCGCGGCCAGCATGTAGCGCCCACGCTCCCCGACCCCGAGCTTCTCCGCCGTCGCCAGCGCATCCTCGGGTGTGGAGTACAGCTTCTCGTTCATCTCACCGACGACGCCGTCCTCCTCGCCGCCGACCACGCCGATCTCCATCTCGAGGATGATGTTGCCCGCGGCGCACAGCTCGAGCATCTCCTCGGCGATGTCGAGGTTCTCCTCGAGCTCCACCGCAGAACCATCCCACATGTGCGAGTTGAACAGCGGCGCCTCACCGCGGGCGACGCGTTGCTTGGAGATCTCGGCGAGCGGGCGCATGAACCCGTCGAGCTTGTCCTTGGGGCAGTGATCGGTGTGCAGCGCGACCGTGACCGGGAACTTCTCCGCGACGACCTTCGCGTACTCCGCGAAGCCGGTGGCGCCGGTGACCATGTCCTTGATGCTGAACCCCGACCAGGCGGCCGCCCCACCGGTCGACACCTGGATGATGCCGTCGCTGTCGGCCTCGGCGAACCCGCGTAGCGCTGCGAGCAGCGTCTGTGACGAGGTCACGTTGATCGCCGGGTAGGCGAACCGACCGGCCTTGGCCCGGTCGAGCATGTCGTTGTACTGCTCGGGCGTCGCGATGGACATCGAGGTGCTCCTGATGGGTGGTGGTCGGGGCGGTCGCGCCCGTCGGGCGGTCGGTGCGGTCCGTGCGGTCGGTGCGGTCCGTGCGGTCGGGGCGGTCGGTGCGGTCCGTGCGGTCGAACTGGTCACCGGAGACGGGTCAGCTCAGACCAACGTAGATGGCCAGGTCATCCGCGACCGCGGCAGCTTGCTGTTCCAACTCGGCGCTGCGGGCCTCCAGGTCGTCGTCCGCACCGACCTCGGCCCGCAGGTCGACGTAGATCTTGCACTTGGGCTCCGTGCCGGACGGTCGGATCATCGCCCGACCGTCGGCGAGGTCGAAGGCCACCAGATCGTGGGTGGTCAGCCACGGCGGCCGCTGGTCGGCGCCGGTTCGATAGTCGGTGGTCTGCGTGACCTCGTGGCCGGCCAGTTCACCGGGTACCGAGGTGGTCAGCGACGCCATCGCCGCCGCGATCTCTGCGGCACCGCTCGCACCGGGACGGGTGATCGACAGCGGGCGGCTGACCCACAGGCCGTGGGTCCGACATAGCTCCGCCCACCGGTCGGCGACCGTCTGGCCCTGCGCCTTGAGGCTGCGCACCAGGTCCGCGAACGCAACGGCCGCGCCGATGCCGTCCTTGTCGCGCACCACGTTGCCGACCGAGCTGCCGAGCGCCTCCTCGAAGCCGAAGACAACGGTGCGTCGATCGGTCCGTTCGAGGTCACGGCCGGCGGCCCAGATCCACTTGAAGCCGGTGAGCGTGACCTCGGACCGGGCGCCGTAGGCGGCGGCCACGGCGTGGACCATCGGCGTGGACACGATGGACGAGATCACCAGTGGGCGGTCGACGTCCGCTCCGCGCAGCAGATGGTCGGCGAGCAGCACGCCGATCTGGTTGCCGGTGAGCATCCGGTAGCCGCCCCGCCCGTCGGGCACGGCGACGGCCAGCCGGTCGCCATCGGGGTCGTTGGCGATCGCGAGGTCCGCCCCGACCTCCCGACCCAGCGCCAACAGCGCATCCATGGCGCCGGGCTCCTCCGGGTTCGGGAACGGCACCGTCGGGAAGTCGCCGTCGGGCTGTTCCTGACTGACGACGACGTGCAGGTCCTCGTAGCCGCCATCGGCCAGGGCGCGCCGGACGTGCGGGCCGGCGACCCCGTGCAGCGGCGTGTAGGCCAGGGTCAACGGCGGACCGTCGGCGGGCGGCCGCGCCTGGCGCAGCTCCGCGAAGTAGCGGTCGACCACCGCGTCACTGACCTCGGTGACGAGTTCCGAGTCGAGGTGGTCGACACGTGCCACCTCGGCGGCCGGGCCCACCTCGGCGATCGCGGCGGCGATGGCTTCGTCGACCGGCGGGGCGATCTGCGCGGCGCCGTCGCCGTAGACCTTGTAGCCGTTGTCCTGCGGCGGGTTGTGCGAGGCGGTCACCACCACGGCCGCGACCCCGTCCAGCGCCTTCTGTGCGTAGGCGACCAGCGGGGTCGGCTGCGGGGTCGGGAACCAGGACACCTTCAGGCCGGCCCCGGCGAACACCTCGACGACATCGCGGGCGAAACGTTCCGAGTCGTGGCGCGCGTCGAACCCGACGACGACGCCACGTTCGGCGGCATCCGGGTGCGTAGCCAGCAGGTGGTCCGCGAACCCCCGGGTGGTGCGGATCACGACGGCGCGGTTCATCCGGTTCGGCCCGGGACCGACCGCGCCGCGCAGCCCGGCCGTGCCGAACGCCAGGCCGGTGCCGACGTGGTCGGCGAGCGCTGCCTCATCGCCGCTGTCGAGCAGTTCCTGCAGTTGCTGTCGGGTCGCCGCGTCGGGGTCGCCGTCGAGCCACCGCTGCGCGGACGCGCGGAGCTCAGCTGGGTTCATGGGTCGCTTCGCTCACGGTCGACGGCAACGGGCGGTTGCCGGCAGCCTAACGGGGGTGCCCGACGTAACCGCGTGTCGGGTCCGGCCACCGGCGCCGCCGGCTGCGTTGCGTTCAGACCGCTGCGGTGAGCAGCTCCCGGGAGAGGCGCTCGAGCAGTGCGCGGTGGTCGTCGGGTCCCATCTCGGCCGGCATCGCCTGTCGGCGCAGGGTCGCCGAGTCGATCAGGCCGTGCACCGCCAGGGCCAGCGCGTGTGCCTGCGCGGCGGACACCTCGGGGCGCACCACGGTGATGGCGGCCGCCCACGCGGCGACGTACCGACGGTGGTTGCGGCGCGCCAGTGCCCGGTAGTCCTCGGGCAGGTGCTTGAGCTCACGGACCAGCAGCACCAGCGCCGCCGGCTGCTCGAAGGCCAGGTCGAGCTGCGCCTGCAGCAGGGTCTCCAGCACGACCTCGGCATCGGTCGTGGCCGGCTGTTCAACGGCAGGACGGAGCCGGTCCCAGATGCGGTCGAGGACCGCCATCAGCAGCGCGTCCTTCGACGCGAAGTGGCGGTACAGCCCGGGTCCGGAGATCCCGGCGGCCGCGCCGAGGTCGTCGACCGACACCCCGTGGAACCCGCGCTCGACGAACAGCTGCTCGGCGGCATCGAGCACGGCTTCGCGACGACGACGCCCACGGTCGGTGCTGGGCGCAGCCGGCGATGACGGTGCGGTCGTCGGCACCGTCCGGGCGGAACTCACAGCTCGAGGACGTCCGCGAGCAGTGCCCGGTGGTGCTTGGGCGAGCCGAACAGCAGCTTGGAGGCCTTCGCACGCTTGAAGTACAGGTGCACGTCGTGCTCCCAGGTGAACGCGATCCCGCCGTGCAGCTGGATCGCGTCGCCGCTGGCCTTCTCGTAGACGTCCGAGCAGTACGACTTCGCGAGCGGCGCGGCGATGCGCAGCTCCTCGATCTCGTGCGCGGCCAGCATCCGGGCCGCGTGGTAGGCGGCGGAGCGGGCCGACTCGGAGGCGACGAGCGTCTCCGCGAGCTTGTGCTTCACCGCCTGGAACGACCCGATGGCGCGACCGAACTGCACCCGCTCGCGGGCGTAGACGGTGGTGCGCGACAGGATCTGCTGGATGCCGCCGACCTGCTCGCAGGCCAGCATGACGACGCCCGCGGTCAACGCGGCGTGCAGCGCCGCCGAGGCGTTGCCGCCGAACATCGCGTCGGCTGCCACCTCGACGCCCGAGAAGGTGATGGTTGCCATCGGTCGGGTCAGGTCGAGCACATCGATCGCGCGGCGTTCGATCCCCGCTGCCTCGGCGTCGAGGTAGAAGATCGCGAGCCCGTCATCGGTGGTCGCCGCGACGAGCAGGTGGGTCGCAGACGCACCGTCGATGACGTAGCCGGCGGTGCCGTCGAGCGTGAAGCCGTCGCCGGAGGCCATGGCGCGCACACCCGGATCGGCATCGAGGCGACCTGCCGGGTCCAGGTGCGCGAGCGCGAGCCGGGTGCTGCCGTCCGCCACGCCGGGCAGCCACGCGGCCTGCTGCTCGGGCGTCGCGCCGACCTGGATCGCGGTGGTTCCGAGCACCGAGGAGGACAGCATCGGCACGGGCGCGAGATGGCGACCGAGTTCCTCGAAGACGATCGAGAGTTCGGTGAACGAGGCCCCGGCGCCGCCGTGTTCCTCGCTGATGGTCAGCCCGGCGAGCCCGTACTGCACGAGCTGGTCGTAGAGGGACTGGTCGAACCCACCGTGCTCGAGCATGACCTCACGGACACGCTCCGAGGAGGCGGCGTCGCCGAGCAGGTCGCGGACCATCTCGGTCAGCGCCTTCTGCTCATCGGTCAGGGTGAAGGGTTGGACAGGTGCGGGGGCGGTGAGTGCCGACATGTGGTGTTCTCCCAGAGATGGTGGTGCGGCGCGGGGTTCGAGCGGCGCGCGGTCGTTCGGCGCGGGTGGTGGCGTGCGCGCCGGGGTCAGCTGCGCGGGACCTCGCGCCAGGGGATGTTCTTGTCGACCCGGGGTTCGCCGGGCAGGCCGAGCACGCGCTCGCCGAGGATGTTCTTCATCACCTCGGAGGTGCCGCCCTCGATCGAGTTGGCACGGGCCCGCAGGAAGGACTTGTGCGGACCGGCGTCACGGTTGGCGGTCTGTTCCGGGCGCGTGAACTCGTAACCGCCGGGATAGGTCATGCCCTCAGGGCCGAGCAGGTCGATCGTGAACGAGGTGATGGCCTTGTTCAGGTCCGCCCACTGCAGCTTGGCGGTCGAGCCCTCCGGCCCCGGCGTGCCCTTCTGCGCGGCTTCCTTGGCGCGGACCGCGGTCAGGCGCATCGCCTCCGCCTCCACCCAGTGGGACAGCAGTTGATCGCGCAGGCCCGCGTCACCGTCCTCGCCGTGCATCTTCTGCCAGGCCTCGACCGCGCCGGCGATCGCGCCCGTGCCGCGCGGGGCGGCGTTGCCACCGATGGCGACACGCTCGTTCATCAGCGTGGTCATGGCGACGGACCAGCCGCCACCGACCTCGCCGAGGCGCATGTCGTCGGGGATCGGCGTGTCGGTGAAGTAGACCTCGTTGAACTCGGCCTCGCCGGTGATCTGGTAAAGCGGACGCACGTCGACGCCCCGCTCCTCCATGTCGACGATGAAGTAGGTCAGCCCGGCGTGCTTGGGGACGTCCGGGTCGGTGCGGGTGACGAGCAATCCCCACTTCGCGAGGTGGCCGAGCGTGGTCCACACCTTCTGGCCGTTGACGATCCAGGTGTCGCCCTCCTGCTTGGCCGTGGTCGCGAGCGCCGCGAGGTCGGAGCCGGCGCCCGGCTCACTGAAGAGCTGGCACCAGATCTCCTCCATGGTGAACATCGGCCGCAGGAAGCGCTGCTGGTGCTCCTCCGAGCCGTGGGCCATGATCGTGCCGGCGCCCATCCCGATGCCGAGCACGTTCATGTAGCGGTTGCGCGTCGAGCCGCCGGCTTCGTTGATGCGCAGGTCGACCTCGGCCTGCCAGCGCGGGCTGACGCCGAGCCCACCGAAGCCCTCCGGGTGCTGCACCCAGGCCAGGCCATGGTCGAACTGGGCGCCCCAGAACTCCTTCTCGGGCGTGTCCGCCGGCGGGTGCGAGGCGAACAGCGCCTCGATCTGCGCGTTGACCTGCTCGCGTTCGGCGGTGGTGGCGTCGTTGCCCACGGTTGCCCTCCCAGGCGTCACCCGGCGGTGCCGGAGAATCTTGTGAACGTTCACTAACAATGTAGCGAACGGGCCGCCGGACGTCCACGTGCAGTTCTACGAGCCGTCTCTACCGGTTGCGTGCACCGGACTGACGCCGTTGCACACGTTCCGGTGGACGGTTGCGCAACCGGAACACGTTGCATGCACCCCGCTCGGTCTGTGCGGTGGATGATTCGTCGGTTGGTCGCCCTTGAGGGGTACGATCGCACCATGACCGGTCATGCGCAGTCGCTGCTTCGCGAGGCTCTCTCGCTCTCGGAGGAAGAGCGGGCGGGGTTGATCGCCGAGCTGTTGATCAGCCTTGAGGGACCTGCTGAGGACGATGAGGCGGTTGTCGATCAAGCCTGGGCGCAGGCGCTCGAGGGGCGGGCGCGTCGGGTCCTGGCCGGCGAAGCGCCGGGGGAGGACTGGGGTCAGGTCCGCGACCGTGTCGGCCGAGCGCTGTCGAGCGAGTGAGCCGTCGGGTTGTCCTCAACTCGGAGGCGTCCGCCGAGGTCGAGGAAGCCGCGTTCTGGTACGAGTCTCAGCGATCCGGTCTGGGGCTGGCGTTCCTGGCGGCAGTTGATCGGACCGTCGAGCAGATTGCGGCCTGGCCAGGCGCCGGAACGTCCGTTCCCGGTGTGTCTGCGGAACTAGCGGTGCGCCAGCTACCGGTTCTGCGGTTCCCCTACCGCGTCGTGTACGTGGTCAGATCGCAAGCGGTGTGGGTCCTCGCAGTTGCCCACGTTCGTCGACGTCCGGGCTACTGGCGATCACGTACCGAGTCATGACGATGCCCCGTGCAACTGCACACCAGGTGCCCGGCAGAGGAACGGGAGCACGCGTCGCCAGGGTGACCTCTGCACGACAAAGCTGAGGTTACAGATGTTAATGTCTGCTACATCAGACGGGAGGTTGGTGGTGAGGCAGACGCTGTCGCCCATGACCCGCGATGCGGTCGTCGTCGTCGGGCAGTTGGTCGCGTCCGAACGGCGTCGGCAGCGCCGCACCGCCGCCGAACTCGCCGAACGTGCAGGTATCTCCCGCGACACGCTCTATCGGATCGAGCGCGGCGACCCGACCGTCGCGATCGGGACCGCGCTCGAGTTGCTCGTCCTGCTCGGCGTCCCGCTGTTCGCCACCGACGCGGACGGCCTCGCCCGGCAGGTCGCGTCCGGGAGGCAGCTGCTCGCGCTGCTCCCCGATCGTATCCGCACCGACAGCCGGAAGCCCAACGATGACTTCTGACCGCGTCTACGTGTGGACGTGGCTCGCCGACCGCGTGGATCCGGTCGTCGCCGGCGCGCTCGACCCGATTGGCGATCGGCTCCACTTCGTCTACGGCCGCAGCTACCTCGAACGACCTGACGCCGTCCCGCTGTACCTGCCCGAACTACCCCTGCAGCGCGGCGACCAGCCGCCACCGGACGGGATGGACCTCGCCGGCTGCCTCGCCGACGGCGCCCCCAACGCGTGGGGCCGTCGCGTCATCCTGCGACGCCTCCACGCCGGCGACAGCCGAGGCGTCGACACGACCGCGCTGCCGACCGTTACCTACCTGCTCGAGTCCGGCACCGACCGGATCGGCGCGAACGACTTCCAGGCCTCCGCCGAGACCTACGTCCCACGCGAGACCACCGGCACACTCGAGGAACTGCTGACCGCCGCCGACCGGCTTCAGGCCGGCGAGCCGTTCTCCGAAGAGATCGACCGCGTTCTCAACGCCGGCTCGTCGGTTGGGGGCTCCCGCCCCAAGGCAACGGTCACCGCCGCCGACGGTCGC
>SLHP01000050.1 GCA_007136095.1 Nitriliruptoraceae bacterium
CGCCAAGGTCGAAGAGGTCAGCGCGCAGCTGTCCGGCGCGGCCGCAACGCTGTTGACCCACTACCGCGGGCTCTCCGTCAGTGAGATCAGCGAACTGCGCAGCAAGCTGCGTGAAGCCGACGCGGAGATGAAGGTCGTCAAGAACACCCTGACGCGCCGGGCCGCGTCCAAGGCCGGCATGGAGGGGATCAACGATCTGCTCGTCGGCCCGACCGGACTGATCCTGTGCAACGAGGACCCGGTCGGACCGGCCAAGGTCCTGAAGGCGTTCGCGAAGGACCACCCGGGCTTGACCGTCCGCGGCGGGTACCTCGACGGCGAGGTGCTCGACGAGGTCGCAGCGATCAAGCTGGCCGACCTCGAGAGCCGCGAGGAACTGCTCGAGAAGATGGCCGGTCTGATGTACGGCGCGCTGGCCAACACCGCCCGGCTGCTGCAGGCGCTGCCGGAGAAGCAGGCCCGACTCATGCAGGCACTGCTCGACGACGGCGGCGCACCCGGTGCACCGACCGACGCTCCTGCGGAAGCTGCACCGGCCGAGGCCGCAGACGAGCCCGCTGCCGACGCTGCGACGGAGACCGCCGAGGACGAGCCGGCAACCGCTGAGGCTGCGGACGAGAGCGCCGAGCCGGACGCTGCCGCCGAGGCGGACACCGCCGAGGCGTCCGCGGACGCGGAGACCGACACCCCGGCGTAAGACACCCCCCGATGTGCGGGATCACGTGATCCCGCTGCCCGACCTGATGACCCACTGGCGCGGACCGCGCCTCCAGGAGGAGAACCGATGGCGAAGCTGACCACCGACGAACTGATCGATGCATTCAAGGAACTGACCCTGATCGAGCTCTCCGAGCTGGTCAAGAAGTTCGAGGAGACCTTCGAGGTCACCGCTGCAGCCCCCGTCGCGGTCGCCGCGGCCGGTGGCGGCGGAGCCGCCGCCGAGGAAGAAGAGGAGCAGACCGCGTTTGACGTGGTGCTGACCTCTGCGGGCGAGAAGAAGATCCAGGTCATCAAGGAGGTCCGTGCGCTGACCAACCTCGGCCTCAAGGAGGCCAAGGAGCTCGTCGAGGGCGCACCGGCCAACATCCTCGAGGGTGTTGCCAAGGATGCGGCCGGCGAGGCCAAGGACAAGCTCGAGGCAGCAGGCGCGAGCATCGACATCAAGTGAGGCCGCTCGTCGGACCGGCCTCCTGGCCGTGTCCGATGGCGGGACGCACCGTCGACCGGCACCGGACCGCCCCGCCGAGAGGTGGGGGCCGTCCGCTCGTCCGCCCTCGGGATCTGCCGAGGGCGGTTGACGTGCTACGATCAGCGGCCCTACACTGCAGGGCCGTCGTGTGTCCTGTCGTTCCGTTGTTCCCGCACTCTGTGCGTTCCGCCCGCTGTTGAAGGCTCCCACCATCTCGTCATGCCCGCGCCCTCTTCCCTGGTGCGGTCGACGTCTGCTCGGAGCCCTCGAGCCTGCCGGACCCTGAGTGCGTCGTCTCCGGGATGGTCTGTACCCGTGATGGAACGGGGTGGCGCCCCATCCATCACGCAGCCGCCGCTCGATCGCACAATCTCGCCCACCGGGGTTTGACTGCCGTCCCCCGGCTGCATCGAACACCACGTTCCAGGGAGGTCCCTGTTGGCTGGCACCGTCGTCGACCAGCGTCTCAGCTTCGCGAAGATCCACGAAGCTCTGCCGATCGAAGAACTGGATCTCGTTGCGATCCAGCGCGATTCGTTCAACTGGCTCATCGAAGAGGGTCTCGGTGACATCTTCAACGAGATCTCGCCGATCGAGGACTCGCAGGGCAAGATGGCCCTGAGCTTCCTCAACCACCGGTTCGAAGATCCGAAGTACTCCTTCGAGGAGTGCAAGGAGAAGGACTACACCTTCGCCGCTCCGTTGTTCGTCACCGCGGAGTTCCTCAACAAGGAAGACGGCACGATCAAGTCCCAGACCGTCTTCATGGGCGACTTCCCCGTGATGTCCGATCGCGGGACGTTCGTGATCAACGGCACCGAGCGTGTCGTGGTGTCACAGCTCGTGCGTTCCCCGGGCGTTTACTTCGACACCTCTATCGACAAGACCACCGGCCGCGACGTCTATGGCTGCAAGGTCATCCCTGCGCGAGGCGCCTGGCTGGAGTTCGAGGTCGACAAGCGTGACCTCGTCGCGGTCCGCGTCGACCGCAAGCGCAAGCAGCCGATCAGCGTGTTCTACCGCGCACTCAAGGCCTTCGAGTGGAACGATGAGCTCGGTGCCTACGAGCTCGCACCGGCCGAGGTGCTCAACGCCGAGGTCGACGACGAAGAGATCCTCGAGTTCTTCAACAACTCGGAGTCCATCGAGCTGACCCTGGAGAAGGACAACACGGGTCGCACGCCGGCCCAGGCGCTCGAGGAGATCTACCGCAAGCTGCGTCCGGGTGAACCGCCGAACGCCGAACAGGCCGGCCAACTGCTGCTCGGCATGTTCTTCGCCAACAAGAAGTACGACCTCGCGCGCGTCGGTCGGTACAAGATCTCCGGGCTCGAGGACGACGGTCAGGGCCAGGTCAAGCACGGCAAGTTGACCGATGAGTTCGAGGCGCTCGGGTTCGATCGCCGCGACGATCACGTGCTCACCACGCAGGACTGCCTCGCCACGATGTCCTACATCGTCAAGCTGCACGCGGGCGAGCCGGACTACGACACCGACGACATCGACCACTTCGGCAACCGTCGGCTGCGCAGCGTCGGTGAGCTGATCCAGAACCAGGTCCGTATCGGTTTGTCCCGCATGGAGCGCGTCGTGCGCGAGCGCATGACGACCCAGGACCTCGAAGCGATCACCCCGCAGACGCTGATCAACATCCGCCCGGTGGTCTCCGCCATCCGGGAGTTCTTCGGAACCTCGCAGCTGTCGCAGTTCATGGACCAGACCAACCCCCTGGCCGGCCTCACGCACAAGCGTCGCCTGTCGGCGCTCGGTCCCGGTGGTCTGTCGCGTGAGCGCGCGGGCTTCGAGGTCCGCGACGTCCACCCGTCCCACTATGGGCGGATGTGTCCGATCGAGACGCCGGAGGGCCCGAACATCGGCCTGATCGGCTCGCTCGCGACCTACGCGCGGATCAACCAGTACGGGTTCGTCGAGACCCCCTACCGCAAGGTGGTCAAGGGCAAGGTCACCGACGAGGCCGAGCACCTCACCGCCGACGAAGAGGACCGCTACGTCGTCGCCCAGGCGAACGCACCGGTCGACCGCAAGACGGGCAAGTTCGTCAACGAGATGGTGCTGGTCCGTGCCAAGGGCGGCGAGGTCCGCGAGGTCACGCCGGACGACGTCGACTACATGGACGTCTCCCCGCGCCAGACCGTGTCGATCGCCGCGGCCCTGATCCCGTTCCTCGAACACGACGATGCCAACCGCGCGCTCATGGGCGCCAACATGCAGCGGCAGGCCGTGCCGTTGCTGCGGGCGGAGTCGCCGTTCGTCGGGACCGGTATCGAGGCCAAGGCGGCCCGTGACGCCGGTGACGTGGTCATCGCGCGCAACGCCGGCGTGGTGGTCGAGGTGGCCGCGGATCACGTGGTCGTTCGTACCGACGACGATGAGATCGACCGCTACTACCTCACCAAGTTCCAGCGCTCCAACCAGGGCAGCTGTTCGAACCAGCGCCCGCTGGTCACCGAGGGCGAC
>SLHP01000202.1 GCA_007136095.1 Nitriliruptoraceae bacterium
CCGTGGTTCCCGAAGGACTGAACGGTCGCCGGCGGACCGATCACCTGCCCGACGGCCTACAGGCCGTTGCGGTGGACCCTGTCGGGGGTGATGCGCAGGATCGCTCGCTCGGATTCGACCTCGTTGGGGTAGGGCTTGCCGAAGTAGCGGTGAGAGCACGCGTCGATGTGCTCGCGTGCCTCCGGCCCGGTGACCACGTCGGTGACCCGGCCGCGGACCTCGGCGTACCGGTAGGCGTTGTCGACGTCCCAGATGGTCACCGTCACCCGCGGGTCCTGCTCGGTGTTGCGGAACTTGGCCCGGTGCACCTCGGTGTTGATCAGGATGTGGTCAGCATCGGCGTCCACCCACATGACGTGGGTCTGCGGGTGGCCGTCCGGGAACAGCGTCGTGAACGCGGCGAAGTTCCGGCCGGTCGCCAGGGTCCTGATGTCGTGGTCTAGGGGCACGGGACGTACCTATCGGTCGTGGCGCGGCGTCATCCGCGCCGGTCCGGCCGACGCTACTGTCCCGCGGCCGATCCGTCCTCCATCGGGTGGAGGCGGACGTCGCGTTCGGTACGGTCGTGTGGCACGTCCGGGCCCGGACGGCGGGAGAAGGACAGTGCGGTGAGCGCGACCGAGATGGTGCAGGACGATGTCGCGGACCCCTTCGTCCTTGACCGTGGGACCTGGGAGACGCTCGTCGAGCACGCCTGGTCCGACTTCCCCTACGAGGTCTGCGGACTGCTCGGCGTTCGTCCCGACGGCTCGATCGCGCACTTCCCGATCGAGAACGCCGAACGGTCGATGACCTACTACGTGATGGATGCCAAGCAGTTGTTGCGGGCGATGCGCGAGATCGAGGACGAGGGGTACGACCTGGCGATCTACCACTCGCACACCCACACGAAGGCCTATCCGTCCCCCACCGATATCCGGCTCGCCGCCTACCCGGATGCGACCTACCTCATCGTCACGCTGCAGGACCGCGACCACCCCGACGTCCGTGCCTACTCCATCATCGATGGTGTGGTGACCGAGAAGCCGGTCATCGTGCGCGATGAACAGGCGGCCTGACCATGGTTGCCATCGGTCCTGCCGCCAAGATCGCGCTCAAGTACGCCCCGATCGCGCTCGAGGCCGCCCGGCAGCTGGACAAGCAGTTCCGTCCCCACCTGCTGGCCTACAGCCTGGCCTCCTCGGTCGACGGCTACATCGGTCGCTGGACCACGGACACGGCGACGCACTGGATCGTCTTCCCGTCGGTCCGCGGTGAACCGCTGCGGTCCTTCCCTCCGCTGTCGGTCACCGAACTGGCTCTCGCGGACCGTGAGCTCGACCGCGCGGCGTTGCGGCATCACCGCGACCTTCCGGAGGCCAAGGTCAGACAGACCGCCGATCGGGTCGTGAAGGCGCCGGGTCAGGTCGCCGGCAGGTTGCGGGGCAGCTAGGGGTACTGAGGCGGCCCGTCCAGTCCGATGTGGTGTGGTCCCCGCCCGGACTGCCGCGGTCCGACCATGGTGGTCGCCGGATGTGGCCTACCGCCAGAACACCGTGCCAGAACACCTGCCGGTTGTGCACAGCCTGCTCACCGTGCCGGGCGTGCGTCACCGACCTGCTGCCAAGGAGTACCTGCCGATGGACCCCGTGCGATCCTGGCCTCACTTCCGCTGCTGCGCAAGGCCTGGCGCTGGCTCCCAGGACCTCTGCGCGTGCCCGTGCTGCTGATCGCCGTGATCATCGGAACGTGGTGGGTGGTCACGGGTCGTCACAAGAAAGCGTCCGGCGAGGATGCGGCACCAGCCGAGCTCGAGCAGCAAACGGGTACGCCGGGGCCCCGCCGGTGACCGAGACCGGTCGCTCGGCCCGGATCGTCTCACGGCAGAGAGCGACGGAGTTCCGTTGCGAGATCGCCGTGGCGTGCGACCTCGATGTCGGGAACCTGTAACCAGGTACCCAGCTCGGTCAGTTCGGCTGCCAACTCACGCGACACCACGACCGCGTCGGCGCCTGGCTCGACGAACGCGCCCTGCACCAGCAGTCGGCCGGTGTGTCGGTCGGCCTTGAGGTCGACCCGTGCGGCCAGGTCCTCGCCGAGCAGGAACGGCAGGACGTAGTAGCCGTGGACCCGCTCGGCCGCCGGGACGTAGATCTCGATGCGGTAACGGAAGTCGAACAGCCGCTCGGCGCGGTCGCGGTTCCAGACCAGGGGGTCGAAGGGGGACAGCAGGGTCCGGGCAGGGAAGGTCCGGGAGCGGGTCACCTCGGGGTCGAGGTAGACCGGTTCGCCTCCCCAACCGTCGACACGGACCTCCTCGACGTCACTGCATCCGACGAGGTGGCGCAGGGCCGGGCGGGCGTCGCGGGTCTTCAGGCGGTGGTGGTCAGCCAGGTCCGCCGCCGTGCCGATGCCGTGGGCACGGACTGCCCGGTGGAGCAGGTGTTGCACGGCGGCGTCCCAGCACGGCGGATCCTGATCGCGCACGTTCGCCGGGATCACCCGCTCGGTCAGGTCGTAGACGGTGACGAACTGCGAGGTGCGGTCGTGGACGGCCAGATCGCCGCGGGTGGCGAGGTGATCGAGTGCGACCTTCCCCCGGGGGTTGCCCCACCAGGGTCCGGTGCGCCGACCCGGGTCCGTGAGGTCCTGCACGCTGGTCGGACCGTTCGTTGCCACCTCATCGAAGACGGCATCGAGGTAGCCGGGGGCATCGGCGAGGAGCTGCTGGACGCCGGAGGAGGTCCGGGTCCTCGCACGTCGGTGGTGGAGCAGCGGCCAGACGTCCACGGACGTCACCGAGGCGACGTGGATCCACCCTTCGAAGGCCTCGCGCGATCGCCACAGCCAGGCGTCCCGGGACTGGCGGTCGTGCGGCCCGAGTCGCGACCAGAAGGGCAATTCGTGTGCCCGAGCCAGGACGTTGACGCTGTCCAACTGCACGATGTCGATCGTGTCGAGGACGCGCCGCAGGTGACGCACGTCGCGCCGGGTGTCCGGTGCCGGCCGGGAGCGCGCGAAACCCATCGCCGTCAAGGCGATGCGGCGGGCCTGGCGGCGGGTCAACGTGCGCATGACGCCACGGTAGTGCCCGGGTAGGTCGGTGACGGAGTGCCCGGGTCGGTCGGCGGCGGAGACATCGGGTGGGAATGGCCGGGTAGAGCCGGTCGTTGTCTGTCTACCGGCCGACGGAGCCTCGGCGATACCCTTGGTCGCCAGGTCGCCGATGTATGCGCGCGGTGCCGGCACTCACCCCGTGGCCGTTCCCGGCGATATCCGCTCCGCTCTCGACCCCCGAGGTCCCATCATGCCCGTCGTTCGCATCCCCACCGTCCTGCGAAAGCACACCGATGGTGCCGCCAAGGTCGAGGTTGCCGGCGACACCGTCGGCAAGGCCTTCGATCAACTGGTCGTGGATCACCCGGGCCTCGAGGAGCAGCTGTTCGAGGACGGATCGCTCCGGGGCTTCGTGAACGTCTACGTCGATGACGAGGACATCCGCTTCGTGGACGGGCTGGACACGCCGATCGAGGACGACGGCGAGATCGCCATCATGCCGGCGGTCGCCGGTGGCGCGGAGCGGAGCGAGCACGCACGGCGCGATCGGGTCGCCGGTGGCGCGGAGCGGAGCGAGCACGCACGGCGCGATCGGGTCGCCGGTGGCGCGGAGCGGAGCGAGCAC
>SLHP01000011.1 GCA_007136095.1 Nitriliruptoraceae bacterium
GCGGTCGGTACCGGCCACGACCTCCGCCGGCTGCGCCGCGGGCAACCGGCCGCCACAGGCCAGCACGCCCTGGTGGAGCTTGAAGCGCACCACCTCGTAGAGCAGATCCCGCGTCACGACGTACACGGGCGCGTCGATGGCCGCCACGACGTCGGCGAACTGGTCGACACGTTCCTCGGCCAGCAGCAGCGACCGCACCGGGTACGGCGAGGCCACAAGTGCGCGCACGGGGTTCGGGCCCTCGGCGATCAGGACGCCGGCGCGGTGCTCGTAGAGCTTGCGCAGCCGGGCGTCGGTGAGCGCGGCGAAGTCCGCGAGGCGATCGTCGCTGGGGTCGGTGATGCGGGTGGGGGTGGCCATGCCCCCAGTCTGCCCGGTCCGTCCAGGGCCCGCGGACACCGCACCGCGACCGTGCCGCCCCGACGTGCACCGCCCGTCGGTCAGTAGCCTCGACCATCGATGACCCTGTCGAAGCTGCCTGCCGAAGCTGTTGGAGCGACCTTGCGCTGGACCCCTGCCGACCTACCGGACCTCACCGGCCTGACCGTCCTCGTGACGGGCGCCACCGCAGGTCTCGGTGAGGCGACGACCATCGCGCTGTCGACGCGCGGCGCGCACGTCGTGCTCGCGACCCGGAACGCGGAGAAGACCACCGCGGTGATGGACCGGATCAGGCAGCGCCACCCGGAGGCATCCCTCGAGCACCTGTCGGTCGACCTCGCGGATCTGGCCAGCGTCCGGTCCGCCGCGGAGGCGTTCCTGACCGCGCATGCATCGGTGGACCGCATCGTGGCGAACGCCGGGATCATGGCCCCACCGTTGCAGCGCACCGCGGACGGCTTCGAGATGCAACTCGGCGTGAACCACCTCGGTCACTTCGCCCTGGTCGGCCTGCTGCTGCCGGCACTCCTGGCCGCCGACGGCGCGCGGGTGGTGACCGTGTCCTCGGGAGCCCACAAGGTTGGACGGATCGACCTCACGGACCTCAACTGGGACCGTGAGCGCTACGAGAAGTGGCCGGCGTACGGCCGT
The DNA here is from genome assembly GCA_007136095.1 of Nitriliruptoraceae bacterium. GTDB lineage: Bacteria > Actinomycetota > Nitriliruptoria > Nitriliruptorales > Nitriliruptoraceae > CSSed11-175R1. The sequence goes on from SLHP01000011.1 coordinate 1,033, forward strand.
TCGAAGCTTGCGAACCTGTTGTTCACGTCCGAACTCCAGCGACGCCTGGAGGCCGCACCCGCCGACGCGGTCTCCGTGGCCGCACACCCCGGCTACGCCGCCACCGACCTGCAGACCACCGGCCCCACGGCCCAGGGTGGGATCAGTGGCCGGATCAACGGGATCATGCTGCGCGCCGTGAACGCGGTGGTCGCCCAATCGGCCAGTCAGGGGGCACTCCCCCAACTGTTCGCGACCGCGGCACCGGACGTGCCGGGCGGGTCCTACTGGGGTCCGGACGGCCCGGGCGAGGTGCGCGGCTACCCCGGCCCGGCCGCGCGGTCCGGGCGGGCCCAGGATCCGGTGATGGCCCGTGCCCTTTGGGAGGCCTCCGAGGAACTCACCGGGGTGCACTACGACCTGCCGGCCGCCTGAATCGCTCGTCGGGTGTCGGGTCGGACGTCAGCCGCCTTCGGCGCGGCGGCGACGTCGTTCGGCGGCCTCCTCGCGGGCCCACGCCGCAGCCTGTTCGGGGCTCGGGGCACCCCCGCCGAGGTGCGCGGGCAGCCACCAGGCGTCCGCCTGGTCCGCCGGTCGTTGCGGGTAGCTGCGCTGCAGCTCGTCGGTCTGGGACCGGATCGATGCCATCAGTCGCTCGTGGACGGCCTTCGGATCCTCGTCGGGCTGGTAGCTGACGGGCGGACCGAAGGCGACCATCACCGCGGTGCCCCGGGCCGCCTGCAGCTTGCGACCCTTGCTGAAGATGCGCTGACTGCCCCAGATGGCGCCAGGGATCAGCGGGACGCCGGCATCGACCGCCATCCGCGCCGCACCTGGACGACCCTCCTGCGGGACGAAGGACCGGTTGATGGTGCCTTCGGGGAACATGCCGACCAGGTCGCCGTCGGCCAGTGCCGCGGCGACGTCTCGCATCGCCACGGCCGTGTTGCCACCCCGGTCGACCGGGATGTGGCGCATGGCGCGCATCAGTGGGCCGGCGAAGCGGTTGTCGAACACCTCGCGCTTGGCGACGAACCGGACCCGTCGCCCACCCTGCTCGCGTGCCCCGTACCCGCAGAAGACGAAGTCGAGGTAGCCGACATGGTTGGTCGCGATCACGCCACCGCCGGTTGCCGGGATGTGCTGCGACCCGCTGACCCGCACGTCCCAACGCAGGGTCTTGAAGGCGGTGAGGCTGGCGGCCGTCGCGGTCGCGTAGACGGGGTTCACGAGACCGCCGACAGCCAGCCGTGGCGGTCCGGTGCCTCCGCCCGTTGGACCGCCAGCAGCGCCTCACGCAACCTCGAGGTGTTCGCACCGACCTGTCCGTCCCCGATCGTGACCTGATCGCCATCGTGCACCAGCGTGCCGACACCGGACAGGACCGCCGCGGTCCCGGCCAGGGCAGCCTCGCCCTCCCAGGACAGCAGTTCATCGACGCTGATGTCGCGTTCCTCGACCCGGTAACCGAGGTCGCGGCCGAGGGTCAGGATCGAATCGCGGGTGATGCCGTGGAGGAACGAGGTGTCCAACGCCCGGGTCACGATCGAGTCGTCGTCGAGCAGTAGGAAGTTGGCGGCGCCCGTCTCCTGCACGGACCCACCGGGCGCGAACAACACCTGATCGACCCCGTGATCGGCCCTGGCCTGCTGCGTGACGCCGAGGGCCATGACGTAGTTGGCGCCGGCCTTCGCCTCGCCGAACTGTGGGGTGGTGCGCGGCAGGGTGGTCTCGACGAGCAGCTTGAGCGCTCTGGCGGCGCCCCCGAAGTAGTCGCCGACCGGTGAGGCCAGCACGACGAGCTTCGCGTGCCTGGAGGGCGCTGCGGCCGCCCCGATGTTGGGCTCCGTGCCGAACAGGATCGGCCGCAGGTACAGCGCGCCGGGCGACTCCGGAGTGACGTCGAGGTTGTGGGCCACGGCCGCGCGCATCGCGTCGGCGAGCAGGTCGGCCGGCGGCACCGGGAGGCACAACAGACCAGCGGTCCGCTGCATCCGGGCGACGTGCGACCCGTGGCGGAACATGCGCACGACCCCGTCGTGCCCACGGTGTGCCTTGAGCCCTTCGAAGCAGGCGCTGCCGTAGTGCAGCACGTGCGCGAAAGGGTGGATCGTGAACGCCGCGGTCTCCTGGACGACGGGGTCACCGAACTGCCCGTCGGTCACGTCGATGACGACCATATGGGGTGCCGCAACCGTGCCGAAGGCCGGCGCAGCGGTGGGCGCGGCGGCAGGTGCGGGCTGCGTGGACACAACGACCCCTTCGGGTTCGACCGGGAGCGTGACCCTACCGCTGCACACCCCACGACGCGGTCGTGAGCCGTCGGGTTGTCCGGGACCCGATCGGCCCGACCCACCCCGTAGGCTGCCTGGGACCGTGGGTGAGGAGAGCCGATGGGTGTACTCGAACAGTTGGCGGAGGCGTTGCCGGAGAAGGCCGTGGTCACCGACCAGGACATCCTCGAGACCTACCGGTACGACCGCACCGACTGGATCACCCCTGGCTTCCCGCAGGCGGCGGTGTTCCCGACCACGACCGCCGAGGTGGCGGCCGCTGTCTCGATCGCCGCCGCACACGACGTACCGATCGTGCCCCGCGGGGCGGGCAGCAGCCTGTGTGGCGGGTCACAGGCCATCGACGGCGCGGTGACGTTGTGCCTCGAGCGGATGAACCAGATCGTCGAAATCGATGCGATCGACCAGACCGTCACGGTCGAACCGGGGATGCTCAACGCCGACATCTCATCGGCCACCGCGCCCCACGGTCTGTGGTACCCGCCCGATCCCGCCAGCAAGGCGTTCTGTTCGATCGGCGGGAACATCGCCACCAACGCCGGCGGCCTGTGTTGCGTGAAATACGGGGTCACCCGGGACTACGTGCTGGGCCTGGAGGTCGTGCTGGCGGACGGCACCGTGATCCAGACCGGACGACGCACGATCAAGGGCGTGGCGGGCCTGGACATGAACGGCTTGTTCGTCGGGTCCGAGGGCACGCTCGGCATCGTGACGAGGATCCTGCTGCGGCTGCGTCCGACGCCCGCCGGTACCTCGACCCTGGTGGCGTTCTTCCCCACGCTCGGCGCTGCCGGGAACGCCGTCGCGGCGATCACCAGGTCCGGTCTGTCCCTGTCCCTGATGGAGATCATGGACCGGGCGATCATCGGCGTCGTCGACGACCTGGCCGGCATGGGGCTGGACCGATCGGCCGCCGCCCTGTTGCTGCTGCAGTCCGACAGTCCGGAACCCCTCCGCGGTGCCGAGGTGGAGCAGGCCGCGACGCTGTGCGATGCCGCAGGGGCCTCCTACACCGCCTTCACCGCCGATCCGGAGGAGGCAGAGGCACTCCTGCAGGCACGCCGCCTGGCCGGGCCGGCACTCGAGACGCACGGCCAGGTGATCTGGGACGACGTCGGTGTGCCGAGGTCGAAGATCCCGGACCTGCTGGGGCGGATCGAGGAAGCGGGTGAGCGGCGCGGCGCGGAGGTCTACACCTTCGGGCACGCGGGTGACGGCAACATGCACCCGACCTTCCTGGTGCGGCCGGGTGATGACGACGCGCGACGCCGCGCGCTGTTGGCGTTCGACGACGTGATCGATGCGACGTTGGACCTCGGCGGCACCATCACCGGCGAGCACGGCGTCGGCTCGATCAAGGCGGCCTTCCTCGAACGCGAGATCGGGTCGGACAACCTCGCCCTGCAGCGACGCATCAAGCAGACCCTCGACCCGAAGAACCTGCTCAACCCCGGGAGGTGGCTGTGACCGCGGCAGGCACCGGGAAGCGATGCGACCTCGTGCTCGGTGGTGGAGGCCTGCGCGGGCTGGCCCACATCGGCGCCCTGGTGGCTCTGGACGAACACGGCTACTCGGTCGAGCGCGTCGCCGGGGCATCGGCCGGCGCGGTCGTTGGCGCCATGGCCGTCAGCGGTGTCCCGGTGCCCCAGATCGAGAAGCGGTTCGAACAACTGGACTTCCGTTCGTTCGCCATGGCCGACGTCTGGGAGCGGCTGAGCGCGAAGCGTGCCATCAAGGGCATCGTCAACCGCTTGACCACCGAGCGGGTCGAGCCACTGGCCTGGATCGGGGACATCCTCGCCGAACAGGGCGTCGAGACGTTCGCCGACCTGCGGATGCCCGACGCCGATGCAGGCTCCCGTCTCGAGGATTCCTACCGCCTGGTGGTCCGCTGCCTCGACATCGTCAACCGCCGGGTCGTGCGCCTGCCGTGGGACTACCCGCGCTACGGCCTCGAACCCGACGAGCAGTCGGTCGCGCGGGCGGTCCTCGCCTCGATGTCGATCCCCTTGGTCTACTCTCCCGTCCCGATCGGGGTCGAGGGCGACGGCCTCCGGGGCGTCCTGGTCGACGGGGGGCTGACCTCCGGGTTCCCGGTGTCCATCCTCGACCGGCGCGACGGTCGCGAGCCCCGCTGGCCGACCTTCGGGATCCGCCTGTTGTCGCGCGTCGCCGATGCGGACGCGATACCTGAGGGAGACATCGCCACCGCCCGGATGGTGCTCCGCGCGCTGCTGGAATCCAGTGACCGACTGGAGCCGACCAACGAGTGCGATGAACGTCGCACGATCCGCGTGGACGTCAGCGACATCCGGGCCCTGGAGTTCGACCTCGGCACCGGCCGCGAGGTGATCGACGACGGCTACGACGCGATGGCCGCCTTCCTGGCCGACTGGGATGGATCGGCATACGCGCGGGACTGCCGCGCCGATTGAGCGCCGGCGTTCAGGACGCCCGTTCGCCCGGGAGCCGGATCACACGGGTGCGCTGACGCAGCCCCGCGGCCCGCAGCCGACGGACCAACTGCCCGGAACTCACCACCTCGGCCCCCTGCAGGATGGCCCGGTCGCGTACCTCGGTCGGCACGTCGTAGTGGTCGCCCTGGAACCACTCGCGGCGCAGACCGAGGTCGGCGGCGAACCCGTGCAGTTCGTTGAGCGAGGCATCGCTGACCAGATGCGCCCACCGCCGACCACGGTGGGGCCAGATCGCCGCGTCGACCAGGATCGCCATAGGTGAGAGGTTAGTCACCGACGTCAGGCTCCGGCGCAGCTACCCTCCTCGAGCGACACCGTCCAGGAGCCAGGGATGTCCGTCACCTCGTGACAGCAGGCGCCGTTCCCGGCGCGATGTGGTCCCCGTTCTCATGCTGAGGTAGCTCCGTGTCCAGTGTCCCTGCGGTTCGACTCCGCGACGTCGTGAAGCGCTTCGGTGCTCTGACCGCGGTCGACCACCTCGACCTCGAGGTTCCCCGCGGGGTCTGTTTCGGACTGCTCGGACCCAACGGTGCCGGGAAGTCGACCACCATGCGCCTGCTCACGGGGCAGGCGGTGGCGGACTCCGGGCACGTCGAGGTACTCGGTCACGAGCTTCCGGGTGCGTCGCGCGAGGCCCGGTCCGTCTCCGGCGTGGTCCCACAGGTCGACAACCTCGATGCCGAACTCACCGTGGCGGAGAACCTCGAGGTGTTCGCCCGCCTGCAGCGCATCCCCCGGGCGGAACGCGACGCCGCCGTGCGGCGCGGGCTCGAGGTCGCACGACTCGTGGACCGGGCGGACACGCCGGCCGCTGCGCTCTCCGGCGGGATGCGGCGGCGGCTCCTGATCGCACGTGGGCTGATCCACGGCCCGCAGTTGGTGCTCCTCGACGAACCGACCGTCGGGCTGGACCCGCAGATCCGCCAGCAACTGTGGTCCACCATCGCGGAGATCCGGTCGAGCGGGGTCACCGTGCTGATGTCGACGCACTACATCGAGGAGGCTGAACGGCTGTGTGACGAGGTCGCCATCATGCACGCCGGCCGGGTGGTCGCCTCCGGCCCGCCCCGGGACCTGATCACACGCTCCGTCGGACGCGAGGTCCTGGAGGTGGCCGGGACCCCGACGGCCCTGGCCGACATCGAGGCAGCGGCCAATGCGGGTGGCCTGCGCACGCGACGCTCGGGGACCACCGTCGCCGTGCTGGACGCCGAGCGACTCGACGGGCAGGACTGGGCCCAGGGCGACCGTCGCGCACCCACCCTCGAGGATGTGTTCGTGGTGCTGACCGGGGAGGAGATGGCATGAGTGTGGCGGTGACTTCGACCCCACCGGTCACCCACCGGCGCTTCGAACCCGCGATCGTCGGGGCGATCGTCTACCGGGAGTGGCGGGTCTTCCGACGGGTGTGGTTCAGCACAGCGTTCGGATCCATCGTCGAACCGATCGTGTTCTTCATCGGCTTCGGGTTCGGTTTCGGCGCCCTGATCAGCGAGGTCGCCGGACTCTCCTACTTCGAGTTCATGGCCACAGGCACGATCGCGATCGGGATCCTGTTCTCTGCGCTGTTCCCCGGGTTGATCAACGGCTACACCCGTCGCGCGGAGAAACACCTCTACGACGGGCAGTTGGCCGCCCCGGTCTCCGTCGCCGAACTGGTGGCCGGCGAGTCGCTGTGGAACGGGCTGCGCGTCGCCGTGGTCGCGGTGGTCACGCTGTTCGTGGCCCTGGCGTTCGGGGTCCGCATGGGACCCGGCGTCGTGCTGGTCCCGGCGATCGCGGTCTTCACCGGCTTCGGCCTGTCTGCGACAGGGGCGGCGTTCGCCGCGAAGCTGCGGTCCTGGCACGGCGTCGACATCATCATCGGCGCGGTCGTCGCACCGATGCTGGTGGTGGCCGGCACGTTCTTCCCGCTCGATGGCCTGCCCCGATGGGCCGAACTGGTCGGACGGGCGAACCCGCTGTACCACTGCGTGGAGCTGCTGCGCGGCGCCGTCTTCGGCTTCACCGGGTTCGGCCAGACGATGCTCCACGTCGCCGCCCTGTCCGTGTTCAACCTGCTTGCCTGGTTGGTGGCCGTGCGGTTGGTCCGCCGGGCACTGATCGACTGACCCGGGAGGAGCGAGGTATGACCGACGGTTCGGGCCCCACGATCACCGAACTGCAGGACCGGCTCGCGCAGGTCCGTGCTGCGCTGACCGACATGCCACCCCACTCCGGTTCCGGAACGCGCCTGGCCCTGCAGGACGAGGTCATGCGTCTGGAGCGCCTGCTGGCGGACCGTCGCTGAGACGGACGCGCGCCGCCAACGACGGTGTCAGCCACAGCCGCACCAGCACGCCGGCCACGACACAGGCGACCGCCGCCGTGATGAACGCGGCCCCGTAGGTTGCGACGCCGGCGACGGCACCCAAGAGCAACGGTCCGAGTGCGCCGGCCACGTCGATGAAGCTCGTGAAGGTCGCCATCACGCGGGACCGTTCGTGCACGGCGACGCCCTGGACCGCGGCCAACAACAGCGACGGCACGACCAGCGCCGTGCCGGCCGCCATCGCGAAGGTCATCACGTACAGCCCCGTCGGCGTCGGCCAGAGTCCGAGCCCGAGCAGGCCGACCGCGGCGGCCGCTAGGGCGATAGTGCCGGTGCGCACCGGCCCCAACCGGTCGGGCAGCCTGGCTCCGGCGAGGCGGACCCCGGCGATCGTCAACGACGCGAGCAGGAAGAGTGGCGCAGCCTGCGGCACCCCGATCTCGTCCGCGTAGAGCGGCACGAACGCCAGGAAGCCCACGAACCCGGTCATCCCGAGCGCCAGGATGACCCCCGGGGCCAGGCCGGAGCGGTGGAAGAACCCCGCGACCCCCCGGATGGACGCGACGTCCGGGTGGCCACGATCCGGTGTGACGAACAGGGCGACCGCCCCGCTCAGGAGCGCCACCCCGGCCGACACCCACCAGACCATCGCGTAGGACGCGGCGTCGAGCACCAGCTCGCCGGCCACTGGCCCAAGCCCGAGGCCGACCTGGACCGCGACCATCGAGTAGCTCGACGCCTCACCCTGACGGCCGGTGGGAGCCAGGTCGAGTGTCATGGTCGCGGCTCCGACCACCAACGCGGCCTGGCCGGCACCGAGGACGAGCCGGGCCAGCACCAGCGTGCCGACCGTGGTCGCCGGCACGTGCCCCACGAGACCGAGCACCATCAGGGCGGCGCCGGCCACCATCAACCGATGCCGACCACGACGGTCACCCCACCGCCCGACGAAGGGACGGACCAGGATCGCGGCGATCGCGAACGAACCGAACACGAACCCCGCGGTCGCGTCACCCCGTCCGAGCTCCTCGACGACGTAGCGGGGCAGCACCGGCAGCGAGATCCCGAACGCTGCGAACGCCAGGAACGACGAGGCGACGACCAGGACGAGGTCGCGGGACCACAGCGGATCCTCGGCAGCCCGACGGGTGCCTCGCCTCATCCCTTGACCAGGAACAACTGCCATTCGAGGGTCGCATCATCCGATGCGGACAGGACGATGGGCGCCGACGGCACCTCGACGTCGTAGTCACTGAGGGCCACCAACGTCGATCCGGTGATCAGCAGGCCGGTCTCCGTGACCGCAGCCTGCAGGGCCACCTCGACCTCACGGGTCACGTCCAACAGGGTGAGCTCACCGATGGCGGTGAGCTCGATGACCTCGCTGACCGGTGGCACCTCCGGGAGCTCGATCGGCCGGGAGAGTTCGAAGGTGGCGGTCGCGTCGGGACCCAGCTGCGACCGCACCCGGGCGTCGCGCCGCCCGTCATCACTCTCCAGGTCCGTGAGGTCCCCCTTGACCACCACCGACGAGACGATGAGCCCCGCGAAGACGACCTCGCCCTCGACGCTCGGACTGCGACCCACGGCCGTGGTCGCACCGACGCCCTGCAGTTCCTCCGCGATCCGGTAGCCGATGAAGGTTCCGCGCCCGGTCTCCCGGTCGAACTCGCGGGAGGTGTCGACGACCCAGGTCCCGTCGAGGTCCTCTGCCGTCTGCGGTGCGCCGGTCGGGACCTCGTCGGGACCGTCCGGGTCGCCGTCTTCGGGATCGTCGACGTCGGGGCCGGTCTCGGTGGGCTCGTCGTCGTTGCCGTCGTTCGGGTCGTCGTCGGCGGTGTCGTCCGACCGTTCGAGATCGGGGGTGAAGACCTCGGAGAGGGAGTCCTGATCCTGCTGCAGGGCCCGTTCGGCATCCACCTCGTCGGGTTCGTCGCCGCTGAAGAACCAGAACAGCCCGCCAGCCACGGCCGCGGCGACGAGGATGGCGGCGATGAGCACCCAGCGGCGACGGCGCGATCCGGTCGCTGCGGACATCAGGGCCTCGGTGGCAGGGGAAGGTTGGACGCTGATCCGGCTCGACCAGGGGTGGGACCTGCATCGAACGTCCGCTGAACCGTACCGGCACCTGTCGGGCCATCGGAGCCCGGCCGACCGCTCAACGTCCACCCTCGTGGCGCCGGACCCGGAGGATCAACACGACACCCGCCACGACGTACCAGGCATCGGCGATGGTGTTGAAGGTGCGTTGCTGGAGTCCCGGGAGGACCTCGAACCCGAGGTTGCGGACGACGAACCCGAGCAGCGCGAGGCCACCGAGGACCAAGGACCACCGCGCGAAGACCGGCAGGTGCTCACGGACCCGCAGCGCGATGAGGACCGGCGTCACCAGCAGGGTCAGGTATCCCCCGCCGGCGACGATCACGTGCATGGTGTCCGTGAAGCTCGCACCGACCCCGGGACAGCCGGCCGTACAGGGGAACGCCACGAGGAACACCGTGAGGACACCCGAGATCGCGCACACCGCCGGCCCGGCCCGCCCGGTGCCGGGCAGGCCGCGATCCAGCGCCCAGGCGAACGCGACCAGTGCGATACCCGACACCACCAGCGACACGCGGACGAGCGTCGCCGGCACGACCGGTGCCCCGAGGGCGAAGGTCTCGCTGATGGCCTGGCGCAACGGGTCGTAGTCCGGCGTGAGCACACCGGCGACCGCCCAGGCCACGACGTAGAAGGTGACACCCAGCATCCCGGCGATCGCGGTCGCCACGATGCCGGTCGAGCGTTCCACGACTGCTCCTCGGCGGGTCGATCGGGACGGAGGGGCGCAACAGTACGGTGTGGCTCGAACCGACCGCGTGAGGCGAGGAGACAGCCATGGCATGGGATCCGGTGGGCAAGGTCGCGGTGATCACGGGAGCGTCGAGCGGGATCGGCGAGGCGACGGCCCTCCGGCTGGCGCGGCTGGGCATGACCGTCGTCGCCGCGGCCCGACGGCAGGACCGCCTCGAGGCCCTGGCGGCCCGTCAGCCGGGGATCATCGCCCACGTCACGGACGTCACCTCAACCGCAGACGTCGATGCCCTGGCCGCCCGTGTCCGCGACGAGTTCGGTGCGTGTCACGCGCTGCTCAACAACGCCGGTCTCGGCGGTGGCAGTTTCGACGGGCGTGACGACCTCGACGACGCACTCCACACGCTGGACGTCAACCTGCAGGGCACGATCCGATGCATGGCCGCGTTCGCCGATCTGCTGGAGATGAGCGCCCCCAGCCGTGTGATCAACGTGGCATCGGTGGCCGGCAAGCTCGGGATCGGGCCGGCCGGGTACGCCGCATCGAAGTTCGGCACGGTCGGTTTCACCGAGGCGACGTCCCTGTCCTGGGCCGACCGTGGCATCACCGTCTGCCAACTCAACCCGGGGTTCATCGAGACCGAAGGCTTCCCGCAGACCCAGGTCAAGCGCACACCGGCCGGACGTGTGGTCGGCCGTCCCGACGACGTCGCCCGTGCGATCCACCGGAGCCTGCTGGATGGAGCAACGGAGCGGACCGTCCCGGCCTGGTACCGGGCGTTCGTGGTGCTGCGCCACGTCGCGGCCCCCCTCTACCGGTTCGGCGCAGCCCGCATCGACCGCGCCAGTGGGTCACGTGACTGAGACCAGCGTCGCTCTCGACCGGGGCCGCTTGATCGCCCGACCGACATCGGGTCGGGAGACCCCACGACCCGCAACCGATCGGCCCTACCCGGCCGCTGGCGGACTGCTTGACTACCGGAGACGTTCCGCTCCCTGGTCGCCGCGACGGAGGCACCGCTCTGGCCCGCAACCTCTACCTGTCCTCACTCGAACCCCGGGCCGGCCGGTCGGTCGTCACGCTCGGGGTCATGGAGTTGCTCACCCGACGGCTTGGCGATGTCGGCTACTTCCGGCCGGTCGTGCGTCGGGCCGGTGAACCCGACGCGCGCACCGAACTGATCCGCTCGCGCTTCGGGCTCGAGGACGATCCCGCCGCGCTCGCGGGCTGCGGGGTCGACGACGTCGCCGAACTGCTCAGCGACGGGCGCGGTGACGAGGTGTTCAAGCAGATCCTCGAGCGCTACAAGGCCGTCGAAGCGCACCATTCGTTCGTGGTCTGCGACGGGACCGAGTACACCGGCGCCGTCGCAGCGCTGGAGTTCGACTTCAACGTGGATGTGGCCAACCACCTCGGGGCGCCGGTTCTGGCCGTGGTCAACGGCAGCGAACGGTCCGCATCCAACGTCATCGACGCGCTGCGACTGGCGCGCGAGTCGCTCCTGGCCGCCGGCTGCACCCTCGCCGGCGCGATCGTCAACCGGGTGGAACCCGACGATCTGGACCAGGTCAAGCAACTTCTGGCCAGCTCGCTGCATCCCGAACCGGCCTGGGCGCTCCCCGAGGTGCCACTGCTCGCGATGCCGACGGTCGAAGAGATCGCCACGGCACTGGGGTCACCCGATATCTCGGGGAGAGGCGCGGCCATGGACCGCGAGGTCTCGGAGATCAAGATCGCGGCGATGACCCTGCCCCGTGTCCTCGACCACGTGCACGAGGGGACGCTCCTGATCACACCAGGGGACCGTGCGGATGTGGTGCTCGGGGCCCTGATGAGCCACCGGTCCACCACGTTCCCGAACATCGCGGCGCTCGTGATCACGGGTGGCCTCCCCCTGGACGACAACATCACGCGGCTGCTCGAAGGGCTGACCGACATCCCGGTCCCGATCCTGACGTGCCCGGACGACACCTATGCGACCGCGAGCCGGGTCGCCTCGGTCCCGGCGGTGATGCGGCCCGACAGCACCCGCAAGCTGGCCACGGCGCTCGGCCTGTTCGAGGAGCACGTCGACACCACAGCCCTCGAGGCCCGCATCGACGTCGTTCGCCCCGAGCGTGTCACGCCGTTGATGTTCGAGTACGAACTCCTGCAACGGGCCCGCACCGATCGCAAGCACATCGTGCTCCCGGAGGGCACCGACGAGCGCATCCTGCGGGCGGTCGACATCATCCGTCGTCGGCGCGTGGTCGACCTGACGCTCCTTGGCGACGAGACCGCGATCCGCGACCGTGCCGCCAACCTGGGGGTCGACCTCGACGGCATCGAGATCATCAACCCACTGGACTCGGACCTGCGCGAACGGCTCGGCCGATCCTACTTCGAGGCGCGCAGGCACAAGGGCGCCACCGAGGAGTTCGCGTACGAGACCGTGGCCGACGGCAGCTACTTCGGCACCATGATGGTGCACGAGGGGCTGGCCGACGGGATGGTGTCGGGCGCGACGCACACCACGCAGCACACGATCCGGCCCGCCTTCGAGGTGATCAAGACCGCGCCGGGGATGTCGGTGGTCTCATCGGTGTTCCTGATGGCGCTCGCCGACCGCGTGCTGGTCTACGGCGACTGCGCCGTCAACCCCGAACCGGACGCCGATCAACTGGCCAGCATCGCGATCAGTTCGGCCGAGACCGCGCAACAGTTCGGTATCGACCCGCGCGTCGCCATGTTGTCCTACTCGACCGGGGACAGCGGCAGCGGCCAGGCCGTCGAACGCGTCCGCGAGGCCACCGCGCTGGTCC
>SLHP01000057.1 GCA_007136095.1 Nitriliruptoraceae bacterium
ACGTGAGGTGTCGACGTGAGGTGTCGACGACGCAGACCCTCGGTCAGGTGAGCTCGAAGAACGGACTCCAGGCTTCGGCGAGCCGCATCCGCGAGCCCGGTTCGCGCCCGAGCCAATCGACGCGGATCCGGTAGCGACCGGGCTCCGCCCGGGGACCAGGGGGTTCGTCGGACCACGCCGGCACCAGGGGCCCGCGATGCTGGCTCCAGTACGACGGCCAGATCGCGATCTGCCCTGGCAACCACCGGTCGACCGCCATGGTCGACGCGGTGCGGTCGAGTTCGTCGATCGCCACCTCGCGGTGTCGCTCGTCGCGGACGCTGAGGATGTAGCGCTGCCAGCCGGGATAGTGGTGCTCGACGAAGCGGGGCCCCTGGTTCACCGCCGTGACGCTGATGCGCACGGTCTGTGTCGGCGCGTAGACCGTCCGGTCGGTCATCACCTGCAGGTCGAACCCGTCGAAGGCCTCGACACCGGACGCGGACGGCACCTCGTCAGGTGGTTGGCCGCTCATGACCGGCTCACGACACGACCGAGCCGGGTGCCAGATCGCGATCAGGCCCGAGGAGCGCGACCGTCCCGTCGGGCTCCAGGCCACCGAGGATCAGGAACTCGCTGACGAACCCGGCGACGCGCTTGGTCCCGAGGTTCAACGCGCCGACGACCTGCCGTCCGAGCAGTTCCTCCGGCGTGTAGGACGTCACCTTGGCGCTGGTCTGCAGGGATCCCAGCGGACCGAAGTCGACCGTCAGCCGGTAGGCCGGATCGCGGGCCTCGGGGAAGGGTTGGGCATCGGTGACGCGCCCGACGCGCAGATCGAGCGCCAGGAACCCCTCGAAGCCGACGTCGGGCTTCTTCGGCAGCTCCGCCGGTTCGTACGGACGGGCCTCGGGATCGATGCGATGCGACTCACCCATGGCTGGCCGCCAGTTCGTTGCTCCGGGCCACCCACCGGTCCTTCAGCGCCGCCGCAGCCCCGCTGTCGATGGTCTCCGTCGCCCGCTGGACCCCCGCAGCGAACCCGTCGACCGCGTCCGCCGCGTACAGGCCGGCGGCTGCGTTCAGGACGACGATGTCGCGGTGTGGGCCCGGTTCACCCGCGAGGATGGCATCAGCGATCGCCACATTGCGGGCGACATCGCCACCTCGGAGCTGTTCGAGCGTGGCCAGTTCGATGCCGAGTTCCCGGGGATCGAGCGTGCTCTGCGTCACCTGCCCGTCTCGCACCTCCCACAGATCGCTCGGGCCGGTCGTACTGAGTTCATCGAGGCCGTCGGCACCCCGGAAGACCAGCACGTGGCGCTTGCCGAGCCGTGCGAGCGCATCGGCCATCACGGGCGCCAACCTGGCATCGGCGACGCCGACCGCCATCGACGGCGCGCCGGCCGGGTTGGACAGCGGCCCGAGCAGGTTGAAGGTCGTCCGGATGCCCAACTGCTGACGGACGGGGGCGACCACGCGCATGGCCGGATGGAAGGTGCGGGCGAACAGGAACCCGATCCCCGCCTCCTCGATGCACCGCGCGACGTCCGCGGGCGGGAGGTCCAGGTCGATCCCCCAGGCCTCGAGCAGATCCGCACTGCCGCAGGCGCTGGAGGCGGCGCGGTTGCCATGCTTGGCCACCGGCTGTCCCGTTGCCGCGACCACGACCGCGGCGACGGTGGAGATGTTGCTCGTGTTGGCACCATCTCCACCGGTGCCGACGATGTCGACGACCCGGTCGGCGGTCGCTGGCTGCAGCGTGATCGGGGCGGCCTCGGCCATCATCACACGGACGAACCCTGCGATCTCCGACGCGGACTCACCCTTCGCGCGCAGGGCCAGCAGCAGCGCGGCGATCTGGGCGGGTTCCGCCCCACCCTGCATGACCTCGGTCAGAACGTCGGCCGCGCGGCTCTCGTCCAGGTCCTCGCCGTGCAGGAGCGCGGTCAGGACCGCGGGCCAGGCGATCGGCGCGCGGGTCTCGGGATCGGTCATCGATCGTTGCGGAGCGCCGAAGAGACCTGCTTGGCCGCAGAGTCGCTGTCTCCGTACGGCGGGACCTCGGCACCTTCGAGCCGTTGGACTACCCGCGCCAGTTCGAACGGGTCGACGGGCTTGAGCAGGACCTCGTTGGTCCCCGACCACTTCGCCAGCCAGCGGTCCTGCACCCGCGAAGTCATGACCAGCGAGGGCATCGGCGGCGTGCCCTCGAGTTCGGCGCGCGACCGCAGGTCGTACAACATGGCGAACCCACCGCGTGGATACAGGTCGCCATCGACGACCAGGACGTCGAAACGCTCGCCCTCGTCGAGGATCAGCTTGCGGACCTCCTCTGCGGAGACCACCTCGACGACCTCGGCGTCGGCCTGCAGTTCCAGCGCGCTCCCGGCCCGCAGTCGTTCCTTCGCGTCCTCAGAGACCACCAGAACTCGCACGTCACACCTCCGGTCGGCACCCGTCGGCACCCGACGGACGAACCGTACCGCGATGCCGGCCTGACATCGCCACCCCGGGGAGGTGGGCGGGAGATACCGGGGAGGCCGGCGGGAAGGACGCGAGAGGCGCGCAGGAAGTACGCTCAGCGGCGGGAGTGGACCACCTGGTCCGTGTGAGCTTGGGAGAGGATCTGGCATGGTCGACAGCACGATGATGGATGACCCCCTGACCGTGATCCAGTTGTTGGAGCACGGACGTCGGGTCCATCCCGACCGCCACGTGGTGACCTGGGAGGGTGATCAGGCACGCCGGGTGAGCTTCGCCGACACCTATGACCGCACCCGTCGGCTCGCCGCCGGACTCGCGTCCCTGGGTGTCGAGATCGGCGATGTCGTGGCCACGTTCTGCTGGAACCACCAGGAGCACGTCGAGGCCTACTTCGCGGTGCCGTGTATGGGCGCGGTCCTCCACCAGCTCAACATCCGGCTGTTCCCGGACCAGTTGGCGTTCGTGATCGACGACCTCGGCGACCGCGTCATCCTGGTCGATGATTCGCTGATCCCGGTGCTCGCCGGCGTGCTCGACGAGGTCGAGAGCCCGGAGGTGTTCGTGGTCATCGGCGACGGCGACGCCTCGGCGCTCGAGCCCCACGGGCGGATGGTTCGCTACGACGACCTGCTGGCCGCCAACGAGCCTCTGGCGGAGTGGCCCGAGATCGACGAACGCTCGGCGGCCGCCTCCTGCTACACGAGCGGCACGACCGGCAACCCCAAGGGGGTGGTCTACAGCCACCGCTCGATCTGGACGCACACGTTCGGCGCCATCGCCGGCGGCGTGCAGGTCGTCGAGGGCGACCGGGTGCTGATCATCGTCCCACAGTTCCACGCCAATGCGTGGGGCCTGGTGCACGTCGCCTGGATCCGAGGGTCCGACATGCTCATGCCGGGTCCCTACCTGCAGCCCGAGCCGCTGGCGGCGTTCATCGCCGCCGAACGGCCGACCTGCAGCGCCGCCGTTCCCTCGGTCTGGAACGGCGTGCTCTCGCTCGGACAGGACCAGGAACTCGACCTGTCATCCCTCGCCTGGGTGGTGGTCGGCGGTTCCGCGGTGCCGCGCGCGATGATCGATGCCTTCGAGGACCGCTACGGCATCGAGATCATCCAGGGCTGGGGCATGACCGAGATGTCGCCCCTCGGCAGTGTGGCGATCCCACCGGCGGGCGCCGAGGGTGAGCGATCCCGCGCCTACCGGGCACGCACGGGACGGATCGTGCCGGGCGTGCAGATGCGCCTGATGGACCCCGACGGGGTCGAACAGCCTTGGGACGGCGAGTCGATGGGCGAGATCCAGGTCCGGGGCCCCTGGGTCACGGCCGGCTACCACAGGGTCGCGTCGCCTGAGAAGTTCGATGACGGGTGGCTGCGCACCGGCGACGTCGGGGTGATCGACCGCCATGGCTACATGCAGATCGTCGATCGCACCAAGGACGTCATCAAGTCCGGCGGTGAGTGGATCAGTTCGGTCGACCTCGAGAACGCTCTCATGGGCCATCCGGATGTCGTCGAGTGCGCCGTCATCGGGGTCTCGGACGACCGCTGGGATGAACGACCGCTCGCCTGTGTCGTCGTGCGATCCGGCGCGACCATCACCCCCGACGACCTCAACACCTACCTCGCCGACCACGTCGCGAAGTGGTGGCTCCCCGAGCGCTACACCTTCGTCGAGGAGGTCCCGAAGACCTCGGTCGGCAAGTTCGACAAGAAGCAGCTTCGGGGCCGCTACGAGGCCGGAGACCTGGCGATCATCACGTCGTGAGGGCCGGACGGGCACCGGGTGAGTACCGCCCGCGCCACCGGTGCCGGAACGGCACGGACGGTACGATCAGGGCACGCCGAGCCCGGTCTCGACCGGGGCGGGGGACCCACCGTGGCAGCACGCCGGTGATCGACCGGCCACCGAACGAGATACCGAACGATCGGACGGCGATCGGCACCACTGCCGCAGGGGCGAGTCCGGACCTCCCGGTCCGGTAGGGCGACTCCGGCCCGAGCCCGACAGCTAACCCCGTAGGCAGTGAGGAGCAGCGATGACCCGCCCCGACCCTGCCCGACCGATCCTGGTACCCGTCGCCAACCCGGCGTCCGCCCCTCCCCTGCTGCGGTACGCCGCGGACCTCGCCAGTGCCGGCGGGACGGTCGACCTGCTGACCGTCGTCGGTCCCGAGGCGTCTGAGGACGACCATGCGCACGCGTGGGAGGGACTCACCGCCGCCGAAGCGCTCGCCCCCGAGCTTGGCGTCGTGGTGCGCGGATGGGTGCGCACCGCGGAGGGGCCCGGCACGGGCGTCCTCGAAGCCATCGCCGACGGCGACCCCTGGCTCGTGCTGATGGGCTGGCGGGGAACCACCGAAGCATCCGACGTCTTCGGCCGGCTGATCGACCACGTCGTGGGTCGGTCCAGCGTGCCGCTCGCCGTCATCCGCCTCGGACTGGAACCGGTCGACCGTCTCGTCGTTCCGATCTCGGCCGAACACCTGCTCCCCGGAGGCTGTGGCAGCCTCACGCTGGCCGCCGAGCTCACCGCACGCATCCGGGCATCCACCGAGCATCCGACCACGGTGCTTCGCAGCGGAAGCCGGGAACACGACCTACCGACGTCGATCCAGCGCCTGGGCGACCGCATCCACCACGACCCCGGGCGGACCCACCGGGCGGTCGAGGCGTTCGTCCGGCCCACCGACCTGATCATCGCTCCGGTGGCACCCACGGCCTCCGGCCTGCGTGCGGCGACCACCCACCTCGCCTGGGCGGCTCCCGATGCGACCCTCATGGTCGCGGTCGACGTTGGTCCGGTGTCGCAGGAGAGCCTCGTGGACGCGGTCCACGACGCCGGGAGCCCACCACCCACCCGGCAGGTCCCACCTCGGCGGGAACAACGTATCGTCGTCACGATCCGACTCTCCGATGAGCAGGCGTTGGGGACCGAGGCCGTCGAGGAGATCCTGCGCGGTGTCGGCACGGTCGAACTCGTCATGTCGTGGTGGCCCGATGAGGATGACCGTGCCCACGTGGGCGCCACCGTGACGGTCACCTCCGAGGGACCCAACCGCGCACTCGCAGCGGTGATGACCGCGATGCACGATGCGCCGGCCCTGGCCGGTGCGGAGATCAGCTACGAACTCGACCGCGGCAGCCCGGTGGCGCGGACCTCCGCGGAAGCTGCCTCGGACCGCTGAGATCGGGGCCCAGGTGAACGCGAACGAGATCCGTGAGGTCGATGCCCGCGGGCTGGCCTGCCCGATGCCGGTGATCGAGCTGGCGCGCGCGATCGAGGAGGTACCGGTCGGTTCGCAGGTCCGCCTGCTGGCCACCGACCCGGCCGCGGAGGTCGATGTCCCGGTGTGGTGCCGGATGCAACGGCACCGACTCCACGACCGCGACACCGCCGATGGCGTCTCGACGTTCATGGTCGAGCGACGCCGCTGACCTCGACCGTGGCCACCGACCCGAGACAGGTGGTTCAGGGCAGGGACGCGAGGATCTGTCGGATGGCCTGCGCCACATCGGTCGGCGCCCGCCCACCGTCGAGCGCCAGGTAGGCCTCGAGGCCACGGTCGTCGACCAGGAGGCGCCCTCGGAGCCACAGTGGTTGGACACCGTGCTCATCGATGTCTGCCGCGGCGGCGACGGCTGCCTCATCGGGGAGCCGGCGCAGCGCCGCGATCACCGACGGTTCCGCGCCGAGTGGCACGACGGCCAACGTCCCACCATCGGCCCAGCGCCCCTCGAGTGCCGACCAGACCTGCTCGTAGCACTCCCAGGCCGCCTGACTCCCGAGGCCGTCGAGATCCGCTCCCGTCTCGTCGCGGATGGCGGCCAGCACGACCGCATGCACGGTCTCGGTCAACGTACCGCTGACCCCCTCAGGATCGGCGAAGACCCGGACGAGCCAACCGTGCCGACCGATCGACGAGCGCTCGATGTGCTCGACGACGGCGTCGCGCACCGTCGGCGACCAGACCTCAAGCAGGATCCGGTTCCAGCCTGACTCGTCATCCACGACGCAGCACGACCGCTCGACCTAGAAGGTGGCGCTCTCACCGCAGGCGCAGGAACCGGACGAGTTGGGGTTCTCGATGGAGAACCCGGAGGCCTCCAGCGATTCCTTCCAGTCGATCACGGTACCCGACAGGTAGGGAGACGACATCTTGTCCATCCGGACCTGGATGCCGTGGTGCGTCTCGTTGACGTCGCCGTCGAGTTCACGGTCGTCGAAGAACAGGGCGTACCGGAACCCGGCGCAACCACCCGCCTGTACGGCGACGCGCAGGGCGATGTCATCGACGTCCGGCTGATCCGCGAGGAAACTCCGGACCTTCTCGGCAGCCGTCTCGGTCAACGTGATGCCGGCGGCGGACGGATCGGTCGATGGGTCGGCGCTGTGGACGGTGTCTGCGCTCACGCGGTACTCCTCGAGGTCTGGCGGCGTTCAGGGAACGTTCCTACGGCAGGTGCCGGCCGAAGGATCGACGGGCGCCTGCCGAGAAGTGTACCGACCATGACTCTCCCGTCGACCGACCCGCTGTCCAGCAGGACCCGCCGATCACCGGCGTCCTGCCAGCCGCTGTGCGGCCGCGCTGACCTCGTGCACCGGCTCGGCGCCCGGTCCGTCCGGTGCCGCCTCCTCGATGTCGTCGAGGGTTGGCCCGCCCTCCCCCAGCTGTCCGACGACCCCCAGCAGGGGCAGCCCGGCGGTTCGGCAGTGCTCGCGCACGGTGCCGATCACCTTGCCCGCGCCGGAGGTCTCGTCCAGACGTCCCTCGCCGGTGATCACCACATCGGCGTCCACCAGGGCCGCGTCGAACCCGGCAAGTGCGGCGATGCGCTCGGCGCCGGGCTCGTACTGGGCCCCGAGTCCGCAGGTCAGCGCGAAGCCCAGTCCGCCAGCGGCTCCGGCACCCGGCGTGTCGCGATGGCGCGTCCCGTCAGCGAGATCCCGCTCGGCGACATCCGCCCACCGCATGAGCGCGTGGGCGAGTTCGTCGACCATCTCCGGTGTCGCGCCCTTCTGGGGACCGAAGACCTGGGCCGAGCGATCCAGCGTGGTGGTGACGTCGGACAGCAGCCGGACGTCGATGCCGTCGAGGTCCGGACACCAGCCACGGTCCGCCGCAGCGACGCGGTGCAGATCCTCCGCGCCGACCTTCAGGCCGGAGCCGTCCTCGACGGTGATGCGGAAGCCGAGCCCGGTCAGCGCCCCCGCGCCACCGTCGACCGTCGCGGACCCACCGAGACCCACGAGGATCCGGGTGGCTCCGGCGGCGTGGGCCGCCCCCAACAACTGGCCGACCCCGTAGGTGGTCGTCCGCAACGGGTTGCGGCGCTCCTCCGGCACGAGCGCCAGTCCGCAGGCGCGCGCGGACTCGATGATGGCGGTGTGGCCGTCCCGCAGCAGCCACGCGGCCTCCACCGGGCGACCGAGCGGTCCAGCGACCTCGCTGGCCATCCACCGGTCACCGTCCCGGACCACCACGTCCAGCAGGCCCTCGCCGCCATCCGACAGGGGGATCTTGACGATGGCGTCATCAGGCCGTTCGCGCCGCCAACCCGCGGCGATCGCGGCTGCGGCGTCACCGGCCGAGAGCGTGCCACCGAAGCCGTCGGGCGCGATGATGACCTTCAACCCACTGGCCTCCAGGGACGGGCGTGCGATGCTACTCGCGGGACGACCACCACTGGGCGCTCTACACTGACGGGTCCGCCGAACCCCTGTCCGAGGGGGCCGAGGAGACCGCGTGAGCACGGACATCTGGGTGACGATCGTCGCCTACGACACGCCGTTCCTGGCCCAACTGGTCACCGACCGGCTCGATGACGTCGGGATCGAGCACCGCACCCTGTCCGACAGCGCCGGCGGCAACCTGCCCCACATCTCGTTCGGGTCGGGCGGCTACCGCGTCCAGGTGGCACGACAGGACGAGGAGGCGGCACGGGACGCGATCGAGGCGCTCCCGGACGACTTCCTGGACGGCATCGACGTCGGTGAGTTCCAGGACGGCACGGACGGCGTGGTCCCGGCCGACACGTTGCGGGGTGCCAGCGTCGCCACACGCCAGCGTTGGATGCGGCTGGCGGCGGTCCTGGTCGTGCTCGTTGTCCTGGGTGTGTTCCTGCTCGGCCCTCCGGACCTCTTCCCGCGCCTGGTCAACTGGCCACCCGGCGGCTGAGTTCGACCCTGGGCACACCGGCACCGCACGGCACGCCGCCACCCGGCGAGCGCCTGCGTTGCCGTGCATCCGCGTTCGGCAGGCGGGCCCTCGTGCACGCGAACCCGTCGGACGCGGTCAGGCGCCGTAGAGCTCGAAACCGGACCCGCCGCGACGGTAGGTCACCCGCGCGATCTGGTGCATAGCGTCATCGTCGTTGCGTTCGAGGTGGTCGAACTGGCGCTCGACCCGATGGGCGGCACGGTTGCAGTAGGTCTCGGCGATGAACCGCTCCGTCGCCGTGCCCTCGGCGCCGCTCTCGTTCATGGCCGCCGTCATCCGCGACAGCGTGCTGACCTGCGCGGTGATGTCCATCGCGGCGTGGGCGAGACGCTTCTGGTGCAGCTGCTTCGTGCGCACATCCTTGCCGTACCGGCGCAACAGGGCCTCCGAGGACTCCCGCAGCCGCACGACCTGATCGCTGATCGGTTCGGCCAGGGGACGCAGTTCGGGGTGCACGTGGGTCAGCCGCGGTGGCGCCACGCGACGCTTGACCTTCGACAGGACGTAGTCGAGCACCAGTCCCCCGGACCGGACCGGAGCGCCCAGCAGGTCGAGCTCACCCAACCCCTCGAGCTCATCGCCCAGCACCTTCAGTCCGGACAACGCGATGAACGCCCGCAGCACGTCGTTCGCGCCCTCGAAGATCGGGAAGATCCGGATATCGCGCAGGATCTTCGCGTAGGGCTGGTCGTTCATGTAGGCCTCGCCCCCCGCCAACTGGAAGGCGCGGTTCGCGGCGTACCAGAGGAACTCGGTCCCGGCGACCTTGATCATCGCCGACTCCAGGCTGACGTCCTCGACCCCGGCATCCATCATCCCGGTGGTGGCGTAGCTGGTCGCCTCCAGTCCGTAGAGGTAGGAGGTCATCCACGCGATCTTCTCCTCGACCAGTTCGAAGTCGCCGATCGGTTGACCGAACTGTTCACGGTTCTGCACCCGGTCGACGGTCAGGTCGATCAGCTTCTTGACGGCCCCGACCGACCCCGTCCCGAGCGACATCCGCCCGTTGTTGAGGATGTTCATCGCGATGGAGAAGCCGTCACCGGCCTCGCCGAGCACGTTCTCCGGCGGCACCCGGACGTCCTTGAAGGTCAGGTGGCGCAGGTCGTTGCCACGCAGCCCCATCGTGTCGTAACGGAACGGCGACTCGAAGCCCTCCATGTCCGGGGTGAGGATCAGCGCGACGTGGCCGTGTTCCTCGCTCCGGGCGAAGCACACCACGACGTCGCGGTTGCCGTTGCCGATCCAGCGCTTCTCACCGTTCAGGCGCCAGGACCCGTCCGCCTCCCGCTCGGCCCGGGTCTGCAGGTCGTAGGCATCCGAGCCGGTGGTCGGCTCGGTCAGGGCAAACCCCGCGAGCTTGCGCCCCGCCGCCAGATCGGGCAGGAAGCGCTCCTTCTGCTCATCCGAGCCGAACAGGTGGATGCCCTTGAAGCCGATGGACTGGTGCACACCGGTGACCACCGCCAGCGTCGCATCGATCCGGCCGAACTCCTCGCTGACCCGGCAGTAGCCGGTCTGCGACAGACCCTGGCCGCCGTACTCCTCGCCGACGTACAGGCCCATCAGCCCCGCCTCACCGAGCGCCGCGATGACCTCGTCGCCGATCCAGCGGTCCTGCTCGATCCGGTCGACGTCGTAGATGTCGTCGGTGATGGCGTACAGCGACCGGATCAGTTCAGCGACCTTCGTCCGTTCCCGCCGCGCCATCGTGGGGTACGGCGTCAGAAGGTCCTGGTGGAGTTCGCCGACGAACAGGCCCTTCGCGAACGACGGGGAGCTGTGCCCGCCATCGTCCACGGTCCGCCGCTCGGCGCCGTCCGGCTGAGTCGGATCCGCTGCGTCGGTCGGTGCATCGGTCTGGGTGTCGGACGTGGCCGTGTCACTCACCGTGCGCTCCTGACGGTCGCTACGTTGCCACGGTAACGGTCCCACGGCGTCGCGGGCACCTCGGGACCGCGGATCCGACCACGTGCCGCGTCCGGGACATGACCAGGAGAGGACCCATGGGTCGTCAGATCGCCACCACCGACCGCGTCCAACGGGACGACCTGCTCGCCTTCCTGCGACCTCGTCACCACCACGTGCTCATCACGACCCGACGCGACGGCCGACCGCAGGTCTCGCCGGTCAGCGGCGGGATCGATGACCAGGGCCGGATCGTGATCGCGACCTACCCGCAGCGCGCGAAGGTCGCCAACCTGCGACGTGACCCGGCCGCCACCGTCCTGGCCCTGTCGGACGACTGGGACGGTGCCTGGGTCCAGGTGGATGGCACCGCCGAGGTCATCGACCTCCCCGACGCGCTCGAGCCGTTGGTCGACTACTTCCGCGCCATCTCGGGCGAGCACCCGGACTGGAACGAGTACCGCCAGGCCATGGTCGACCAGGGCAAGTGCCTCGTGCGCATCACGATCGAGGACTGGGGACCCATCGCGACCGGCGGGTTCCCCCCGGAGCTCGCCGAGGACGACTGACGCGGCTGCTGACCCGCCTCAGCGGTCCTCGGGGGGCAGCCAGGGTGGACGCGGCGCCTCGATGCGTGTCAGCGACGACGGCACCTCGCCGAACCGGTCCGTGCGAGCCTGCCAGTCGCGGTAGGCCGCGGTGATCTCGCCCTGGTCCCGGGCGACGAAGTTCCACCACATGCTCACGCGCTCACCCAACGGCGTACCTCCGAGGACCAGGAAGCGGGTCGCGTCCGTCTCGGCGGCGATCGGCAGTTCCTCGACACCGGTGGGGATCAGCCCGAGCCACCCGGGCTCCAGGACCTCCTGCCCGACCTTGACCCGACCGTCCAGGGGGACCACGCAGTGTTCGAAGCCCACATCGGTCGCCAGCGAGGTGGCACCACGGTCGAGGACGAGGTCGGCGCCGACCAGGGGCGTGTCCGTGCGCGTCGGCGCCGTGGCCCCCGCGAGCGAACCCGCGAAGACCAGGCCTCGTAGCCCACCGGTCTCGGTCTGCGGCAACTCGGCGTGATGGACGAAGTCCGAGCCCCCGTGGCGCGTCGCCTCCGGTTGCGCGATCCACATCTGCACGCCGCGGAACGGCGGCTGCGCCGCGAGTTCCGCGTGGGCGATGCCGTGACCGGCGGTCATCAGGTTGACCTGCCCGGGCCGGATCGTCTGTTCGGTGCCCAGCGAGTCGGTGTGCAGCGCCTCACCCTCCAGGAGCCAGGTCACCGTGGCCAGGCCGATGTGCGGGTGGGGCCCGACCTCCATCGGATCCGGCTCCTCGGCATCCGCCGGTCCCATCAGATCCACGAAGCACCAGGCCCCGACCGTCCGTCGCCCCTTGGTCGGCAGCACCCGGGCGACCGGTAGACCCCCGACCTCGGTGGTGCGGCCCTCCCGCGCCTGGATCCCTGCGAGCGCCTCGTTCGCACACGCCGCATCACGTTCCTGCACCGGTCCGCTCATCGAACGCTCCTCACGTCACCGCACGTCGGTCACCTCGACAGCGCCGGAACCCGCTTCAGTGACCCGGCTCGTCCGGCGCCAACGGCTCATGGCCGAGCTCCCTGAGCAGCATCCGTGCGCGTTGTTCCTCCTCCGCGGGCACCTGCACGGCGAAACCCTCGAGCCAGTCCAGCGACGGGATCGCTGATGCCATGATGGTCATGCCGTGCAGGCCGTGCACCTGGAAGGTCGCAACGAGCAGGTCGGCCTCGGCCTGCGTAGCCACGACCACGACCGGCGACTGTTCCTGACGCTGGACCTGTTCGAACACGGTGCCTCCTTCTACCTCCTGGTGATGCTCGAGCCACAGGGTGCCAGACACCCCGCCGACTGCATCGACTCTGAGCGTCCGCTAGCGTCCTGACCGAGAGAAAAATCGATGGCACCATCCTCCCCGGATACGAACCGAACCGGTCTCGGGACCGCGCTGGTCACCTCCAGCAGCAACGCCGGGCCCACCCACCAGGAGCGAGCACCCCGTGGCTGATGTCGAGCTTCCCCAACTCGGAGAGTCCGTCACCGAAGGCATCGTGACGGCGTGGCTGGTCGAGGTCGGTGACGAGGTCACCGTCGACCAACCGATCGCGGAGATCTCCACCGACAAGGTGGACACCGAGATCCCCTCACCCGTCGCCGGCGTGGTCCAGGAACTGCGCGCCGAGGTCGACGACACCATCGAGGTCGGCCAGGTCATCGCGGTGATCGGTGACGGAGACGCAGCGCCCTCCGACGGAGACAGCGACGACGGCGCGGAGAGCGGCGAGAGCGACGCCGATGTCGCGCCCGACGGAGACCAGGGCAGCGACGCGGAGGGCAGCGGCACGTCCGACGACGATGCTCCCGCGGAGGCACCGCCGCCGGACACCGAGCAGCCCGCCGCGGCCGCGCCCGCCGGTCAGAAGGTCGCCAAGGCCGAGGGGCAGGATGCTGATGTCATCGTGCTCGGCGGTGGGACGGGCGGCTACTCCGTGGCGCTGCGGGCCGCGCAGTTGGGGCTCGACGTCATCCTGATCGAGAAGGAGAAGGTCGGCGGGACCTGCCTGCACTGGGGCTGCATCCCGACCAAGGCGATCCTGCAGACCGCTGAGGTCGCCGAGTACGCACAGGACGCTGCGGACTTCGGCGTCAGCCTCGACTATCACGGCATCGAGGTGGCAGCGCTCAACGCCCACAAGGACGGCGTGGTCGACAAGATGTGGAAGGGCCTGCAGGGCGCGCTCAAGGGTCGCGGGGTCGAGACCATCATCGGCACCGGGCAGTTGACCGATGCCAACACCGTCGAGGTGGAGACCGAGGACGGGTCGCGCACCGTGACCGCGGCCGCCATCGTCGTGGCGACGGGGTCCAAGCCACGCGAGCTGCCCTTCGCGCCGTTCGACGGCGAGAAGATCCTGTCGTCCGACCACGCGATGTACCTCGATGAGCTGCCGAGCTCCGCGGTGATCCTCGGGTCCGGTGCGGTCGGCATGGAGTTCGCCTCCGCCTGGGCAGCCTTCGGGGTCGAGG
>SLHP01000100.1 GCA_007136095.1 Nitriliruptoraceae bacterium
GCAGCGCCTGCCGGTTGGTCACGACCGATCCCGCCGCGCGGGCGATCCGGCCGAACCGCAACGGCAGACGGTCGGTCGGCCGGAGCGTCTCGGGGAGCCGCCGTGCCCACAGCGCCATGACGGCCGTCGCGCCAACGCACCCGACGAACAACCAGCGCCACGACATGATGGTGATGGCAGCCGCCCCGATGGACGGTGCGATGACGGGGACCAGGATGAACACGGCCACGACCATCGACATGACCCGTGACATCTGGTCGCCATCGAAGCTGTCACGGATCACCGCCCGGGTGACCACCGCGGGACCAGCGGCACCGAGCCCCCACAGCACCCGGCTGACGAGCAGGATCTCCAGGGTCGGTGAGATGGCCGCCAGCAGCGCGCCGATGCCGTAGATGCCGTAGCCCAGGTACAGGGCCGGCCGGCGCCCGTAGCGGTCGGCCAATGGCCCGTACAGGAACTGGCCCACCGCCAGACCGAGGAAGTAGGCGGTGACGGTCCCGGCGATCTCGGTCGCGCCCGGTTCCAGACCCAGGTCCGCACGCATCTGCTCGAACGCCGGCAGCATCAGGTCGATGCCCAAGGCGGCCAGCGACATCGACATCGCCAGCAGCGCGACGAACTCGACCCGTCCGAGCTGCCGGACCGGGCCGACGATGGTGTCGGCCACGGTGGCATCGATCCTCGGTCGGAGCCTGGAGCCTACGCCACATCACCAGGTCGATCGGCCGCCCCGGATGAACGCCCGGGGCACGGCCTGTGCGGCTGGCGCGCGAACGGGTGGGGCGGCTGCCCGGTGGTGGTGGAGGCCGCGGAACCCACCCTGCGACGCCACGGACGCTGCGATAGCCACCGCGTCCTTCGGGTCGGCCGGTGTCCGGACGGGCAGGACCCGGGTTGCGGTCGGCCGACCACCCGGTCATCGTTACCGACCGCAGTCGCCCAGGTATCGATCCGTCCGGGCGTGCCAGCGGTCGCTCGAGCCGATGCTCAGCCGGCCCTGTTCGGCCGCCCCCACCCCCCGGAGATCCACCTCGTGATGCCCTCCCTGCGCCGCTCTGCGCTGACCATCCTGGCCCTGGCCGCCGCCGCGTTCGTAGGCTCGGCTGCCTTGACACCGTCGTCCGCGGCGGCCTCCGAGACCTTTGATGATGTCACGAGTGCCGGGTACGGCCCGGCGATCGACGCGCTGGTCGAGGAGGGCGTCGTCGCCGGCTGTGGCAACGGTGACTTCTGTCCAGACGGCGAACTCACGCGGGGGCAGATGGCCACGCTGCTCGCCGAAGCGTTGTCACTGCCCTACGAGGGCAGCGGCTGGTTCGCCGACGTCGATGGCACCAGTCATGCCCGCGGCATCAACTCCCTGGCCGCGGCCGGTCTGACCTACGGCTGTTCGGCCATCGAGTTCTGCCCAGATGAGCCGGTCACCCGTGGCCAGATCGCGTCGCTGCTCGATCGTGGGTTCGCGCCGCCACTATCGGATGACCTCGCCTTCGATGACATCGCTGGTGTCCACGAGGCGTCCATCAACGCGCTGGCCGCCGCCGGGATCGCCGCCGGTTGCAGCGAGTCGTTGACCCGCTTCTGCGTCAACGACCCCGTGCTGCGCTGGCAGGCGGCACTGTTCCTGGCGCGTGCCATGAACCTCATCGAGCGCGTCGACCTCGACCCGCTCGAGGAGCGTCGCGAGCAGCAGGCGGAGATCGAGGCGGAGGAGCAGCGTCGGCTGGAGGAGGAACAGCGCCGCCTCGAAGAGCAGCGTCTCGAGGAGGAGCGGTTGGAGCAGGAGCGCCTCGAACAGGAGCGCCTCGCGGAGGAACGCGCCGCCCGTGACAGGATCTGGGACGATCTCGCGCAGTGTGAGGCAGGCGGTAACTGGCACATCAACACCGGGAACGGGTACTACGGCGGGCTGCAGTTCGCGCTGCGTTCCTGGCGGGCGGTCGGCGGTACCGGCTACCCCCACCAGCACTCACGCGAGGAGCAGATCCGCCGCGGCGAGAAGCTGCTGCAGATCCAGGGCTGGGGTGCCTGGCCCGCCTGTTCGCTCCGGCTCGGCTACCGCTAGGCGGTTCCTGGCCATCCGGCGGCCACCCTGCCATCCTGCTGACCTGTTCTCGTAACTCGTCACCAGCTATCACCACCGCGACGACCACCACGACCGCCACTACACCAACACCTGTACCCCCTCGCACCGGAGTCCGTCATCACCATCGCACGTCCCCTGCTCACGATCTGGTCCGTGACCGTTGCCCTGTTCCTCGGTGCCGCGATCCTCGCGGCCGGTCCGGCCAGCGCCGCTCCCTCCTTCGATGACGTCGACAGTGAGGGCTACGGGCCGGCCGTCGAGGCGTTGTACGAGGCCGGGATCATCCTGGGGTGCGAGCAGGGTCGGTTCTGCCCGGATGACGAGCTCACCCGGGCCCAGATCGCGACGGTGGTGTCTGGCGCCCTGGAGCTGCCGTACGCCACTGACTCCATCTTCGTCGACATCGACGGCAACGTGCACCAGGACGGCATCAACGCCCTGGCGGCCTCCGAGATCACGCTCGGTTGCACCCCGACCGAGTTCTGTCCGGGCGACACCATCAC
This sequence comes from Nitriliruptoraceae bacterium, assembly GCA_007136095.1. Classification (GTDB taxonomy): domain Bacteria; phylum Actinomycetota; class Nitriliruptoria; order Nitriliruptorales; family Nitriliruptoraceae; genus CSSed11-175R1. The sequence continues at coordinate 2,593 of SLHP01000100.1, forward strand.
CCGTGCGCAGCTGTCCTCGCTGCTGGTCCGTGGGTTCGATGTGCCGGAGACCGAGAGCGTTTTCTTCGACGACCTCGGAGGTGTCCATGCGGCGGCCGTGAATCGCCTGGCCGCGGTCGGTATCGCCGCCGGCTGCAGCGATTCGCTGGTCGACTTCTGTCCCAACGAACCGGTGCTGCGCTGGCAGGCGGCCCTGTTCCTCGCCCGAGCGATGGAGTTCGTGGATCCGGTCGTGCTGGCGCCGCTCGAGGAGCGTCGCGAAGAGCAGGCCGAGATCGATGCGGAGCTCGAGCGCCAGGCCGAGGAGGAACGTCGCCTCGAGGAGGAGCAGCGCCAGGCGGAGGAGGAGCGCACCACGATCTGGGATGCGCTGGCCGATTGTGAGACCGGTGACCGGATCGACGGCGAGGTCGTGCCGGGCACCGCGAGGTGGCACGTGGGTGCCACCGATCCCGAGAAGGACGAGCGTCCCTCGTGGTCATCCGGCATCTACGACGGTGGTCTGCAGTTCCATCCCACGACCTGGGACGCCTTCCGCGACCCCGACATGCCCGCGGTCGCCGGTGACGCAACCCGCGAACAGCAGATCGAGGTCGGAGAACGCGTCCAGGCAGCACAGGGGTGGGGTGCGTGGCCGGCCTGCTCCGACCGCCTCGGCCTGACCTGATCCGATCAGGAACGGCAGAGGATCAGGCACGGCAGAGCGCGATGAGGTGCTCGGCGGCCCGGTCTGCCGCGATGTCCTCGCGGTCTCCGGTCCGCCGGTCCTTCACCTCGATGATGCCGTCGTTGAAGCTCTTGCCGACCACCACGATCGTCGGGATCCCGATCAGTTCGGCATCCTTGAACTTCACGCCCGGGCTCTCCTTGCGTCGGTCGTCGAGCAGGACCTCCAGGCCGGCGTCGGCGAGGGTGGTGGCCAGGGCTTCGGCGGCGGCCAGCAGCTGCTCGTCCTTGCCGGCGACCACGATGTGCACGTCCGCGGGTGCGACCTGGCGTGGCCAGCACAACCCGATGTCGTCGACGGTGGTCTCAGCGATCGCGGCGA
>SLHP01000080.1 GCA_007136095.1 Nitriliruptoraceae bacterium
ACTCGGATCGCAGCGCGTAGCGATGCGCAACTCGGATCGCAGCGCGTAGCGATGCGCAACTCGGATCGCAGCGCGTAGCGATGCGCAACTCGGATCGCAGCGTCTGACCGGTCCTGAAGGGTCCCTAGGAGGGCGCATGTCCGACGCCGAGCAGTTGACGATCAGCGGGTTCCCGCTGGACCCGGTGTACGGCCCGGAGCACCTTGACGGGTTCGACGCGGCCGAGCAGCTCGGGGCGCCGGGGGAGTACCCCTACACGCGTGGGATCTACCCGACGATGTACCGCGGCCGGCTGTGGACCATGCGGCAGTACGCCGGGATGTCCACCGCCGAGGAGTCCAACCGCCGCTACAAGTACCTGCTCGCCCAGGGCACCACCGGGCTGTCGGTGGCCTTCGACCTGCCGACGCAGATGGGTTACGACTCGTCGGCGGACCTTGCCGACGGTGAGGTCGGCAAGGTCGGTGTCGCGATCGACACCGTCGAGGACATGAAGAACCTGTTCGACGGCATCCCGTTGGGCGAGGTCTCCACCTCGATGACCATCAACGCTCCGGCCAGCCTGCTGCTGCTCATGTACGAGATCGCCGGTGAGGAACAGGGCGTGGATGCCGGCAAGCTGCGTGGCACGATCCAGAACGACGTCCTCAAGGAGTACATCGCCCGCGGGACCTACATCTATCCTCCGGCACCGTCGCTGCGGATCATCTCGGACACCTTCGCCTACTGCGCCGACCGCCTGCCGAACTTCAACACCATCTCCATCTCCGGCTACCACATGGGTGAGGCGGGAGCCACGCCGGTCCAGGAGGTCGCCTTCACGCTCGCGGACGGGATCGCCTACGTGCAGGCAGCGCTGGACGCCGGCCTGGACGTCGATGCCTTCGCGCCCCGGCTGTCGTTCTTCTTCGTCGCCCGATCGACGCTGCTCGAGGAGATCGCGAAGTTCCGTGCGGCCCGTCGCCTGTGGGCCGGGATCATGCGTGACCGCTTCGGGGCCACCGACCCCAAGTCCCAGATGCTCCGGTTCCACACCCAGACGGCCGGCGTGCAGCTCACCGCTCAGCAGCCGGAGGTCAACCTCGTCCGCGTCACGGTGCAGGCCCTGGCGGCCACGCTCGGGGGGACCCAGTCCCTGCACACCAACTCCTTCGACGAGGCGCTGGCACTGCCGACCGAGAAGAGCGCCCGGCTGGCGCTGCGGACCCAGCAGGTCATCGCCCACGAGACCGATGTGCCGGCCACCGTCGACCCGTTGGCGGGCAGCTACCTCATCGAGTCGCTGACCGACCGCATCGAGGCCGACGTGCAGGGCTACCTCGACCGGATCGACGAGATGGGCGGTGCGGTCAGCGCCATCGAGGAGGGCTTCCAGAAGTCCGAGATCGAACGTGCCGCCTACGAACTCGCCAAGAGCATCGACAGCGGCGAGCAGGTCGTGGTCGGCGTCAACCGCTTCCAGCAGGAGTCCGAGGACGTGCAGCCGGACCTGCAACGCATCGATGAGGCGATCCGTCAGCAACAGATCGACCGGATCGACGCGATCAAGCGGGGGCGCGATCAGGGTGGGGTCGATGACGCCCTGACGGCGGTCCGTGCCGCCGCACGCAGCGACGACAACCTGCTGGTCCCGATGCGCGATGCGTTGCAGCGTCGGGCCACCCTGCAGGAGGTCTGCGACGTGCTGCGTGACGAGTACGGGGGCTACGTCCCCCACGACGTCTTCTGACCCGCGAGCCCGCTGCACCCAGGTGACCGCGACGATGGCCCCGGTCCGCTCGCTACCGTGGGGACCGTCTGACCGTCGACGCCGGACCAGGAGTTGTGACAGGTGAGCCAGCGCATCGTGATCCTCGGTGGTGGTCCTGCCGGCTACGAAGCGGCCCTGGTCGCCGCCGAGCTGGGTGCGGACGTGTCGATCGTGGCGGACGAGGGCCTCGGTGGGAACTGTGTCCTGTGGGACTGTGTGCCGTCGAAGGCGCTCATCGTCGCGGCGGAAGCGATGGGGTGGGTGAACACCGCCGAGGCCATGGGCGTCCGTGCCGATGTCCAGGGGGTCGACATCAGTGCGGTCGTGGACTACCGGAAGGTCGCGACCAACGTCCTCGAACTCGGCGCCTCACAGTCCCGGGACATCGAAGGCAAGGTCCGCGGTGGCGGCGTCGATCTGGTCCGCGGTCGTGGCCACATCTCGGCCGCACACGAGGTCACCGTCGACCTCGAGGAGGGCGGCCAACGGACACTCCAGGCCGACCATCTGCTCATCGCGACCGGCTCCACCGCGCGGGTGCTGCCCTTCTTCGAGCCGGACGGTGACCGGGTGCTGGTCGGCCAGCAGGTCTACGGCCTGCCGGAGGTTCCCGAGCACCTGATCGTGGTCGGTTCCGGTGCGACCGGCGCGGAGTTCGCGCATGCCTTCAAGCGGTTCGGTGCCGCGGTCACGTTGGTGTCGTCCCGCGACCTGATCATGCCGACGGAGGACCCCGACGCCGCGCAGGTCATCGAGGACGTCTTCGAGCGTCGCGGCATGACGATCCTGCGCAACGCCCGGGCCATCTCGTGCGAACGGCGTGACGACGAGGTCGTCGTTGGCTTGAAGGATGGGTCCGAGGTGGTGGGAAGCCACGTGCTGTTCACGGTGGGGCAGGTCCCGACCAGCAGGGAACTCGGGCTCGAGAACGCCGGGATCGAACTCGATGCCTGGGGTGGTATCCAGATCGATTCGGTCTCGCGCACCTCCAGCGGCTGGGTCTACGCCGCTGGTGACGTCACCGGTGGGGTCATGCTCGCCTCGGTGGCAGCCATGCAGGGACGCACGGCCATGTGGCACGCGCTCGGACAGGCCGTCCAGCCGATCCGGTGGGACTCGGTCGCCGGGACGATCTTCACCGATCCCGAGGTCGCGACCGTCGGGCTGTCGCCGTCGGAGGCGGAAGCGGCCGGTTTCCCGGTGGAGACGGCACGCCTGGACTTCCGCGGCAACCCGCGAGCCAAGATGGGCCACGGTCTGGACGGGTTCGTCAAGGTCCACGCCATGGTGGGTTCCGGCACGGTGGTCGGCGGCGTGGTCGTCTCCAAGCGAGCCAGTGATCTGATCCAACCCCTGGCCGTCGCCGTGCAGAACCGGCTCAGCGTGTCGCAGGTCGCACAGACCATGACCGTCTACCCGTCCATGGCGGGGTCCGTCGCCGAATGCGCACGGATGCTGATGGCGCGTCTGGATCCCCAGCGGCGGTGACACCGACGCGTTGAGAGGCCCACAGGGGACATCTGCGGCCTCCGCGACCCTCTGTGCTTGTCCACGCAACATCCTTCCGGCAAGGAACCCCATGTCTGACGCGTCCACTCCATCCCACACCGCCGACGTCGAGTTCTTCTTCGACCCGGTCTGTCCGTTCTGCTGGCAGACCTCCCAGTGGGTACGCCAGGTCGCACGACTGCGTGATCTGGACGTGCGGTGGCGCTTCATCTCGCTGCGGTTCCTCAACGAACCGATCGGCTACGACGACCTGCCGGCCAACTACCCCGAGGCACACGCGCAGGGCACCCGTCTCCTGCGGGTCGCCGCGGCCACCCGTGCCGCCCACGGCCACGAGGCGGTCGGTCGCCTCTACCGGGCCATGGGTGAGGCCATCTGGGAGGTCGACCCGCCCGGGGACGGCAGCTTCCCCGCGATCCTCGAGCGCCACGCGCAGGGCATCGCGATCGAGCCGATCCTGTCGGCGGTGGAGCTCCCGACCGATCTGGCGCAGGCCGCCGACTCGACGGAGTACGACCAGGTGCTCCGCGACGAGACGGCCGAAGCCCTGTCCCGCGCCGGAGATGACGTCGGCACCCCGATCATCTCGTTGTCGCCACCCGACGGGCCGGCGTTCTTCGGGCCGGTCATCTCCGACCTGCCGTCCGACGAGGACGCCGTTGAGTTGTGGGACGCGATGGTGACGCTGTCGAAGTGGCCGGGGTTCGCCGAACTGAAGCGCAGCCTGCGGACGATCCCGGATATCCGCAGCATGGCGCGACTCCGGGACCGGTCGACCACGGCTGCCTGAGGCTGACCCGGCCGGTCAGATGATCACGGTCAGGCGTCATCGATCCGTGCGAGCACGGCGCCGCTCTGGACCGCGTCACCCGCGCCGAAACCGACCTGGCTGATCACCCCGTCGCGGTGTGCGGTGATGGTGTTCTCCATCTTCATCGCCTCGAGCACGACGACCAGGTCGCCCGCGATGACCGTGTCGCCCTCTGCGACGGCGTAGGTCACCACCGTGCCCTGCATGGGCGCTACCAGGTCCTCGGTGGCCGCCTTCACCGCTCCGCTGCTCGACCCGCCGCGGGGGCGCCGACGGACCGGCGCACCACCACCGCCCGAACCGCCCCCGAACTCCCCGAACACCCGGACCTCCAGGCGGCGCCCGCCGACCTCGACGGTCAGGTCGCGGGCCGGGCCGGTCTCCGTTGCCTCCCCGTCGCCGGTGGTCTGGGGCTCGAGCCCGGACAGGTCCCATTCGTTCTCGACCGAGATGGTCGCGTGCTCCGCTGCTGCGAACTGCTCGTTCTCCATCGCCAGCCGGTGGAAGGGCACGGTGGTGGGGATGCCGGTCAGGACCAGTTCGTCGAGCGCACGGCGCATCCGCGCCCGTGCACCGTCGCGGGTCTCCGCCCACACGATCAACTTGCCGATCATGGAGTCGTAGTCGCGTGGCACCTCGTAGCCCGACTCCGCCCCCGTGTCGAACCGCACCCACGGACCCAGGGGCGCGCGCAGTTCATCGATCAGTCCCGGCGTCGGCATGAAGTTCGCTGCGGGCTCCTCGGCGTTGATGCGCGCCTCGATGGCATGACCGGTGAGGCGCACGTCCTCCTGCGCGATGCCCATGCCATCCCCGGCGGCGATCCGCAGCTGGGCCTGCGCCAGATCGATGCCGGTCACCAGTTCCGTGACCGGGTGCTCGACCTGCAGCCGGGTGTTCATCTCCAGGAAGTAGAAGGTCTGGCCATCCGCGTCCAGCAGGAACTCGCAGGTGCCGGCGTTGGTGTAGCCCATCTCGATGGCGACCTTGATGGCGGCCGTCCCCATCGCGTCACGTACGGACGGCGTGACCCCGGGCGCTGGCGCCTCCTCGACCAGTTTCTGGTGACGGCGCTGCAACGAACAGTCACGCTCGCCGAGGTGGACCATCGTGCCGTCGAGGTCGCCGAGCACCTGGATCTCGACGTGCCGGGGTCGTTCGAGGTAGCGCTCCAGGTAGCACTCGGCCCGACCGAACGCCGCCTGCGCCTCACGCTCGGCCGCGGCCAGCGCCTCCTTCATCTGGGGGGCGTTGTGCACCACTTTCATGCCGCGACCACCGCCCCCGAACATCGCCTTGACCGCGACGGGGTAGCCGTGTTCGTCCCCGAACTCGATGGCGACCGCAGGGTCACTGGTGGGCTCGAGGGTGCCGGGCACCACCGGGACCCCGGCGTTCAGTGCGACCTCCCGCGCCGACAGTTTGTCGCCCATGCGCCGGATCGCCTCGGCCGGAGGACCCACGAACGTCAACCCGGCCTGCGTGACCGCCGCCGCGAAGTCAGCGTTCTCGGACAGGAAGCCGTACCCCGGGTGGATCGCGTCGACCCCGGCCTCGGCAGCAACCTCGAGGATGCGGTCGATGTTGAGGTACGACGCGGCGGGCGATGCCGGTCCCAACAGGTAGGCCTCGTCGGCGAGCCGGACGTGTGGCGCGTCCCGGTCGATGTCGCTGTAGACCGCGACGGCACGGACGCCGAGTTCCTGGCAGGCCCGGATGACCCGGATCGCGATCTCACCACGGTTGGCAACCAGCACGGCGTCGAACACGGCAGGACCTTCCGGACAGCGGGGTGGGGTGCAGGGGGAACGGCAGCAGCGTAGTGAGCGCTGGCCCGGACCCTGGTGTCGGCGGCGGTGCGTGTCCATGGCCCGTCCGGAACGTGGCACGCTGGGGATCCGCCGGGCACCGGCGCACGGTCGCGACGGACAGGATGATGATGGCGGGTTCGGCGAACACCTCTCGCGCATCGGTGGTGCGACGGTCGCTGCTGATCCTGGCGATGGCGGTCGTCCTCCTCGCCTGCGGGAACGGCGATGCTGACGGCTCGGGGGCTGACGAGGTTGCGATCAGCGACGACGCCCTGCGGGTGCTTGGCACGGACGACCTGCTGTTCGAACCCGATGAACTGCACGCACCGGCCGGGGAGATCGAGTTCGCGTTGACCTGCGAGGACAGGGTCCACCACAACCTGGTGATCATCGCAACCGGCGACGAGGTCGCGGTCTGTGCAGCCGGCGAGACCGGCGTGGGAAGCATCGAACTCGATGCCGGCACCTACGAGTTCGTGTGCACGATCCCCGGTCACTCGGCGACGATGCGCGGTGAGCTCACGGTCGACTGAGGCACCCCACGTGTGATGCCGGAGGGCCACGGCGGTCACGGTACGCTTGCGCCTGCCCTGCAGGTCGTGACGACCTGCCCGACGACCCTCAAGGAGCGCCGTCGTGCGACGTTCCCTCCTCGGTTTCGCTGCCGCAGGCCTTCTGCTTGCCGGCTGTTCCACCATCCCGGCCGGCGCTGCGGACGCCGAAGGCCTGGAGTGTCCCCCGGGGACCGAGGGTTGCGAATCGATCCAGCCCGTCGGGCCGGGCGGCGAGCTCGAGGTCGAGATGGGCGAGTTCTTCTTCGAGTGGGTGGACGGTATCGCCGTCACCGGTGACATCGACGTGATCGGCCCGAACGTCGGGAACGATTACCACAACATCGAGTTCATCGGGGCCGCCGATGGATCGTCGTTCATGGGCGGCACCGACGGCGACGCGGTCGCCGGATCGATGGGTGGTGAGACCGCCGAAGGCAACGTGCTGCTGTTCCCGGGTGAGTGGACGGTCATTTGCAACGTCCCCGGCCACCGGGAAGCGGGGATGGAGACCACGGTCACCATCTACGCGACCGAGGACGAGGCCCAGGAGGCCCTCGAGGAGTTGGGGCCGACCGGCCAGGAAGCGGACATGGTGGGCTGAACTAGCCCCCCCACCCGAACAGGTTCGAGCCAGCCCACAGGGTTGCGAGCCACACCACCACCAGTGCCATCGGTAGCAGCAGGGTGGTGATCGCCCGGATGCGGTACCACCGCAGGACCAGTGCCGCGATCACGAACCACAACGTGGCGAACACCGGCAGCGCCCAGGCGGGTGCCAACTGCGGGGTCGTCGGCAGCAGGGCACCCACCATGAGGTGCAGCACCAGCGCACCGATCAGCGTGATGCGTGCCGTGAGTCGGTGGGCTGCCCGTGACAGGTCACGGTCGCCTAGCGCCGCCAGCGGGTCCTCGGCGTCCGGCGGCGTGTCGGGATCGTGCCCCGCCTCACCATCATCGCGACGGGACACCGCTCACACCGGTCCATGGGGGCGTCGCAGGTCCGCACGGTCCGAGATCCGCGCGGCACCAACGCCTTCGCGGAGGGCGGCGGTCTGCCAGTCGGGCCGCTGCGTGACGTTCGGCGGTTGGTCGTCCGTGCCACCCGCCGTCATGAGGGCGGCCGCGACCGCCGCCGTCTGCTCCGGGGTCGGGACCCCGCCGGCATGGACCACGGCCCGCAGCGTGGCACCGTCCGTGGTCGCTACCTCGAAGCTGTCGGTGGTGGCCTCGGACGCGCTCACAGGGGGATGTTCCCGTGCTTGCGGGCGGGTCGGGCCTCACGCTTCGCCCCGGTGAAGGTCAGCGCCTTGATGAGCTCGCGGCGGGTCTCGGACGGCATGATCACCGCGTCCACGTAGCCGCGTTCGGCGGCCTTCCAGGGGTTGGCGAGGTCGCGGTTGTAGATCTCCTCGAACTCGGCGTGCATGGCGTCCTGGTCGTCGGCTGCCTGCAGCTCACGCCGGTAGAGGATGTTGACCGCCCCCTTCGCGCCCATCACGGCGATCTCGGCCGTTGGCCACGCGAGGTTGATGTCCGCACCCAGGTGCTTCGATCCCATGACGTCGTACGCACCCCCGTAGGCCTTGCGCACGATCACCGTCAGCTTCGGCACGGTGGCCTCGGCGTAGGCGTATAGCAGCTTGGCGCCGCGGCGGATGATCCCCCCGTACTCCTGGTCGGTGCCCGGCATGAACCCCGGCACGTCCACGAACGTCACGACCGGGATGTTGAACGCATCGCAGAAGCGCACGAACCGCGCACCCTTCTCCGAGGAGTCGATGTCCAGCACACCCGCCAGGTGCTGCGGTTGGTTGCCGACGATGCCGACCGGCTTGCCGTCGAGTCGTCCGAACCCGATGACCAGGTTCGGCGCGTAGTGCTGCTGGACCTCCAGGAACTCGGCGTCGTCGACGACGTGGCGCACGATGTCGCGGACGTCGTAGGGCACGTTCGGGCTGTCGGGCATGAACGTGTCGAGCTCGTCGATCACCCGCTCCGGATCGTCGGTGGGGGTGACGGCCGGTGGCAGTTCGAGGTTGTTCGAGGGGAGGAACGACAGCAGGTAGGCGATGTCCTCGAGGCACGACTGTTCGTCCGGGGTCGCGAAGTGCGCCACACCCGACGTGCCGGCATGGGTCATCGCGCCACCCAGCTCCTCCATCGTGACGTCCTCACCGGTGACCGTCTTGATGACGTTCGGGCCGGTGATGAACATGTGCGAGGTGTCCTGCACCATGAACACGAAGTCGGTGATGGCCGGCGAGTAGACCGCCCCACCGGCGCAGGGACCCATGATCGCGCTGATCTGCGGGATCACGCCCGAGGCCCGCACGTTGCGCAGGAAGATGTCGCCGTAGCCACCGAGGCTGACCACGCCTTCCTGGATGCGTGCCCCACCCGAGTCGTTCAGGCCGATGACGGGCACACCCATCTTCTCCGCCAGGTCCATGATCTTGACGACCTTGGCGGCGAAGACCTCGCCGAGGCTCCCCCCGAACGCCGTGAAGTCCTGGCTGAACACGCACACGCTGCGGCCGTCGATCGTGCCGTGACCGGTGACCACGCCGTCACCCAGGATCCTCTTGTCCTGCATCCCGAAGCCGGTCGTGCGGTGCACCGCGAACGCATCCATCTCCACGAACGACCCGTCGTCGAGCAGGATGTCCAGTCGCTCCCGCGCCGTGAGCTTGCCGCGGTCGTGCTGCTTGGCGATCGCCTCCTCGCCACCGCCGGCGCTGGCCTCGGCCTGGCGACGTGCGAGTTCCGCGAGCTTGTCCTGCGTGGTCTCGGCCACTGGTGGGTCCCTCCGGCGTGGTGGACGTCCGACGGCGCAGCCTAGTCCCGGCGCTGTACGGTCCTGGCGGCCGACCGATCGGTGTGATGTGGCGCAGGCTCGCGAAGCGGGAGATGGCACGGATCCGTCCGCCGATCCTCGCGTGCGCGCGTGCCTGCTGGCCTCCACGGTCTGGCAGGGGATCACGCACCAGGCCGAGGTCGGCTCCACGCAGGACCTCGCCCTGCAGCAGTTGCGGCTCGGTCGGCGGCCCGGGCTGGTCGTCGTGGCGGACGCCCAGACCGCCGGCCGCGGTCGGGCCGGGCGGAGTTGGCGCGATGACGTCAGGGGCCCCGGCGGCCCGGCGAACCTCGCGGTCACCGCGACCGTCACGGCGCCGGTTGCCAACGCCGGCCTGGCGCCGCTCGCGACCGGGCTGGCCGTCGCCGCTGCCTACCGTGCGTCGGGGGCTGCCCCGAGCCTGAAGTGGCCGAACGATGTGCTGCTTGGCAGTCGCAAGGCGGCCGGCATCCTCGTGGAGCGCCACACCCTGCCCGACGGCCCGACGGTCCTGCTCATCGGGTGTGGCCTGAACCTGGACTGGCGCGGCGTCGAGCGGTCGGGCGACGCGATCCGGTGGACCTCGCTCGCCGAGGAGACCGGCGGCGACGTGGATCGCGCGCAGGTGCTCGTCGACCTGCTCGAGCAGCTGGGATCCCGCATGGAGCAACTGTCGGTGGAGCCTGAGGGGTTGCTGGCCGCCTACCGGCCGCTGTGTGCCACCATCGGTCGCGAGGTGCGCGTCGAGCGCCCGGGTGGTCAGGTCGTCGTCGGGCGTGCCACCAGCATCGATGCCTCGGGACGGCTGATCCTCGCGTCCGACAGCGGCGGAGAGATCGTCGACGTGGGAGATGTCTTCCACATCGATCGCGCCTGACCCGGTTCGGTTCCACACCTGCTGCCCAGGATGGTTTGATGTCCAAGTAACCTGCGCAGGACCGTCCCCGCCGTCGCCCGGAGTCCGCCATGGCCGTCCCATCACCCTTCGAACTCACACCCGAACAGGAGCAGTTCCGGCGGGTCGTCGCGGCGTTCGCCGACGAGGTCGTCGCGCCCGCCGCCGCGGATTTCAACGCCGAGGGTCGCTTCCCGATCGAGATCATCCAGCAGATGGGCGAGATGGGGCTGTTCGGCATCCCGTTCGGTTCGGAGTTCGGTGGGATGGACGGTGACTACCTCACCCTGTGTCTGGCGATCGAGGAACTCGGCCGGGTCGACCAGTCCGTCGGCATCACCCTGGAGGCCGGGGTCGGGCTCGGCGCGGCACCGCTGGACGAGTTCGGCACCGACGAACAGAAGCGGCGCTGGCTGCCGGAGTTGTGCCGCGGCGAGAAGCTCGGCGCCTTCGGCCTGACGGAGGCCGGTGGCGGTTCGGACGTCCTCGGCACGGCACGGACCCGCGCGGTGCAGGACGGAGATGGCTGGGTCATCGACGGGTCCAAACAGTTCATCACCAACGCCGGCACCGACATGACCTCGATCGTCACGGTGACCGCCTGGACCGGTGAGAAGGAGATGACCTCGATCATCGTGCCGGTCGACACGCCCGGCCTGTCCATCGCGCCGCCGTACCGGAAGATCGGCTGGCACGCCTCCGACACCCGCGAGCTGACCTTCGACGGGGTCCGGGTCCCCGTCACCAACACCCTCGGGGAACGGGGTGCGGGGTTCCGCCAGTTCCTCAAGACCCTGGACGATGGGCGCATCGCGATCGCAGCCCTGGCGGTCGGGATGATCCAGGGCTGCGTCGATGAATGCGTCCGCTACGCCGGTGAACGCGAGGCGTTCGGCGGCCCGATCGGCAAGCAACAGGCGATCGCGTTCAAGATCGCCGACCTCGAGGTGGCGGCGCAGACCGCCCGGCAGATGTACCGCTACGCCTGCCGCCGCAAGATGGCGGGGCAGTCCTACAAGCGCGAGGCGTCGATCGCGAAGCTGTACGCCTCGGAGCAGGCCGTGACGGCCGCCCGTGAGGCCACCCAGATCTTCGGCGGGATGGGTTTCACGACCGATACCCGGGTCGGCCGGTTCTACCAGGACGCCAAGATCCTGGAGATCGGCGAGGGGACCTCCGAGGTCCAGCGGCTGCTGATCTCCCGCGACCTGGGGCTGTAGCCACGCACCGACGAACCTCGCCGTCCGGACGATCGCGGTGATCCAGGCGCGGCCACGTGTTCGTACCCTTGGACACAGACGCCCGCAGCAGGAGGCCCCACGTGGCGGAGAAGTACACCTCGTCGATCGCGCTGGTGGTCGACGGCCCCGTCGAGGACGTCGGCGCGCTCGTCGCCGATGCCCGTGCCGCCGGTGACATCGACCGTGCGACCGCGGTCCGCAACGAGGGCCATCTCGCGCAGGAGTTGCACTGGGGTGGCCGCATGCAGAAGGGCGTCGTGCGGTACCTCCATGACGGGGACGCCCACCTGCTGCGCACCGAGACCTACCTGGGTGAGGACGGCCCGACGATCGGGATGCAACGACAGGCCCAGTTGCTCCAGGCGTTGTCCCGGCAGCTGCGTGGACGCGTCATCGGTGTCCGTGACCTGTCCGCCGTCACCGACCGCGACGAGGCCTGGATGAACCGGTTGTCCGTCGGCGCGGTCGAGCGTGACGATGCGATCGTCACCGTCAGCGACGGTGAAGGGACCTGGTGGGTGCGCACCCACGGCGCCGCCCGGTTCGACGTCCCCGACCTGGAACTCTACGGGCTCAACAAAGCACAGGTTCCGGCCGGCGAACAGGCCATCGCCCACGTCCACGACCAGCTCCTGCGCACCGGGTTGTCGTCCGACCTCACCCTGCCGGACGGCACCCCCGTCTACCTCGTGCCGGTCCTCGAGGCGTGGCAGCACGTGCCGTTGGACTGGCCCGGCGTCGGCAAGGCCGGCCAGGATCGTGGCGATGGTCTGGACGGGCCGCGGGCCAGCCTGTCCCTGCTCAAGGGGCGGCGGCTCGGCCGTTACAAGCGCGACCTCGAAGGGGTCGTGTCGGCGCTCCAGCCCGCCTGACCCGCCTCGCCGGCAGCGATCGCTGACCCGCTCGGTGGATCAGTCGTCGTCATCCTCGTCCGCGCGTTCGTGCCAGCCTTCTTCGCCCTCCGGACGCTGGTCACCGCAGACGTCCCGCAGCCGTTGTGCGCCCTCCTCCGGGCCGATGGCCAACAGCCGGTCGCCGGCTTCCATCTGCCGGGTCGACCGCGGGCGGTAGAACCATCGGTCACGACGCTGGATCGCCAGCACCTCCATACCCGTCGCCGTGTGCAGGCGGAGCTCACGCAGGCTGTGCCCGTCGGCGGCACTCCCGGCAGCGATGATGGCCTCCGCGACGATCTCGTCGGCCTCGGTCAGCGCGGCGGCGATGATGGGGTGGGGCGGCCCGTCGTCCTCGATGATCCGGCACATCGACTGGGCGGAATCGACGATGCGCTCCGCGGCCGCCGCCAGGTGCAGCATCCCACGCAGTTCCTCGGGGTCCTCCAGTTCCGCCGCTGCGCGCAGGACCCACCCTTCCAACTGGTGGAACAGCTCGTCCGACCGGTCCTCGATCACGCCGACCTCGGTGGCCAGCGCCACGTCCTGCAACAGGATGGCCGAGTACGCGAGTCCGACCGCGACCTCCGAGGCGTCCTTGAGCTCGACCATGATGTCCACGGCCCGGTCGAGGTTCGACAGCTTCGCCCGCTCGGGCGGGGGTGGCAGCTCCCGCGGGGTGCCCCCGGCGAGCTGCCGGACCTCGTCGATCCCCTCGCGCGGACCCTGGAGGAACAGCACGTCGCCCTCGCGGAGCACCTCGTCACCCTTGGGTCCGTAGACCCAGTCGACGTCCCGACGGATCGCGATCAACCACATCCCGGTGCGTGTCGGGATCCCCAGATCACGCAGCGAGGCACCCTCCAACTGGTTCTCCTCGCGGACCCGGACGCGCGCCGTGATCTCCGTCGCGTGCCGCAGGTCATCGCGGAGTTCGGTGGGGATGCCCAGATCCTTGAGCACGACCCGTGCGATGTCCTCGGCCGAGTCGGCGATGCCCTCGATCGACACCGCCAGCGACAGCACGCCGGCCAACTGATCGGCGTCCTCCCGGGTGCGTGCGGCCAGCATGCACACGGCACGCAGATCGATCAGGAGTTCGTCGACGCGGTCCTCCAGGCGCAGCACCTCCTTGGCCAGGGACTCGTCGCCGAAGTAGATGGCCGCGTAGGCGAGATCGACCATCAGCTCGGCGGCGTCCTTGGCCCCGACCAGCAGTTCCTTGACGGTTCGTCGGCTCTTCATGTTCAGGCTCCCACCTGCAGCAGGGTGATGGCGGCGACCAGGCACAGGACCCCGGTGAGGTCCATGGTCGCGGTGACGATCGGGATCCCGTG
>SLHP01000217.1 GCA_007136095.1 Nitriliruptoraceae bacterium
CAGATTGAGAGCACGGAAGCGAGCACCCCAACGACAAGAAACCAACAGAACCACCCGATCCGGCGGCGTTCTCAGCCGTTTCGGTTCAGGGTCCCCATCTCACGGTGCTGGGAGTCCTGGATTCTTGGCCATGATCGCGCGTTTGGGCATGCGGTCGCATCCCTTTCGAGCCCTTCCGCTACCTCCTGGCACATTGGCGACGGGTCCTGACCGGCGCCGCACGGCGACAATCGAGCACGCACTCACACGCGGCCGGCCTGGTTGCCGATTGATGATCGAGCTCTCCGTCCTTGGTCTGCATCTGCGGCAGCTGCCGTACACATTGCCCAGTTGGGCCGAGGTCGTTGACGGCGGTCCTGCGGGCCAAGGACCGCGTCCTCAGCCCTCACTCGCCGCAGTCGTGCCGACAACGCGACAGAACAATACTGTGATACATTTATCCGATGGAGATCAGGGACAGCGCTCGCCGTCATGGGATCGTTGACCCGGACATCCAGCACGCGGTCGACAACGCGGTAGCCGCCGGCCCAGTTGAGACGAACGTCGACCACATCGATGGGGTGCTCTACATCGGCCCCGACCGCACGGGCCGCATGCTGGAAGTCATCACCGTCGACGACATCGACGACGACGAAGTTGTCATCCATGCGATGAAGCTACGTAGGGCCTATGAGCGCTACCTCCCGAGGGAGGACCAACCATGAGCGAGTCCAAGAAGCGACGCACAAGCGTCAAGGTCACCGACGAGGTTGCGGAGCGCCTCGCCGACGACGCCGCAGCGGGGTATCCGCCGCGCCAGATCCACGTGCGCCCGACGGGACGGGGCCGTCCGCGTCTGGCGAAGGGCGAGGGACCATCCCCCACCGTCAACGCCCGACTCGACGATGACCTCGCTGACCTGCTCGAACAGCGGGCCGATAGCGAAGGCGTCCACAAGTCCGACATCGTGCGCGAGGCGCTGCGCGTCTACCTCACCTGAGCAGGCGCCCTCCTACCTGCTGCAACTGCACGACGGCGATCGCGGTCCTGCGGGCCGAGGACCGCACAGCTGTTGATGATGAGTAGCGGGTAGCAGCAACGGGTGCGAGTTCAACGGGTGACTGCAACCGGTCGGAGCGTCGTTGGTCAGTAGCCGCAGGCGATGTCGTCCCCAGCGAGGGCTGACCACCGCCACTCGGTTGCCTTGCACGAGCCACACCACTCCTGTGATCGGCTTTCCTTCGGTGTCGATGGCGCAGACCTCAGGGGTAGGCCGCGTCGTTCTCCAGCGGCTGTTCGAACTCGACGGTGACAACCAGGCCCTGCTGATCCGACCCCATCGGTTCTGCGACCTCAGCGATGCGATTCGCATGCGGTGCCAGGAGGGTGTGCCCGGCACGTGCACCACACGCGGACGGCCGGGCGCGTCGAGGACCGCACCGCCGTCGACGGCTGACAGCTCCGGGATCGACGGGGACGTGGGCTCTCCACCCCCAGGGAACGCCGCCGCCACAAACGACAGCAGCGCCGGACGTCGCACCATGTCGAGCAGCTGCTGCACCAGCTCGTGCGAGTGCGTCTCGCCGGCATGGAGGTCCGCCCAGTCCCCGGGATGCGCGTAAAAACCCCCGCGGATGCGTCGGTGCGCAGAACACGATGCAGCTGATCGGTTCGGGTCGGTACGGTCGACAGGTCCGCCCTCGTCGTTGGATCCTCGATGTCACAGCCGCCATCCGCGCCACCACCTCCTTCTCGGGCGGGCGGCGATCCCGGCGGGGGTGGGGGTGGGGGTGTGTTGCGGATCGTGTTGCGGATCCTCGGTGTCGTCGTCGTGCTGGGCGTGGTGCTCGTCGTGGTGCTGTGGACGGTGGCGACGACGACCGAGGAGACGACGACGCAGGAACGATCGATCCCGGCTGGCGAGATCGATGTACTCGACCTGCAGGCCGTGGCCGGCGCCATCACCATCGTCGTGGAGGATCGTCCGGACGTGGTGGTGACCTCGCGGCTGACCTCCGGCTTGCTCGACCGTGCCAGCTCCGAGGTCGACGTCACGGCCGGCACTCTGGCGGTGAGCAGCCGGTGTGAGCGACGGGGCGTGTTCTCCGAGTGCCGCGTCGACCACGAACTGGTCGTGCCGCCCGGCGAGCTGACGAGCATGCGCGTGAGTACCACGGCCGGTCCGATCGAGGTCCGAAGCTTCGATGGGCAGGTCGAGATCGACGCCACCGCGGGCGAGATCGAGCTGCTCGACTTCAAGGGGCCGTCCGCCACGCTGCAGAGCACGGCCGCCCGGATCGTGGTGGACGCGGTCGCGCCACCCCGGAGCCTCGAGGTGTCCACGACCGCGGGCGAGATCGACATCACCGTCCCCGACGAGGTCTACCGCGTGTCGACCGACACCACCGTCGGGACCATCGAGGTGGACGTGCGTACGGAGCCGGGCTCGGACCGCTCGATCGCGGCGGAGACCACCGCGGGAGACATCACGATCCGGCGGCGATGACCCGCGGCGCGGGAGCCTCGCTGCCGTCGGTTCTCGACTGGTTCACGGCGGGGCACCCTGTCGGGCCTGCCCAGCGCGCCGGGTCGCCGACTCGTTCCCGCCGGTAGGGCCGGTGGGAGTCAGTCGGATCCGTCCGAGGCGGTCGTCCGGCCGCGTTGCCACACTGCGAGTGCCGCGATCCCGAGGGCCAGCGCCAACACGAGCAGCACGGCGGGTCCCGCGAGCTGCCAGAACGGCCACGTGCTCAGACTGGGCCCGACGGTGATCCGGGTGTCCGCGTCGACCTGGCCCTCGACGGCGACGATGTGCGTGCCGCTGGTGGTGGCGTCGAAGGTGGCGTATGCCTGCCCGACGACCCCGAACCACCGGTAGTCGACCAGCGTGTCGTAGGGCTCGACGGGCACCGGGTCACCGTCGGGACCGCTCACCTCGAGCTCGACGTCGATGTCCAGGGGCGTCACCGCGACCCACGTCTCGCGTTCGACGTAGACGACCTGACCCTCGCCCTGCGCCATCTCGACCGCCACCTCACCGGGAACCTCGGTGCGGGGCAGATCCTCGATCATCGCGCCCCAGCCGGCCACGACGACCGCACCCCACGCGATCGCGACGAGCAGTGCGATCCCGGCCCCCACTGCCCAGAGTCGCGCGCGGCGTTTCTCCTGACGGGGAGACGCCGTTCGGGAGGTGTGCTGGGTGGTCTGCGAACTCGACATGAACGCTCCGATCTGCGGTGCCTGAAACCACCGTAGGAACGCGCACCGGATCGTTCACCCACCAATGGCCACCCACGACTGGCCGGGACGCAGCTGTGTTCGCAACAGCCGGGAACTGGGGTGGTCCACGACCGTTCGTCCGTCGTCGGGTACCCGTAGCTGCCTCGAGTTCGTAGCTTGAAAGGGAAGGGACGGCCGCGCGTTTGCGGATGGACGCGACAGCTAGCGGAGGATGATCCATGACCCAGACGAACGAAACAGCGCGTCGTACGACCGGTCACGGCGCGGTCGGCACCGCACTGCGCCGCGTCGTGCTCTTCGCTGCCCCGCTCGGTGCGGCCGTGGCGATGTGGTTGCATCCCCACGCCGGCGACGACGTGTACGACAACGTGGCCCCGGTCGTCGACACCTGGCTCGCCGGCCATTTGCTGTTGTTCCCATCCCTGGCTCTGGTCGGTGTCGGGCTGTACCTGCTGGTCTCCGGCCACCGCGATCTGTTGGCTGCGGTGGCACGGGCCGGCATCGTCATCTACGCGGCGGGCTACCTCGCGTTCGTCGCGATCGTCGGCATCGGGACCGGGCTGCTGGTCCGACAAGGTCAGACGCTGCCGGCCGAACAACAGGCCGGCGTCGCCGAGGTCGTGCAGTATCTGCACACCTCGCCGACCCTGCTCGCCGCCGCGGCGATCGGTGGCGTGGGTTATCTCCTCGCGGTGAGCGCCATCAGCGTGGTGCTACGCCGGTCGGGGGCACCGATCGGGGCGCTCGTCGCGCTCGTGGGTTCGACCATCGCGCTGGGCGCTCACTCCGGTCTCGTGGCCGTCATCGGCATGGCGCTCTTCATCGTCGCCGCTGCGTGGCTCGAGTTCAGCAGGTCCCACTGAGGGTGGCCGATGAACGTGTCCGTCGGGCGGAGAAGTTCTCGCGCGGCGCCGCTCACCGCAGCGATCGTCGGCGGCCGCGAGCGCAGGTGATCCGCTTGCACGCGGCCGGGGCTGCGTGCAGCTGAGGGGCGGTTCGTCTCGTAGGGTGGGACAGACGCACGTCGATGACGTGGTGGTCATGGAAGCCGAGCGTGGAGGTGCTCACCATCCGCGCCTGCCCTCCGGACGGCGCGAAACCCGGGAATCGGCCGACGGCGTTCCAGGGAACGGGCGACCGTGACCGGCGGTGAACCATCGACCGTGTCCCGGATCGCGATGCCGCTGCTTCGGTGCATCGGCGCAGTATCGATTGTGTGGCCGCCTCGGCGATCGCCGAGGATCGGGACGGCGACTACCACCCCGCGGAGCCGGTCACCCGCGGCCAGATGGCCTCGTTCCTGGTGCGTGCTGCGGCGTGGAACCACCCCCGTGCACCCGGACATCTACCGGACCAACAACCAGACCTACCTGATGTCGCCGATGGCACCGATGTCCGCGCCGGCAGGCGAGCCGATCGAGTTCTATGCCAGCCGCACCTCCTACACCAACGGCCCGGAGCCGATCCCCGGTCCCGTCCGCCAGGCACTGCACATCGCACTGTTCCCGTTCGGCAACGTCACCACCGACGACCTTCCCGTCACGTTCTCGGGGGCCGCGAACGGCGGGATCGTCGACGGCATCGGCCAGAGCGACACCGGGACGGCCTACATCAGCGAGATCAAGGGCGAGCCGACCGGGGGACGGGTCGGGTTGCTGCGCAACGTCCCACCGCAGGACGGCGCGATCACCTTCACGCTGGTGAGCCCCACCGACCAGCCCGATTGTGTGGTCGCGGTCGCGTTCGACGATCGTGGGCCGCTCGACGAGCTCAGGTTGGACGCCGGCAACTGGCCGGTCAACCCCGACGGTTTCGTCTCGGCCAGCTGGGAGTGACCGACTGCCCCCTCGACCATTGTCGAGGGCATCGACTGTCAACCAGGGTCCGGCCAGACCCTCGAGGTCGTTGCCGCTTCGGGTCTGTGTGTGGGTCGCCGATCGGGGCTAGAGCATGCCGAGGACGTGCACCGGCCACAGCACCACCAGACCGGCCACACCCAGGATCGCATGGTGCACACGGACCCATGTGCTCCATGCGCCGGCGCGCCACGCCGTGACAGCGCCCCCGAGGGTCGCGACGGACAGGAGGGCGATCACATACGGCAGCAGGGAGGCGATCTGGACCGGCCATGGGCGCAGCGCGATCGCCTGGCCGTAGGTCGCGAACGCTGCGACCATCAGCAGCACCCACACCCAGGCCGTCAGACCCAGTGCGACCGCCGTGGCCTTGGCGAGCCGACCGGGTCGATGTGGCCTGTCTGCGCTGTGGTCACGGTGGACCGGATGGGTGGTGCTCGATCCCGCCTGCTGCGCGTCGGTGTGCTGGCCCGCGGTGTCCGCGGTGCCGGAGGTGGGCGTGTGGGATCGCCGGCGCAAACGCCGGCGGATGCCGATCACGGCCCAACCGACAACCGAGACCAGGTAGACGGCCAACGCGGCGCCGAGCAGGGTCGCGAGCACGGGGAGGCGCTCGGTTGCGGGCACGGTGACGAACGTGGTCTGGGGCTGGCTGCTCAGATGCATCCTCGAGGGTGTGTCGTCGATCATCTCGATGGCAACGGTGTCCTGCCCGTCGGCCCGCTGGTAGACGTAGGGTTCGGTCTCGATGAACCGCTCCTGCATCTCCAGGTTGCTCAGGTGCAGTTCGCCTGGGTCGCCCGGCTCGAGGGTGATGCTGGCGATCACACCGAAGAGTCGCGCCAGATCGGGGGCGTCCGCCATCGTCGAGCGGTACTCACCCGCGACGGCCTGGGCCCGCTGCTCGGCCTGCGCCGCCGCCTCGACCGGGGACGGCTCGGTCGGCTCCGACACCGCACCGAGGGCGTCGGCGATCTCCTCCGCGAGCTCGATGGGGGAGGCGGTCCCGCGGATGTTGAGCGCCACGAACACGCCGAGGTCGTCGGCCGGCGCGAGCAGCAGCTCGGCGGTGTCGTTGACGGTCGCGCCGTCGTGGCGGATCAGGTCCGGGTCAAAGGCGTGCTCGAAGAAGCCGTAGCGGGCGGCACCGACCGCAGGGTGGCGGACGTGGTGTGCCTCGTGCATCGACTCGAGCGTCTCGGGCGCGAGGACCCGAGCCCCACCCGACCCGTCTCCCTCGGCCTCATTCGATCCACGTCCCTGCAGGTTTGCCTGCATGAACGCGGCCATGTCGCTCGCACTCGCGCTCAACGATCCCGCGGGACGCCACCCGATGTAGATCGGATCAGCTCGTTCGAAGGCACCGTCCCCGCCGGTGTGTGATGCCGCCAGCCGTCCGGGATGGCCCTCGGGGCGGGGTTGGGCGAACGTGGCGCGGGTCATCCCCAGCGGTGCGAAGATGTGTTGTTCGGTGTAGGCGTCGAAGCCGGCGCCCTGGGTGTGTTCGACGATGTGGCCGGCCAGCAGGGCACCGAAGTTGGAGTAGTTGACGAACTCCCCGGGAGCTCGGATCCGTCGCGGACGGTCCTCGGCTGCCGCCGCTTCCTCCAGGCTCGGCAGATCCGCCGGATCGGTCACCATCCCGGGGTTGGCCACGGACTCGAACCCGGCGGTGTGGGTCCCCAGGTGACGCAGGGTCACCGGCGCGTACTCATCGTGGCTGAACGCAGCATCGGAACCGTCCAGGTAGGTCCCGATGTCGGCATCGAGATCCAAGCTGCCGTCCTCGACGCCCTGCATCACTGCAGTGAAGGTCACCAGCTTGCTGACCGACCCGACGTTGAACGCCGTGTCTCGCGCATCGACCATCTCGCCGGTCGTGACATCCGCCACCCCGTAGCCACCGAGGTGCAGGATCTCGTCCCCACTCACGACCGCCACGCTCGCCCCCGGGACCTCCACGCCGATGCGTTGCGCCATCAGCTCGTCGACGTATCCGGCCACGGCATCGGGATCGTCGGCGAGCGCTCGGCCCGCGGGAGCCTCGTCGTGTTCGTCGGTCTGCGCAGGGCCGGCCATGGTCACCATCGCCGCCGCCGCGAGGGCTGCTGCCACGAGGCTTCTGCGGCCTGAACCGCGTCGGTGCCGTGTCGTGTTCCCCATCGTCTGCATGTTCAGCCTCGCCTCGGCATTCTCCACCCTCGTCACCCAGACCCAACTCCGTAGCGCGCTGCCCGAAGCTTCGATCCACGCCCGCGGTCGCCGTACCGGAACGGATCCCGCGGAGTTCGACATCTCCACGGTACGGCTGTCGCCGTGTTCGTCGACGGGACGATCAGACACTTCTGGCCGGGTTCAGGCACATGCGTCCTGACCAGCGGTGGCGGTGACCTGCTCGAACGACACCGATGCCGGGAGTCCGACCGGACCGCCCGTCAGAAGCAGGACGACTCATGGTTCTCGCTGTCGGCGTACCCAGAGGCGGGCCGCATAGACGGTGCTGGTGACCAGGATGAACAGAGAGGAGATGAGCCAGCCCAGCGTCACGTAGCCCGCGACCGCAGATGCGTATGGCCCCAGGATGTCCTCAGGCGGCTCGACCGCCAGCGGTCCGAAGTGGGCGAGGCCGACGAACGAAGACGCCACCATGAGCAGCACCGTCCAGTACCCGGGACCGATCCGGCCACGCGTATGCAGGTACAACCCGAGAGCCACGACCGGGTAGAAGCCGAGGCTGTAGGTGAACGGCGTCACCTCGGCGATCAGCGGCCAGCCGACGTGGTTGCCGTGGATCACATGATCGACATGGTGACCGATCCCGAACACCGTCACCACGACGACGAGTCTGAACAGCCGCGGGTAGGGCATCTGAGCCATCTGTACCACCTTGGTCCTCCCACGATCACGCTGAGCACGAAGCGGTCCGTGCGGCCGGTGCTACGCGGCGGGTCGGGGCCGTTGTCGCCTGCCGCTCCTCAACCCGTGCCACATCGCCAGCGTGAGCGCACCGGCGCCGAGAAGCACGATCAGGACGCGCAGCAACGGGCCCACGAACCGGATCTGCGCAACCAGCACGATCGCGGCCAGACCCAGCGCGGCTGCAGCGAACGCGCGCGGCCAGCTACCGATGTCACCGACTGCGACCATCCCAGCCACAGGCCGACCACCACCTGGACAAGGAACGCGAGCACTGCCGCGAACGCGACCGACACCGCAGCCACGCTCAGCCCGCCCGCAGCTCCCAACAGGCCCGCCAGCGTGTCGAGGTTCAACCAGCCCAGCAGCGCGGCGACGGCCACCGCCACAACCGCGGCCACGGCCAACGCGACCACCGCTGCGATGACCGCGAGCAGCCCGACGCCCAGGCTCGCCAACGGCTGACCCGCAGCCGCTCGACACCGTCGCGCAGCGGCCGCCTCGCCAGCCCCAACCCCGACGCGGGACGCTTCATACGCACGGCGAGGCTTCAGGGTCCCTGGACCTGACAGCGACCCGCGGCACCGCCGGCAACCTGACGTACCGACGCCGGTTCCACCTTGGCGCACCGATCTGGTCCACCAGGATATTCCCTGCCGGAAGACACGAACGATGGTGGATGCCGCTGCCCTGAACAATGCCTTCCGCGAGTACACGCGGGGGCTGCTCCGGTCCTACGACATCGGTGAGGCGTTGTACTGGCTGACCGATCAGGTCCCGCTGGTGATCGATGTCGATGGAGCCGGGGTGTGGGTAGGCGACCCGGACACGACGCTCGGGCTGGTCACCGCCACCGACGCGCAGGTCACGCGGGTGTCGGGCCGTGTATCGATGCATTCGCCACGCACGAACGGGTGGTCTGTAACGACCTGTCGTCCGAGTGCCGGTGGCCCGAGTACGTGTCAGCGGCGATCGAGAACGGCTACGCGCGGTCGCCGGTCTGCCGATGCCCGTCAACCAGCATCCGATCGGGTCGTTGAACCTCTACCGCACGTCTGCGTTGCCGTGGCTGACGGAGGAACTCGATGCCGCCCAGATGCTGGCCGAGCTGGCGACCGGCTACGTCGTCAACGTGCGCAACCTGAACGAGTCACACGTGCTCAGTGAGCAGTTGCCCCATGCGCTCGATAGCCGGGTCGTGATCGAGCAGGCCAAGGGGCTCATCGCCGGACGGCACGGCATCGACGTTGACGGGGCGTTTGACCTGCTGCGCGCCCAGGCCCGCCGGGACCAGCGATCGTTGCACGGGCTGTGCCGCCAGGTCCTGGCTGGCACCACCGGCCCCTGAACGCGACGGACCCATCGGGAGCCGTGCGCCATCCGCGGCGTTCCGGGCGCGGTGGTCGGCCTGCTCACCGACCTCGGGCTTCCCACGCCGTTGGCCTCGGCGGTCCGTGGGGTGGGGCGACTTCAAACCATCAACATGATTCCAACCGGGGCTACTTCAAGCTGTCATACCCACCGATCTCAAGTCCCCCGATCCGGCAGCCGAAGAGCCGCTCGTGAGGCTCGGTAAACCGAGGGCCGTGGACTTCGGTCCTGGCGGCGAAGGACCACGCCGTCGAGTGCGGTCCTGCGGGCCAAGGACCGCGCGTGTCACTGTGGCGGGGTCAGTCTCGTTCGCGCAGGGCACGATCGATGAGCAGTTCGCCGAGATCACGTCGGCCGTCAAGCACCGTGAGAAGGACGACCGCAGCCCCGCGGACGGCGAACATCAACCGGTACGGGCTCACGAGCAACTCGCGGTAGCCATCGATCGATTCAGCTTCGAGCTCAGGGACGACACGACATCGAAACGGCATGGTCTCCAGGCCAGCCACACCGTGCGTGATCTGTCCGTACAGGCGCTCGGCCGCCTCTGTTCCATCCCGATCCACCACGTAGTCGATGATGCTGAGGAGATCATCGACGGCGGTGTGCGTCCACTGAACGGTGAAGCGGTCGCTCACGACGCTCCGCGACGCTCGGACAAGCGAGCGCTGACCCGTTCATCTACCGACGCCTGGTCATGCACGCGTCCAGTCCGGTGATCTTGTTCCCCCTGCGCGATCAGCTTCAGCACGTGCAGCACCCGCTGCTGGCGTTGGTAGGAGTCAACATCCTGCAACACCGCAGTCGGCTTGCCGTTCTGCGTGATGACGATCGGGCTGTGCCGGTCCGTCGCCCGCGCGATGAGGTCGGCGGCGCTGCGCTTGAGAGCCGTGACGGGTTCCACGTCGTTCGAGAGATCCATGGCCCCGATCATAGCACCGAATCTGGCCCTTGACGGAGCTCGCGCGTTGCCAACAAACGGTCGACCGGATAACGGCCCTTGCGGCGAAGGGCCGCACGCTGGTAGCCACTTCTGGGCAGGCGGAGCGCGTCCGTGTCTCGCTACCCGTCGTGACCGTGATGAAGGACGCTCAGGGTTCAGGTGTGAGCAACTCGTCAGAGACTTATCCCTTGACGCATCTTGCATCGTAATGCACGATGCAAGCCCTGAGGAGGTTGGTCATGGCGAAGGGTTTCACCGTACGGCTCGATGAGGAGCAGGCTGCCGAGTTGGAGGCGGTTGCCAAGGCGGCCGGGGTGCCGGTCGCGGAGGAGATCCGTCAGGCGATCACGGCACGGATCGCGGAGCGCCGTCAGGACGAAGAGTTCCGCGCCCGCCTGCGGCGGTCGATTGAGGACAACCAGAAGATCCTCGACCGGCTCGCCCAGTAGATGGCGTGGCGCTACCTCGACCTGGCTGACTTCCTGCTCATCGCCGAGGCGGTTCTGGACATCCCTGCCGAGGACCTGGCACGAGCCGGCCGTATCGAGCTCGCCGAGTCGGCGCTACATGCGTCGGCGGCCGAGTTCGGCGGTGTCGAGTTCTATCCCGACCTTGCCCGCAAGACTGCGGTGCTCGCGTCGCGGCTGATCGGCAACCATCCGCTGCCGGACGGCAACAAGCGGGTTGGCTACCTGTGCGCGCTCGAGTTCGTCGCGCGCAACGGCGGGACGTGGACCCACCCACGCGACGACGCGGAGGGTGACGAGACCGTTGCCATCATCGAAGGTGTCGCTGCCGGCAGCGTCGGCGAGGACGAGCTCGCCGCGTGGATCGCCGAACGGCTCGAGTGACTTCGGCAGGTCTCTCGGACGACGCGTCGACGACGGTCCTGATCGCCCTCCCGGACCCCGGATCGTAAACCCAGGTCATGCCCAAATGAACCCACCGTCCACACCCTCAACGACGTTCTATCTCGCGTTCCGCACTTCTCGGATGGCTTTCGGCCCCCCATCATCGAGCGGGGGTGTAGACGGTCTCGGGGATGTCGAGCAGGTCGAGGACCTGTCGTTGGAGGTCGGTGAGTTCGGGGTGGAAGGTCTGCACGAGTTGGCCGTGGGCGTCGTAGAGGTGGTGGCGTGCGAGGCCGGTGAAGATTTCAAGGATCCGGGCGGTGGTGGGCGTTGTGCAGCCGCGATCTTCGGGATACAGCGAGATCTGGTTGAGGCTGGCGTCGGCCATGGCGGTGCGAAGGTGGCGTTCGATCAGCGCTTGGACGAGCAGCGCGAGGAAGTGGCAGCACAGCAGCGCTTCGATGCGGGCGGGATCGCGTAGGAACATCGGTGCGACCAGCTGGGTGCCCTTGAGCTGGGCGTGGCGTTTCTCCAGGTGTGGCTGGTACTTGTAGGCGACTAGCAGTCCGGCGTCGTCGAGGAGACGGTCGTTGGAGATGAGCGGGAAGCAGCCGTCGGAGGCGGCGTCGCGGGCGATGCGGTCCTCGTCGGTGGCCCAGCGGATCGACAGGTGGGTTCGGACGGTCTTGCGGTAGCGGGTGTTGGCCCCGGGGCGGCCACGTTTCTCCTGCCGGAAGGTCTCGACCTGCTCGGCGGCGACCTCGAATGTGACCCAGCGGGCCGCGCCGGCTTTGGTTAGCGCGGCGGTGGCGGCCTGCTCGGCAGCCATGAGGGTCTTGATGCGGCAGCGGGGTGACGACAGCCGCTGGTTGAGGGCGTCGAGTGCGGCGATGCCGCGGGCGATGCGGTCGTGGCGGGCGTTGGCGTCACGGCCGATCTTGGACGAGGAACGGACCCAGACGATGCGGTGGCCCTCGCTTGAGGGCCACGGGGCCGGGGTGGTGTGCCAGACCTCGCCGGGGTCGTCGGCCCGGCGGGCCGGTCGGCGCAGCGCCTCGGTCCAGGTCGGGGTGTGCTCGACGATCCAGTCGCGGAACGCACCGTCCTCCTTGCGGCTCGCGGGCAGCACGGCCACGAACCGGCCGCCACGCTCGGCGATGTGGCCCATGTTCGACCGGGTCGCGAGCTTGGAGTCGGCGATGTAAAGGAAGTCGGCCCGGCCGGTCAACGCGACCAGACCGTCCCAGGTGTCGATGTGGGTCACGTCGTGGTTGGTGTTGCCATCGACCACCCGGTGAGCGATCGGCACGGCCCCGTCGGCGGACACGGTCAGGATGAACACCAGCTGCTTCAAGTCGGGCCTGTGGTCCTTGTTGTGACCAAGGACCACCGCCGGGGTCGCTTTGCCGCCACGTGCGCGCCCGTCCGCGGCCGCGTACGACCCGGCGAAGGTCACCGTGGTCGAGTCGTTGTGCAACTGCGACACGTCGATGTCGAAGTGGGTGATCGCATCCAGGACCACCCGGGTCAGCAGGCTGGCCCGGTCGGCATCGAACAGCCGCGACAGTGACCGGCCCACCCGATCGTCGTTGAGCAGCTCGACGTCGTCGCCGGACAGCCCCAGCAAACCCGGATCGAACATCTCAGCCCACTCACCCAACGCATAGATCGGCCGCCGGCTGATCAGCAGGTTGCGGACCACCACACCCAACGCGGTCGAGGGCGCGAGCTTGAGCCGCACGTCGTCGTGACCGACGAACGTCTCCAACAGCCGGTCGAGTCCGAGCCGGTCACAGAACGCGTTGATGATCGGCAACGCCCCGAGCTCATCAGTGTCGAGCGCGAACGTGTCGGTCACGTCGGTGTCCTTGCGTCATGGTCTGGCAACGTATACGTTGTCAGACAACAAGTCACGCAACCACAACGGACCCACGATGGACCAGGACCGCCGGCAGCACGAGCTCGCCCGACGGCTCGGTGAGCTCGGGTTCGCGCTGCCGGGCACGATCACCGAACGGACCAAGACCTGCGGCAAGCCCACCTGCCGGTGCCGCGACGACATCGACCAGCGTCACGGCCCCTACATCCAGTGGACCCGCACCGAGAACGGCAAGACCGTCACCCGCCAGCTCACCCGCGACCAGCTCGGCCGCTACCAGCCCTGGTTCGACAACACCCGCCGGCTACGTGAGCTCACCGAACAGCTCCACACCGTCTCCATCGAGGCGATCATCGCCGCCGAAGGGTGGGGGGCCGAAAGCTGACCGAGAAGTGCGGAACGCGAGATGGAAACGCTCTACGCCGAAGGGTTAGCGACCCGCGGTGGCCCCGAGTCATGCGTTGGCGTTCGTGAGGACGGCGGCGAAGCGTTGACAGGGGTACGTGCAGGCTGGGCTATCGAGCCGCGAAACCAACTTTCGGGTGCCGACGCTGTCCAAATGAGTGGAAGGCAACACTGTCAGCAGCGCTATCG
>SLHP01000234.1 GCA_007136095.1 Nitriliruptoraceae bacterium
GTCGCTGCATCCGCCCCGTACGCATCCGTGGGTTGGACCACCTCGCCCGTGGGGATGACGGCGTGGTCGCCCCCGAGGAGGACGCATCCGTTGCCGGCGGCTGGCTAGCGTGCCTCCCATGACCCCAGACACCACGGCTTCGGACAGCGCGCCGTCAGACGCCGGCGTCGTCAGGCGGGCCATCGACCGGATGACCGTCGGCGACGGCACCTTCGACCGTCCACCGCCGAGCGACATCCTCCTGGCGGTGGTCCTGTCCCTGCCCGCGGTCGTCAGCTACGCGCTGGAGGGCGGCGGTCCGGCCGAGGGAAGTGCGCCCTGGGTCGGTTGGCCCCTGCTCGCGTTGATCTTCGTGCCGCTTGCCTGGAGACGGGTCACGCCCTCGCTGACGATCTCGGTCACCGGCTTGTCGACCGCGGCCTGGTTCCTGCTCGGCACGACCGATCCCTCCGGTGCCAGTGCGGTCGTGCCGACGGCGGTGATGGTGGCGATGTACTCCGTCGCGGCCTACGGCTCGCGGTTCGACGGGGTCGTCTCGATGCTGATCACCCAGTTCTTCGTGGCGGTGTCGATCCTGTCGGTCATGTCCAGCGACGACGTCTCCGTGTACAACCTCGTGGTCAACGTCCTGCTGTTCCTCGGCATCTGGGCACTGGGTGATCGCACGCGGGTGCGCCGCGACCTCGTGGAACAGCTCACGGCGCGCGCACAGCAGGCCGAGGAGTCACGGGAACTGGCCAGCGACCTGGCCGTGGCCGATGAACGCACCCGCATCGCCCGGGAACTGCACGACGTCATCGCCCACACCGTGAGCGTCGTGGTCGTGCAGGCCGGTGCCGGCCGACGCGTGGCCGCCAACGATCCCGCAGGTGCCGAGGCGGCGCTGGCCTCGATCGAGTCCATCGGTCGCGAGGCCCTGTCGGACCTGCGCCGGATGGTCGGGGTCCTGCGTGATGAGGTGCCCGGCGGGGATCTGACACCCCAGCCGACCCTGGCCGATGTGCCGGATCTGGTCGACCGGCTCGCCGCGGCCGGCCTCCCGGTCACGTTGCGGTTCGATGGCGAGCAGCGTGCCCTGCCACCCGGCATCGAGGTGACCGCCTACCGGATCGTGCAGGAAGCGCTCACCAACGTGCTGCGGCATGCCGGTGTGGTGCGGGCCGTCGAGGTCACGGTCGGCCACACCGGGGACGCGGTGACCGTGACGGTCGTCGACGATGGCCGCGGGCCGGCGACCGACGGCGGCGTCCCCGGGAGTGGTCTGGTCGGTATGCGGGAGCGGGTGGGTCTGTACGACGGTGCGCTGGAGGTCGGCGGACGCCCCGGGGGCGGTTACCGCGTGCGGGCGACGCTGCCGGTGCCCACGGCATCGGCGGATGAACGCGCCGGGGTGCCGGCGGGGGAGGTGGGTCCATGAGCCTGCGGGTGGCGATCGTCGACGACCAGCACCTGGTCCGCGCCGGCTTCCGGATGATCCTGGCCGCGGAGGACGACCTCGAGGTGGTCGGGGAGGCCGGCGATGGGATCGGGGGCGTCGATCTGGTCCGGCGTGAGCGACCGGACGTGGTGTTGCTGGATGTCCGCATGCCGCACCGCGACGGGATCGAGGCAACGCGCGACATCATCGAGGCCGGGGTGTCAACGCGGGTCGTGATCCTGACGACGTTCGACCTCGATCAGTACGTGTTCGACGCGTTGCGGGCCGGGGCCAGCGGGTTCCTGCTGAAAGACACGCCACCGGAGGAACTGGTCGCGGCGGTACGCACCGTGGCGTCGGGCGATGCGTTGCTGTCGCCCTCGGTCACCTCGCGGGTCGTGACGGCGTTCGTCGACGGCACCGCAGCGTCGCCGGCGGGCGAACCACCGCCGGAGCTGGCCTCGTTGACCGACCGCGAACACGAGGTGCTGGGTCTGCTCGCCCGCGGGCGCTCGAACGCGGAGATCGCGGGCGCCCTGTTCGTGTCGGAGACCACGGTCAAGACCCACGTCGGTCGGGTGCTGTCGAAGCTGTCGCTGCGTGATCGGGTCCAGGCCGTGGTGTACGCCTACGAGCACGGCATCGTGCGTGTGGGTGGTGACTGAGCTCGACTCAGGTTCCCGCACGGGGGATGCCGACGACCCCGTGGAGGAGTTCGTCGACGAGCACCTCCTCCGGCGGCCAGGGGAAGCGGTCGCGGATGTGGCTGAGCGTCGCGATCCCGTGCAACGTCGACCACATCACGGTGGCCATGGTGTGAGCGTCGCCATCCCGGCCGACCCCGGTGCGCTGGCAGTGCTCCACGCGACCGACGAGGTTGTCGAAGGCCTGCGAACCGGTCGTGCCGTCGGGCCGCTCCAGCTGCGAATCGCGTTGCGACCGGAACAGCACGACGTAGCCCCCGGGGTTCTCCCGTGCCCAGCGCAGGTAGGCCAGGGCCCCCTCGCGCAGCGCCCCTGCGGCGTCGCCGTCGGCCGTCAGCTCGCGGGTCGCATCGGCGATCGAGTCGGCCAGCGCCGTGAAGCAGCGCGCGACGACCGCCTTGACCAGCGCCTCCTTGTCCTCGAAGTGCAGGTAGAGCGACGGCGGCGTCACCCCGACGCGCTGGGTGATCGCCCGGATCGAGACCGCGCGCTCATCACCGTGCTCGGCGAGGAGCTCCTCGGTGGCATCCAGCAGCTCGTCACGCAGGCGCTCGCCCTGGCCACGTGCGCTGCGGGATCGGGCCACTTGCTTTTCACCTATCGTTTGTTAACTTAACGAGTGTAATCATACTCGGGGGACACCTCATGAACAACCACAGCAACGTTCGAGACCATCGCGCCGGTTCGCCGCAGCCCATCGAAGCCGATGTGCCGCACCGCGCGTCGCAACCACGGCAACCCGCCGGCCAGGGGATCCCATCGTGGGCGACCACACTGGCGGTGCTGCTGGGCTGGTTCTTCGCCGGCGCCGGCGTGATGCGCCTGCTCCCGGTCCCGTTCGACATGGACCTGTTCGCCTCGTGGGGCCTGCCGATGTGGTTCCGCGCCGGCGTCGGTCTGGCCGAACTGCTGGTCGGCGCCCTGGCGCTGCGTGAACGGACCCGCCCGATCGGCCTCGTCGGGATCGGGGTGGTGATGGTCAGCGCCGGGACGATGCACGCGGCGCTCGGACACTCGCTACTCGTCTCGGTCCTGGTCAACGGCACGTTGGCGACCGCCGCGTTCGTCGCCGCCTGGATGACCCGTTGGGAGGTGCTGCGATGACGGCCCCGGGCATCGACCTCGAGGCGGCTGCGCGCCGCGATGCGGATGCGGTGGGCGAGGCCACGGAGGCCGACGGCACGTCGACCGGCAAGCCCGGCCGGCTGCGTCGGTGGCTGATCATCCTGGGGTGCACCCTGCTGATCCTGGCCGGGCTCGGCTACGCCGGCTACCGCTACCTGCTCACCACCGAGTGGGGTGTCTTCTTCACGCTGTTCGCCGACGACGAGCGCGCGGAGAACTTCCGCACGATGGACGAGATCTTCCCGAGCCGCGACATCGCGGCCGGAGCGTCGGTCCGGGAACTCGATCGCGATGAGCGGGATCTGCCCGCGTCCTACGACTTCGAGGGGGAGAGCCACGCCCTGGACGACTTCCTCGACCGGACCGAGACGACCGGCCTGGTCGTGCTCCAC
>SLHP01000195.1 GCA_007136095.1 Nitriliruptoraceae bacterium
CTGACCGGCCCCTCACGGCCGAACGGGCACTACGCCGACTGGTCGGGCGAGGCGATCTTCCGGGACCAGACCGCGTTCGTCGGGCTCACGCCGCTCGCGAACCTGACGGGGCTTCCCGCGATCAGCCTGCCGCTCCACCACGACGCCCGCGTGGGGCCGGTCGGGGTGCAGTTCATGGGCCGCCCCTGGGGCGAGGACGGTCTGCTGCGCCTGGCAGCCCAACTGGAGGAAGCTGCACCCTGGCACCACCGGCGGCCGGGGGCCACCGCCCCGGGGCCGGCTGGCCAACCGACGATCTGACGAGTGCCGCTCCGGCCGAGGCGACGGGTCCCGGTGACGATGTCTCGACGGGGTCCGCCAACGCGGAACCGGAGGCGCATCTCCGGCGTCCCACGGTGAAGCGACCACAGGATGCTCCATGCGCCACCACCCCATCGCCACCGTCCTCATCGGAGCTCTCGCCGTCCTGACCGCCTGTGGGCAGCCGACCGATACCGGAGCAGGTTCCGGTGCCACGGACGACGGGCCCGGTGCTTCGGCTCCGGGTCCGGGGGACACGACCGTCATCTGTGGCGGCGCCACGTACGCCGAGCCCGACCTGGCCGCCGCGCCACCGGTGTCGTCCCTTCCTGAGGGACCCGCGGGGGCCGTCGACGACCTCGGCGATCCCGTGGTCCCCACCGACGACGACTGGCGTGTCGTCAGTCTGTCCGAAGACCGGGCCGCGATCGTCCGCGAACTCTCCGAGCCGGTCGACCACGGAGATGGCGACGTCCGGACCCACGAGTCGCGTGTCTTCGAGCGGATCGTCGGAGCCACCAACGTGGAGGACGGCACCTGGATGCTGACCGCGGCAGGTCCGTGCACACCGCGGCTGGTCGGCGCGGATGACCTCGGCGCCGCCGACCTGACCCTGGCGACCGAGCCATCCGCGGACGACACCTCCCTCGAGCTGCTGGTCCTCGAGCAGGCGTGCGCCTCCGGGCGCACCGCGGAGGACCGGATCGTCGTCCTCGATGTCGAGGAGACCTCCGAGCGGATCGCGCTCCGGATCGGTATCCGCCCACCGGCGGGCGACCAGACCTGTCCGAGCAACCCGCCGACCCCCGTCACCATCGAGCTCTCCGGGCCGGTCGACGGTCGGGAGATCGTGGATGCCTCGATCGTGCCACCCCGTGCGCTGCCGGTCGACGAGCGAGCCGGGCTTGATGGCTGACGTGTCGACCCGGACCCGCCGACGCTGGCGACGCTTCGTGAACACCGGACGGTCGACACCCGTTAGGTTGCCGCTGTTCCAACAGCCGACCGAGGTGACCATGAGCACGAACGGGGCAGCCATCGGACCGGTGATCGAGGCCGCGACCGACCCGGTCCGCGGGTTCCGCTGGCGTGACGGCGCCGGTCGCTCGACGACGCTGCCCGACCTGCTCCAGGACCCGTCGCACCCGACCGCCCCGCTGGTGGACCGGCACCTCGATGCGCTCGACGAGGTGCTCATCGCCGCGGCCGGACGCTTCGGGGAGGTGCTCGGCGGAGGTCGCGCGCCCGAGCAGACGGAACGATCGCAGCTCTCCGAACTCGCCCACACGCTCGACCGTCTGGTGCACGAGTACACGCACGCGCTGGAGATCTCCGCGTCACCGATCGCCATCCAGGGTGGCCAGATCGTGGGGACCGCGCACCTGCTCAGCTACCGCGCCCGGACGGTGATCGGTACCGCCGGGCCGGTGCCGCTCGAGGGCGAACTGGATGAACCGACGCCCGGCGTGGTGCCCGGGTACGCCGAGATGGCTGAGGCCGATCCGGCGGCACCCTGGCGGGGTGCGCGGTGGATCGTGCGGACCCCGGATGGCAGCCGGCTGCCGGCGCGACTCGACATGCTCCTGCGCGACTCGTCCGGCGTGGACCGCAAGCTGACCCAGGACACCCACCGGCAGGCGCTGCAGACCACGACATCGGCGGCTCTGGCGGAGGATGTCGACGCATCGGTCGCGGGTGGTGCCATCGACTGGTTGCTCTACGACTGGCTCCACGCCAACCGCGACGATCCGTCCAGCGTCGCCGTCCAGATCACCCGGGGTCGGCTGGACGATGCGCAAATGATCGTCGGTGCGGCCCGCACGTCGCTGACGCTCCGGGCGAGGCTCGACCCGACGCTGCTCGACGGGCCACCGCCGACCGGGACGTCGGCCAGGCGCCCACCCCCCGGGTCCAGCCACGACATCTCGTGAGGCGCTACCGACCTGCCAGGTGCTACCGACCCGTGAGGTGCTACCGACGCAGCGTGTCGGACGGCCGTTCCCCGAACCGCCGTCGGTAGGCGGCGGCGAAGCGACCCTCGTGTTCGAACCCCCAGCGGCCGGCGATGTGACCGACCGCTCCACGGGTCGACCCATCGGCCTGACGCAGGTCGGCGTGCACGCGGTCGAGTCGCCGGTCGCGGATGTACTGGGTCGGCGTCTGGTCGAAGGACTCGCGGAACTGGGCCTGCAGCGACCGGACGCTCACGCCCGCAACCTCGGCGAGGTCGGCGACCGCCAGGGGGTCCTGTAGGTGTTCCTCGATGTGACGCACCACCCGCCGAAGGGTCCGGGTGTGCCGCAGTGAGGTCACCCGGTGCAGCGCGTCGTGGCAGTTGGATCCGTGTGTCAGCAGCAGGGTGGCGACCAGGTAGGCCTGCAGGGGCATGAGGGCCACGTCGAACGAACCGTCGTGACCGGCCCGTGCGACCTCGCTGTGGACCAACTGCAGGGCCGACTGCCACCGCTCGGCGCCGTCGTGCGCCAGATCCATCTCGACGTCGAAGGTCACCGCATCCACGAACGAGCGTCCGAGCAACGCATCGACGCCGCGGCGGAGCGTGTCCTGCTCGACCATGATGATCATCAGTGGATCGCCGGCCGCACGCACCAGACGGAGCGACTCCCCCGGCCGGGGGCAGCACGCGCGGAACGGGGTCGCATCGACCTGGTGCGTCCCGGTGGTCAGCGGTGCCGTCCCGGAGGTCGGCGTGATCACGAGTTGATGGGCCGGGAGCCGCGGGGCGTCGAGCACGACGTCCGCCGCGACATCGAGGTAGGACAGCGACATCGCGGGTAGTCGAACCCCGTGCAGACGGATCGGGACGCCCTCGGTCGCGACGCGCAACAGGTTGTCGCCGAACAGCACGCGGAGTTCGTGCGACGCCGTCTCGGGATCCTCGGTCTCGAACAGCACACGGGTCGCGAACTCGGCCGGCAGACCCCGGGGCTTGGCCAGCGGCCTGATCGGTCCACCGGTGCGGGACGTGTCGATCCCGTCGATCCCACGAATCGGCATGCGTCATCCGGCTGTCGACTGCGTTCAACGGCTATTGGAACAGCGTATCGGTCCGTACGTTGCCGACATCGAGAGGGAGCGGTGCCGTATGTCCGTTGAGTCCGTCGACGCCCTTGCCACCCGCCAGCCCATCGACGACGTCCAGGATCGGCTCAACGATCCCGCCGTCGCCAACGCGCTCGTCCTGCTGCTGGACAACATCGAGTCGCTGGCCGTCCTGGCCATGGGAGCCGACGGACTGTTGCGCCGCGGCCAGACCATCACCGACACGCTCGCTGACGGCCTCGCCGACCTGAAGACGGCCGCCGCCAACAGCGACTTCGACGTCGAGGATGCACGTGACCAGGCCCAGGACCTGCTCACGCTGTCGCGGTCCGTGGCCTCGTCCAGCGGCGACCTGGCGGCGCTGCTGCAGTCGGGGATGCTCCGCCCGGATGTGGTCGCGCTGCTCGGGCAGACCGCTGACGCGCTCGTCGAGGCACGCGCCGAGGCCGCCACCTCCAAGCCGGAGATCACCGGCCCCGTCTCTGCGGTGAAGGTCCTGCGCGACCCAGAGGTACAGAAGGGCCTGTCCTTCCTCGTCGGCGTGGCCCGTTCGTTGGGCCGCCGGATGGATGGCTGATGCACGAACTTTCGATCGCCCGTTCGATCGTGCGTGAGGTCGAGGCGGCCCTCCAGGACCGCCCCGATGTCCAGGTGACGGTGGTGCGACTGCGCATCGGGCGGCTGTCGGGGATCGTCGCCCCGGCGCTCGAGTTCGGTTTGTCGTTCGTGACGGAGGCAACGCGACTGGACGGCGCCAGGATCGAGATCACCGAGGAACCGGTCGCCGTGTGGTGCTCGCCTTGTCAGGCCACGCGGACCACCGACGGACCTAGCGTGCTCTGCCCGGTCTGCGACACCCCGAGCGCCGACATCCGGGCGGGACGCGGGATGCAGATCGTCAACATCGACCTGTCGGAACCGACCGGGGTCCCTCGAGACCTCCTGGAGGTGGCCGATGTGTCGTGATCCTGAGCCCGGACCCGCTGAGACCCTGGTCCTGGAACGCAACGTGCTGTCCGCCAACGACGCCCGGGCCGGCGTCCTCCGCGAACGGTTCCAGACCGCCCACACCCACGTCATCAACGTGGTGTCCTCACCGGGCAGCGGCAAGACCAGCCTGCTCGCCCGCCTGCTGGGTGATCTGGTCGGCAGCGGCGTCCGCGCCGCGGCGCTGGTGGCGGATTGCGCGACCGACAACGATGCGGTGCGCCTCGGCGCCTGCGGCGCTCCCGTCCGCCAGATCGTCACCGACAGCCAGTGCCACCTCGAGGCAGGTGTGATCGAGGACCACCTGGCTGCCTGGTCCGCCGAGGGACTCGCACTCAGGGACATCGACGTCCTGGTGATCGAGAACATCGGCAACCTGGTCTGTCCGGCCGGGTTCGACCTGGGCGAGGCGGAACGCTGGGTGATGTTGAGCGTCACCGAAGGTGAGGACAAGCCGTTGAAGTACCCGGCGATGTTCGCCGGCGCCGACCTCGCCGTGGTGACCAAGGTGGACCTGGCCGGACCCTGCCGTTTCGACCGGTCGACCGCCCTGGCCGCGATCGAGACGGTCAACCCGGGCGTGGACATCATCGAAACCTCGGCGGCCACCGGCGACGGTTGCGACGTCCTCGCCGCCCGGCTGCGCGATGCCGTCCTTCGACTCACCGAGGGGAGGGCGGCCTCCGCCGCCACCTGACCGACCCATCCCCGTCACCCGTGATACCGCGTCACCCGACACACCGCGTCACCCGTCACACCGCGTCACCCGTCACGACCCACATCACGACCAGGAAGGATCGACCGATGGCCTCCGTGCTCTGGTTCCAAGGGGGAGCGTGCAGTGGGAACACGATGTCGTTCCTCAACGCCGAAGAACCCTCCGTCGTCGACCTGATCGTCGATTTCGGCCTGGATCTGATCTGGCACCCGTCGCTCGGGATGGAGTTGGGCGACCACGCCAAACGGATCTTCGAGGACTGTGCCTCCGGCGCCCGCGAGATGGACATCTTCGTCTTCGAGGGCACCGTCATCGAGGGCCCCAACGGCACCGGGCTGATGCAGACCTTCGCCGACCGTCCGATGAAGGACTGGGTGGACGACCTGGCGGCTGCCGCCGGGATCGTGGTGGCCATCGGTGACTGCGCCTGCTGGGGCGGGATCCCGGCCAACCCGCCGAACCCGACCGACTCGACCGGCCTGCAGTTCCACAAGCGCGGCAAGGGCGGCTACCTCGGATCAGATTTCGTCAGCAAGGCCGGCCTCCCGGTCATCAACATCCCCGGGTGCCCGGCCCACCCGGACTGGATCACCCAGATCCTGGTGGCGCTGGCGACGGGCCGCGCCGGCGACATCGCGCTGGACTCATTGCACCGGCCCGAGACCTTCTTCAAGAGCTTCACCCAGACCGGCTGCACCCGCGTGCAGTTCTTCGAGTACAAGCAGGACACCGCCGAGTTCGGCGAGGGGACGCGCACGGGCTGTCTGTTCTACGAGTTCGGGTGCCGCGGCCCGATGACGCACTCGCCGTGCAACCGGATCCTCTGGAACCGGCAGAGCTCCAAGACCCGCGCCGGGATGCCGTGTATCGGGTGCACCGAGCCGGAGTTCCCGCACTTCGACCTGGCGCCCGGGACGATCTTCAAGACCCAGAAGGTGAGCGGTGTCGTGCCGCGGGAGGTGCCCGAGGGCACCGACCACCTCACCTACATGGCGCACGCCGCCGCCGCGCGGGTCGCCGCACCGCAGTGGTCCAAGGAAGACATGTTCGTCGTCTGATCCATCGCGACACCACCCGGCGCACGCGCGTCACCGACCTGCAGCAAGGACACCCGCCATGAGCACATTGGATCTGCACGTCAGCCCGTTGGGTCGCGTCGAAGGCGACCTCGATGTCCGGGTCAAGATCGAGGACGGCATCGTCACCGACGCCTGGACCGAGGCCGCGATGTTCCGCGGGTTCGAGATCATCCTGCGGGGCAAGGACCCGCAGGCCGGGTTGATCGTGACACCTCGCATCTGTGGGATCTGTGGGGGCAGCCACCTCTACAAGGCGGCGTACGCGCTGGACACCGCGTGGAACACCCACGTCCCGCCGAACGCGACGCTGATCCGCAACATCGCGCAGGCGTGCGAGACGCTGCAGTCGATCCCGCGGTACTTCTACGCGTTGTTCGCCGTCGACCTCGTCAACAAGAACTACGCGAAGTCGCCGCTGTACGACGAGGCCGTCCGCCGGTTCGCGCCGTACGTCGGGACGAGCTACCAGCAGGGTGTCACGCTGTCGGGCAAGCCGGTGGAGGTCTACGCGATCTACGGCGGCCAGTGGCCGCACTCGTCGTTCATGATCCCCGGCGGCGTGATGTGCGGTCCGAACCTGGCGGATGTCACCCGATCGATCGCGATCCTGGAGGCGTGGAAGGATGCGTGGCTCGAAGGCACCTGGCTCGGCTGCAGCGTCGAGCGCTGGATGGAGAACAAGACCTGGGACGACGTGCTGGCCTGGATCGACGAGTCCGAGTCGCACTACAACTCGGACTGTGGGTTCTTCATCCGCTACTGCATGGACGTCGGGTTGGACACCTACGGCCAGGGGGTCGGCAACTACATCGCCACCGGTACCTACTTCCAACCCGACCTGTACACCAACCCCACGATCGACGGCCGCAACGACGCCCTGATCGGCCGTGGCGGCATCTACGCCAACGGTGAGTACAGCGACTTCGACCACCTGCGGGTGCGTGAGGACGTCACCCACTCCTTCTTCGAGGGCACCGGCGCGCTGCATCCGTGGGAGGGTGAGACCATCCCGGTCGCCGACCCGGAGGCGGCCCGTCGCGACGGCAAGTACTCCTGGGCCAAGTCACCCCGCTACGACGTCCCGGGTCAGGGGTACGTGCCGCTCGAGGCCGGCCCGCTGGCCCGCCGCATGGCCGCTGCCGGACCGAACCCGGGCGCCCACCAGGACAACGACCCGCTGTTCGGCGACATCATGGCGCGGCTGGGGCCATCGGTCATGACCCGCCAACTCGCTCGGATGCACGAGGGTCCCAAGTACTACCAGTGGGTCCGCCAGTGGCTCGACGAGATCGACCTGCACGAGTCGTTCTACACCAAGCCCGTCGAGCACGAGTCGGGGAAGGGCTTCGGGTCCACCGAGGCTGCCCGCGGATCGCTGTCGGACTGGATCGTGATCGAGGACAACAAGATCGCCAACTACCAGGTGGTCACCCCGACCGCGTTCAACATCGGTCCCCGCGACGGCGACGAGCTGCGCGGTCCGATCGAGGAAGCGCTGGTCGGCTCCCCGATCAAGGACCAGGACGACCCGGTCGAACTCGGCCACGTCGCCCGCAGTTTCGACTCGTGCCTGGTGTGCACGGTGCACGCCTACGACGGCAAGACCGGCAAGGAACTGTCCCGGTTCGTCATCAACGGCGATGTGTAGGCGTCGATGACCGAGATCCCCGCCGCCCTCACCACCACGACGGACACGCTCGTGGTGGGCTGCGGGAACCTGCTGCGGGGTGACGACGGCGTGGGCCCGGTGTTGATCCGTGAACTCTGGGAGGACTACGGCGCCGAGCTGCCCCTCGGTCTGGAGCTGGTCGATGGCGGTACCGCCGGCATGGACATCGCCTTCAAGATGCGCGGCGTCCGCCAGGTCCTGATGATCGACGCCGCCGCCACCGGCAGTGCCGCCGGCACCGTGTTCGAGGTTCCGGGCCACGAACTGGAGAACCTGCCACCGCTCGAAGGGCTCCACACCCACCTGTTCCGCTGGGATCATGCCCTGGCGTTCGCCCACTGGCTGCTCGGGGACGACTACCCGCAGCAGGTGACGGTGTGGCTCGTCGAGGTGGCCGACGTTGAACTCGGCGCGGAGCTGTCCGAGGCGGCACGATCGGGGATGGCCGAGGTCAAGCAGCGCATCCTGGCGCGCCTGCCCGACGCGCCAGCGGATGGTGGGAGCCGATGATCGCGATGGCCGACACCCCCCACCGCCCGTCCGAGGCGCACAGCGCCAGCACCACGGTCGAGTACGAACAGGGCCAGTGGGTCGTCTACCTGACGGTCGTGTTCCCCGACGGGGTCGTCCGCCACGAGATCCAGCGCTACCGCAGCGAACGCCAGGCAACCATCGCCGCGCGCTGGTTCGAGCGCAGCGCCGACCGCGACCACGGAGACCACCCCCTGTGACACCGACACCCACGTCGCTCGCCGCCCAGGACCGTGCCGCAGAGGCTGGCGCCCTGCCACGGCCGCAGCCGATCGGCGCGCTGCCGCTTCCGGCGGGCTACCTGCTGATCCCCGCCGATCCCGAGCTGGACACGGTGCGCGCGGAGCTGGTCGCCGGCCGGCTCCCCGCGTCGTGGCCGGCGGCGCTGGAACCCCTGCAGCTGGCGCTGGCCGGCGAGACCGACGCGGCGCTGGCGGCGGTCTCCGGGGACGCACCGATCGCCCGCATCAATCGGTTCGTGCTGGACGGCGGCCCCGACGCGTGGGCGGACCTCGCAGACCTCGAGGGTGAGCTCGGCGCGCACGTCCAACTGGTCGCCTACAGCCTCGGGCTCACCGACGACGTCCCGAGTGACGCGGGACTGGACGGTGAGTTCGCCGCGATGGCCCTGACCGCCCAGGCTGCCGCCGCGACCGAGACGGGTGACCTGCACGCCGCCGTGCGCGCATCGGAGGCGGCCGTCGCCGCAGCACGTCCCGTATCCGGAGCCCTGACGGCACAGCTGCTCGGTGGGCTCGCGGAAGCTCGGGTCAACGCCGGTGCGGCCCCTGCGACGGTGGTGACCCTCTTCGACGAGGCCGTGCGGTTGCTGCAACACACCGACCTGACCGTCGGTCGAGCCGAGCTCTTCCTGGCCAAGGGCCTGACCCTCCACGCAGCCGGGGACGGCAACCCGGGGGCGCTGCTCGGCGCGGTCGAGGCCTACCAGGCGGCGCTCGGGCTCATCAGCGCGGACAGCGCGCCGGAGCTGTTCGCGATGTGTCACGCGAACCTCGCCAGCGCCTACCTGACCCTGCCCATGACCCAGGCGAGCGATCAGTTGCGGGTCGGCGTCGCGGTCCAGTCGCTGCGGCACACCCTGTCGGTGTTCACACCCGAGTCGCATCCGGAACAGTGGGCAAGTGCGCAACTGAACCTCGCGAACGCCCTGGTCTACATGCCAAGCGCCAAGCAGGGTGACAACCTCGTGGAGGCGGTCGAGCTGTACGAAGCGGTGCTGGCGACCCGTGACGCGGACACCGACCCGCTGGGCTACGCCCGGGTCGCCGCGAACCAGGGCAACGCGCTCGCGCACCTCGGCATCTTCGGGCAGGCGAAAGGTCGACTGCACGAGGCCCGTTTCCTGTTCGAGGAACACGGTGACCTCGCATCGGTGGCCACCGTCCGGTCCGTCCTGGACGAGATCGCCAAGGAGACCAGCGCCGCTTCCCGCAACACGACGACCAACCATGCGTTACCGCCGCGACCGGGGACCAACCCCGATGGCAGCCCGGCGACGCGCTACCCCACCGAGGAACGATGAGTGCCGTGACCACCGACGTCAGCCCGGTCGAGCTGTTGGCCGCCCGTGTCGACCGAGCCGTGTCGGCGGCCATGCAGCTGGACGACGCGGCGCGCGACATCGCGATCGAGGTCAAGGACGCCACCGAGGCGTTCCACCGTGAGGCGCTGGTCACGATCGTCCAACACCTCAAGGCCGACCCGCGCGGCAAGGAGCTGCTGTTCGAACTGGTCGATGACGAAGGCGTCTACGGCCTGCTCACCCTGCACGGCATCGTGCGCACCCCGCCCCTGGTCCGGGCCGAGCAGGCCCTGGCAGCCGTGCGCCCCTACCTCGAGAGCCACGGTGGCGACGTCGAGCTCGTGGACATCGACAACGGGGTCGCCAAGGTCCGACTGCTCGGCAGCTGCAACGGCTGCTCGATGTCCAGCCAGACCCTGACCAACGCCGTACAGACCGCCCTGGTCGACAACGTCCCGGAGATCGCCGGCATCGAGGTGGTCCCGACCGAACCCGAGCCGACCCTGATCGCGCCCGAGTCGTTGTTCCGGCGGCCGGACGGCGACCTCGCCACGAACGGGGCGCCCGGATCCACGCACGAGACCACCCCGGCAACCACCGCAGCGGCCGCCGCAGCCAGCCACCACGACCCGTCGGCCAGTGGGCGCGATGGGTGGGTCCGCGGACCCGCCCTGCTCGAGCTCCCCGATCCCGGACTGGTCCGGACCGACCTCGACGGGGGCTCGTTCATCGTGGTCCACGACGGCGGGGTCATCACCGCGTTCCGCAACGAATGCGGCCACCTCGGCCTGGAACTCGACGATGCCGAGGTGGGTCGGGGCCGGGTCGTCTGCGACCACCACGGGTTCCAGTTCGATGTGATGACCGGAGCAGGGCTCACCGACCCCGACGCCGGCCTCGATCCGATCCCGAGCCGGGTGGAGGGTGTGCACGTCTGGCTCCGCCCGCCGGAGCATCGATGACCCCCACCGGCACGGTCGCACGGAGCGAGCCGCCGGACGTCGCCGGCGGGGCACGACCCGTGGCGCGGTTGGGAGCCCCAGCGACCGGGGGGCTGTCACTGCCCGTCGCGCATCCGACCGCCGCCCACCTCTACGCCCCACGCGGTGTCTGGCTCGACGACGACCGGCTGATCGCCACTGACTCCGGGAACCACCGGGTGATGATCTTCGACGGTGTGCCGACCACCGACGAGACCCCCGCAGACGTCGTCCTGGGGCAACCGGACGCGACCAGTGAGGGCCCCGCCGCCGGCGGACGCGGCCCCGCGAACGGCCTGCACCTACCCACCGGCGTGATCGTCCTCGACGGTGCGTTGTACGTCGCTGACGCCTGGCACCACCGGATCCTGGTCTGGGGTTCGGTCCCCAGCCGCTCGGATACTCCACCGGACGCTGTCATCGGGCAAGATGGTCTCACCGCGACGCAGCCCAATCGCGGAGGGGAGCCCACGGTGAACACCCTGTACTGGCCGTACGGCCTCGGGGTCGCGGCCGGACACCTGTGGGTCACCGACACCGGCAACCGGCGCGTGCTCGGCTGGGAACTGTCGCAGGGGGGCCCGGTCGGCCGCTCGCCCGACGTACTGCTCGGCCAGCCCGATGCGATGAGCCGCGAGGAGAACCGCGGCGCCGACGCCGGACCCGACTCGTTCCGCTGGCCGCACGAC
Source organism: Nitriliruptoraceae bacterium (assembly GCA_007136095.1). Lineage (GTDB taxonomy): Bacteria > Actinomycetota > Nitriliruptoria > Nitriliruptorales > Nitriliruptoraceae > CSSed11-175R1. Next base: position 11,560 of record SLHP01000195.1, read on the forward strand.
GTCGCCGGTACCGACGAGCGGCTGTTCATCGCCGACGCCGGCAACCACCGGGTCGTCATCTGGGATCCACCGCCGACCGCCGACCGCGCCGCCGACGGCGTGCTGGGGCAACCCGACCTCACCTCGTCGACGGAGTGGCCCTACGGGCCCCACAGCGCCTCGATCCATCGGTTCCCCTACGCCGTCAGCCAGTCGGCGGGTCGGCTGGCGGTCGCCGACACGGCGAACAACCGGGTGCTGCTCTGGGACGAGGTACCCACCGCTGCCGGCGCCCCCGCGCAGCGGGTGCTGGCACAGCCGGACTTCGCCAGCAACGGCGAGAACCGCTGGGATGCCGTCGCCGACGACACGCTGTGCTGGCCCTACGGGCTGAGCCTGCACGGGGACCAGCTGGCGGTCGCCGACTCCGGCAACAACCGGGTGATGCTGTGGGACGTCGGCCCCGGCCACGGATCACCGGCCAACCACGCTGAGGTGGCCGACTCGCCGATGCCGACACGGGGTCTCCAACCGTGACCACCGCCGCCCCCTCCGCCGACCGCCGGCGCCTGCGCCTGACGGTCACCGGCACCGTCCAGGGGGTCGGGTTCCGGCCGCACGTCCACCGCCTGGCGACCGACCTGCACCTCGCCGGTGAGGTGAGCAACGACACCACCAGCGTCACCATCGAGGTCGAGGGGCCCGCCGCCGACCTCGACCGCTTCCGTCGACGGCTCGTCGATGAGCCACCGCCGCTCGCACGGATCGACACCGTGGACGCTGCGGCCGTTCCGGCGCTCGGCACCACCGGGTTCACTATCACCGCCAGCAGGCACGCCGCCGGCGCCGTGACCAACGCGCCACCCGACACCGCGCCGTGTGCCGACTGCCTGCGTGAGTTGCGCGACCCCGACGACCGCCGCCACCGCTACCCCTTCATCACCTGCACCAACTGTGGCCCACGGTTCACGATCATCACCACGCTGCCCTACGACCGGCCGGCGACCACCATGGCCGACTTCCCGCTCTGTGCACCCTGTGCAGCCGAATACGGCGATCCCACCGACCGGCGCTTCCACGCCCAACCGGTCGCGTGTTTCGACTGCGGCCCGGGCATCGGCCTCCACATCCCCGTGGACGCGGCGGCTCCCGGCGACGACCGGACCGACGACCCGACCGGGGACCCGACCGACGGTACGGCCCCAGGCACCTCGAGGCAGCACGCCACCGACCAGCTGCTGGCCCGCACCCAGCAGCTGCTCGAGGCCGGCGCGATCGTGGCCGTCAAGGGCATCGGCGGCTACCACCTGGCCTGCCGTGCGGACCACGATGCGAACGTCGCGACCCTGCGTGCCCGCAAGCAACGACCCGGCAAGCCGTTCGCACTGCTGGTGCGCAACCTCGAGGTCGCTGCACGACTGGCCCACATCGATGCCGCCGCAGCGACCGCGCTCAGCGACCCGGCCGCACCGATCGTGCTGGTCCGCCGCCGGTCCGATGCCTCGCTGGCGGGCGGCGTGGCACCCGGCAACCCGCTGATCGGGCTGATGCTGCCGCCCTCGCCGTTGCACCACCTGCTGCTCGACGACGTGCCCGGTGCCGACGTGGCTGCTCCCGACGCGCTGATCATGACCAGCGGCAACCTGTCCGAGGAGCCGTTGTGCATCGACGATCTCGAGGCCCGCGACCGCCTCGGGGACATCGCCGATGCGTTCCTGTGGCACGACCGGCCGATCGCCGTGCCGTGCGACGACTCGGTGGTCCGCGTCGACCACATCGACGGACGACCCGCGACCACGATGATCCGCCGCTCCCGCGGGTACGCGCCGTCGCCGCTGCCGCTCCCCTTCCGGGGGACGGCGACCCTGGCCGTCGGCGGGCACCTGAAGACCACGGTCTGTCTCACCGACGGGCGGCATGCCTGGCTCTCTGCACACGTCGGCGACATGGGGTCGCTCGCGACGCTGCAGGCCTTCGAGCGGACGGTCGAGCGGTTCGCCGCCATGCACGCGGTGACGCCTGAGCGTGTCGTCGCCGATCAGCATCCGGACTACACCACCCGGCGGTGGGCCGAGGACCGCGTCGA
>SLHP01000154.1 GCA_007136095.1 Nitriliruptoraceae bacterium
CAGCACGTCCTCCGACAGGTAGCCGAAGACCTCCTGCGCGACGTGCAGGACCTCGATGAGGTGGTCCTGGGCGAACCGTGAGCGCTTGAGGGCGGTATCGAGCATCGCGAACCGCTCGTCGCCGGACGGGTGCGGTTCCCCCTTGCCCGTGCGATTCGCCGCCGCAGTCGGCGTGCTGTCGCTCACCATCGCCTCCGGATCCGGTCGCTGGACGAGTGCCGTCCCACCTGACGCTACGGGCGGCGCGGACGCCGGCGTAGTGCCGATGGTCCCGCGTCGGTGGACCTGTTGGACCCGGGTCAGGCGGGCTGGCCGGGGTCAGGCCCGGTACGGCTCCTCGGGCATGATCAGCCACGCGATGAGGTAGGCGATGACCGCCGGACCCGGCAGCAGGGCGACGACCACGGTAATGATGCGCACCAGGGTCGGGTCGAGGTTGAAGTAGTCCGCCAGGCCGCCGCAGACACCGGCGATCATCCGGTCGGAGCGGGAGCGGTACAGGCGTTTGGGCGTGGAGTTCATGCTGGTCTCCGGGATCGACTGGGTGGCTCGCTCGCGGTGGGCTGCCGGGGGGGCGGGGCGACGCCGGATCCACGACCGCTCCCGGGGGACAGGATGGCAGGCCCGTGTCGCGGCTGCACTCCGGGTGGCCGCGCCGTGCGATCCGGCCACCCGATCCGACCGAGGATCCGGTCCGACAGCTCACCCTGGAGGAGACCGGTGGGGCGCGGCTGTCCCGACGCGACGAGCCCGCAGGGCAAGGCCCCGGTGTGGGCGGCGTGACGGAGGACGAACTCGACAGCGAGCGGTTGCTGCGGCCCCTGTGGGAGCGACGCGGCCCGGGATGAGGCCCGTACCCTGGCCGCTGGCGGTCGTCGCGGACCGCCGTTGATGCGAAGGACCTGTGGTGCCCGATCGATCCGCCCCGGATGATGGTGCCGAGCGCGGGGAAGACGGGCAGGTCCCGTCACCGCCGGCGGTCGACCAACTTCGGCGTCTGTCCATCATCGGGCTGGTGGTGCTGATCGGACTCGCCGGCCTGTGGTGGGTGCTCCCCGGCCGCGACGCCCCACCGTCGGACACGGTCGTCGAGGACGGCTCGGAGCGGGTGCAGCCCCTCGACTGGATCTCGTTCGAGCAACCCCAGGGAGCCTGGCGCTACGACCGGATCAACGCCACGACCACCCTCGGCTGGCTGGGTGACCGATCGGTGGCCGGCGATCTGGCCAACCTCCAGGTGTCGGTCGCGCCCGCCGGGCAGGGCCTGGCCGAGGTCCGAGCGGACTACCGCGAAAGTGTCCAGGAAGCGGGCACCGTCACGCGGTTCGACGAGAGCGACACGCGCGTCCCGGGGACCGACTCGGCGATCGTCCTCGTCGCGTCCGGAACCGACGACGGCATCGTTTTCGACATCGTCGTGCTGCTCATGGGGGTCGAGGACCGCGTGGTGACGCTCGTCATGGGCTCCGCCGGGGGTCCGTCGCTCGCCGATCTCCGCGCAACGGTCGATTCGGTGGTGATCGATCGTGAAGCCCTGCTCGAACAGTTGGGTTGACCGCTCGGTACTCACCGACGTGTTCGCTGGCTGAACAGACCCGTGCTTGTATTGCCGATCCTCCCGGCGGTCGGGGGAGGATGCTGGCAACGCACCAGACCGGATGTGTAGGGGCGGTGCTTACATCGGGCAGCGCCGTCGGGGCACGACGTCTCGTTCCGTCCAACGCGGAGCCGGAGACCGAGGGCGACAGGGGAGGGTCGAGCATGGGGTACGTGTCTGCAGTGACGACCGGTCGTCAGCACCGAGCCGGGCGGTCCCGATGGCGGGCGCTGTGTCTGCTGGCCGTCGTGGCCCTCATCGCCACCGGGTGTATCCGGATAGAGGTGGCGACGACCGTGGAGGACGACGGGACAGGTGAGCTGGTGTTCACCCAACTGATCGGTCCGGAATGGCAGGAGTTCGCCGAGGAGAACGACGGGCTGCTCGAGTGCGAGGACATCGATGAGGAGTTCCCCCTCGAGGTCGAGTTCACGGACGTCGAGGACGGGGAGTACATCGGGTGCCAGGCCATCATCCCGTTCGACTCGCTCGATGAGCTCATCGCCCTGGCCCCCCAGATCCTGCTCGAAGGTGGCAGCGGGTTCACGACCTTCCGGGTCACCGAGGGCGCGGTCGGGTTCGCCTTCCAGGCCGTGTACATCTCCGGCGAGTCGCAGCGTGCCGAGGAACTCGAGGGCATCAGCTTCGGTACGACCGAGGTGCAGCTGCGCCTGCCGGGCACGGTCCTCGCGCACGATGCCGATGAGTTGACCGATGGCCTGCTGACCTGGTGGATCCCGATGGAGGACGACCGCACGCTGTCCGCCGTCACGTTGACCGAGGCGGTCGACAACGCCTTCATCGACATCACGGGCAACGTCCACGAGCAGGCCATCCTGTGGGTGGCCGGCGAGGGGATCGCGTCCGGGTTCGGGGACGGGCGTTTCGGTCCGAACGATGACGTCACGCGGGGGCAGATGGCGACCTTCCTCAGCCGTGCTCTGGACCTGCCGGCCGGGACCACGACGTTCACCGACATCGCCGGCAACACCCATGCGGATGCGATCCGGTCTGTGGCTGACGCGGGGATCTCCGAGGGTCGTGTGGATGGCACGTTCGGGCCGGACGAGCCGGTGACCCGGGCGCAGATGGCGACCTTCCTGATGCGTGCCCTTGACCTGGCGCCGGGGGAGGCGACCTTCCCGGACGTCGATCCGGACGACGTCCACGCCGACGGGATCTCCGCGGTGGCTGCGGCGGGGATCACCTCCGGGTTCGCTGACGGAACGTTCGGGCCCAACCAGAGCGTGACCCGCAGTCAGATGGCGACGTTCCTGTTCAACGCCCTGGCTGACTGAGTGCGCGGGCCAGGAGCTGCGCGGGGTGGTGGATCTCCCACCCGGCGCGAGCGATCTGCATCGCACAGCCGGGGTTGCCGGATACCACGCCCCGCGCGCCGGTGCGGTGCAGGGACGCGTCCTTCTTGGCGAGCAGCGCGTCGCCGAACTCGGGTTGTTCGATCGAGTAGATGCCACCGGAACCGCAGCACAGTTGCTCGTCGTCGGGCTCGATCAGGGTGAGTCCGGGGATGGCGCGCAGTAGCGCCAGCGGTGCATCGCCGGTCCGCTGCACGTTCTTGAGGTGGCAGGGTGCCTGGTAGGCCAGTTCCAGGCGGACCGGCGTTGCGTGCTCGGCGACGTCGGCCGGGGTGATGACCTCGCTGAGGTCCTTGACCCGGGCGCTGAAGGCGTGGGCCTCTGGGGTGTCCAGCAGGTGCCCGTACTCCTTCATCGCGGCCCCGCAACCGGCGGAGTCGACCACGATCGGCCCGTCGGTTCCCGCGTAGGCGGCGATGGTCTCTTCGGCCAGTGCACGGGCCTGGCCCTCGCGGCCGGCGTGGACGTGCAGGGCCCCGCAGCAGGGCGGTGCTGGCTCGAATCGCGGTGCGAACCCGACGGCACCCAGCACGTCGGCGACGGCCTGGTGGGCGTCTCGGAACATGTGGTCCATGATGCAGCCGCGGAAGACGAAGGCGTCACCACGGGTGCCGGTGGTCGCCGGTGTCGTGTAGCCACGACGGA
>SLHP01000129.1 GCA_007136095.1 Nitriliruptoraceae bacterium
CGAGGGCCTCAACCTCGCCGGTGTCCGGATCGTGCTGGACCTCGGTGAGAAGCTGGAGGCGTCGCGCCGGCGCGTCACCGAACTGGAGGAGATGGTGCGCGTCCTGGCCGAACGCATCGAGGACCGTCCGGCCTCCGACCGGTACCAGATCGTCAAGGCACCGGCCAGCAACGTCGAGGTACATCCGCTCCGCCGCCGCACCGGTCAACGCGGCACCGGCCCGGTCCAGCGCGCCCGGCCCGTCCACCCGCCGGAGCGTCAACCCGCTGACGCGTAGCTCGCTGGGCATCTCGCCTGGCTGGTGCGCCCGCGCTACGAGGGCCTCGTGACGACCATCTCGGGGTGCTTCGACCTGGCGCAGCAGACCTGCGTCGGGGTCGTGCAAGAGATCGGTGTCGTGCGGGTACAGAGGCCCTGGCGGCGGGACGTGTGCGGCGTACGTTCGACATCGATGCGAACGACACGGAGGGTGACGTGGACGCGGAGAAGTTGACCCACAAATCGAACGAGGCCCTGCAGCGTGCCGGTGGTATCGCCCGTGAGCGCAACCACCCGGAGGTCGGGACGGCCCACCTGCTGACCGCCCTGCTCGAGCAGGCGGAGGGTGTCGTGCTGCCGCTGGTCCAGAAGCTCGGGGTGACGCCGACGACGCTGCGCAACCGGACCATCGAGGTGCTGGAGGCCACGCCCGCGGCGTACGGTGCATCGGGTGAGGTCACCATCGGGGGACCGTTGCGACGTGTCCTCGAAGCCGCGTTCGCCGAGGCCGAACAGCTCGGTGACGACTACGTCTCCACCGAGCACCTGCTCATCGCGCTGGCCGGTGGCAGCGACCGCACCGCGTCGGTCCTGGCCGAGCAGGGTGTCACCCGCGACGCGATCCTCGACGGGCTGAAGCAGGTCCGTGGGGCGCAGCGGGTCACCTCGCCGGACCCCGAGTCCACCTACGAGGCGTTGGAGAAGTACGCGCGCGACCTCACCAAGCTCGCCAAGGACGGCAAGCTCGACCCGGTCATCGGTCGCGACGAGGAGATCCGCCGCGTCATCCAGGTCCTGGTCCGCCGGACCAAGAACAACCCGGTGTTGATCGGTGAGCCCGGCGTCGGCAAGACCGCGATCGTCGAGGGCATCGCGCGCCGCATCATCGAGGGCGACGTTCCGAAGCTGCTGGAGGACAAGAAGCTGGTCGAGCTCGACCTGTCCGCGATGGTGGCCGGCGCGAAGTACCGCGGTGAGTTCGAGGAACGGCTGAAGGCCGTCCTCAAGGAGATCGAATCGTCCGACGGCCAGATCATCACGTTCATCGACGAGCTCCACATGGTCGTCGGCGCCGGTGCCGCCGAGGGCGCGATGGACGCGGCCAACATGATCAAGCCGCTGCTCGCCCGCGGACAGCTGCGGATGATCGGGGCGACGACGCTGGCCGAGTACCGCAACATCGAGAAGGACGCGGCCCTCGAGCGCCGGTTCCAGCCGGTCCACGTCGAGGAGCCCTCGGTCGCCGACACCGTCGGGATCCTGCGGGGCCTGAAGGAGCGCTACGAGGTTCACCACGGGGTCCGGATCACCGACGACGCCCTGGTCGCGGCCGCAAGCCTGTCGGACCGCTACCTCACCGACCGGTTCCTGCCGGACAAGGCCATCGACCTGCTGGACGAGTCGATGGCGCGTCTGCGGATCGCGATCGACTCGCTGCCGCCGGAGATCGACGAGGTCGATCGCCGCATCCGGCAGCTGGAGATCGAACGCGTCAGCCTCGCCAAGGAGGAGTCGGACGCGTCGAAGTCCCGGCTGGCCGACCTGGACGCGGAGCTCGCGGATCTGCGCGAGCGGGACACCTCGATGCGGGCGCGGTGGGAGCAGGAGAAGGCCGAGCTCGATCAGGTCAACAGCGCCAAGGAGGAGCTCGAGCGCCTGCGCGAGGAGGCGGCCGCCGCCGAGCGGGACGGTGACTACGAGCGGGCTTCCGAACTTCGCTACTCCCGCATCCCCGAGCGCGAGCGCGACGTCACCGCAGCGCAGGATCGCATCACGGCGATGCGGGCGGAGGGCGACAGCCTCCTCGAGGAGGAGGTCACCGAGGTGGAGATCGCCGAGGTGGTCGGCAAGTGGACCGGGATCCCGGTCACCAAGCTGATCGAGTCCGAGGCGGCCAAGCTCATCGACCTCGAGGACCAGCTCCATGCCCGTGTCGTCGGGCAGGACGAGGCGGTCGAGGCGGTCGCGAACTCCGTGCGTCGGTCGCGGTCCGGCATCGCCGACCCGGACCGACCGCTCGGCAGCTTCCTGTTCCTCGGTCCGACCGGCGTCGGTAAGACCGAGCTCGCACGGGCGCTCGCGGAGTTCCTGTTCGACGACGAGCGGGCGATGATCCGCATCGACATGGGCGAGTACCAGGAGAAGCACACCGTCGCGCGCCTGATCGGAGCACCCCCGGGCTACGTCGGGTACGACGAGGGCGGCCAGCTCACCGAAGCGGTGCGGCGTCGTCCCTACCGGGTCGTGCTGCTCGACGAGGTCGAGAAGGCCCACGCGGACGTGTTCAACGTGCTGCTGCAGGTGCTCGACGACGGCCGGCTCACCGACGGGCAGGGGCGCACGGTCGACTTCCGCAACGTCGTGGTCATCATGACCTCGAACCTCGGGTCGACCCACATCCTGGACGCGGACATCTCGCCGGAGGTGCTCCGTGACCGCGTGATGCACGACGTCCGCGGCCACTTCCGCCCGGAGTTCCTCAACCGCATCGACGAGGTCGTCATCTTCGAGCGTTTGGCCCGGGAGCAGCTGCGCGAGATCGTCGACATCCAGCTGGAGCGGCTCCGTCGACGCCTGGCGGATCGCGACCTCACGCTGGAGGTCACCGGTGCCGCCATGGATCAGCTGGCCGAGCTCGGCTACGACCCGCTGTATGGCGCGCGCCCGCTCAAGCGCGTGATCCGCAAGCACCTCGAGGATCAGCTCGCGAAGGCGATGCTCTCCGGTGACATCGTCGACGGCCAGACGGTCAAGGTCGACACCGGCGACGACGGACTGACCATCGCCGCCGGCTGACCCCGATCGCCGCTACTCCAGGAAGAAGATGAAGTAGGCCAGCAGGACGACACCGAGCGCGTACATCGTCGGACTGACCTCCTTCGCGCGGCCGCGGAAGGCCATCAGCAGCGGGTAGAGGATCAGACCCAGGGCGATGCCGTTGGCGATCGAGTAGGTCAGCGGCATCGCGATGACGGTCACGAAGGCCGGGATCGCGATCTCCATCCGGTCCCACTCGATCTGCCCGAGGCCCTGGGCCATCATGACCCCGACGATGATCAGCGCGGGAGCGGTCACGTACTGCGTGATCGCCGACAGCAGTGGGGAGAACAGCAGGGTCAGCAGGAACAGCCCGGCGGTCACCACCGAGGTGAGTCCGGTGCGGCCGCCTGCGCCGACGCCGGCCGAGGACTCGATGTAGGAGGTCGTCGTCGAGGTCCCGAGCACACCACCGGCGATCGTGGCCGTCGCGTCGGAGACCAGCGCGCGACCACCGTTCGGCAGGTCACCCTCCGGCGTCAGCAGCCCGGCTTGGTTCGTGACCGCGATCAGGGTGCCG
>SLHP01000099.1 GCA_007136095.1 Nitriliruptoraceae bacterium
CGCGGACCTACGACGAGAAGTTCTCCATCTCCTACGACGAGCGCTGCATCATCTACGCGCGCGACCGGTTCCGGAAGGTCGTGCCGGAGGGGGCGGGCTTCGACCGGGTGCTGGAGGTCGGGGCGGGGACCGGCTTCTTCCTGATCAACCTCGCGCTCGGCGGCTGCCTCGGCGAGGCGGCGTTGGAGGCGACCGACATCTCGCAGGGGATGCTGGACGTCTGCGCGCGCAACGGCGAGGAGCACGGGCTGACCATCGCCACCCGCCAGGGTGACGCGGAGGCGCTGCCCTACGACGACGAGCGCTTCGACCTGGTCGTCGGGCACGCCTTCATCCACCACCTGCCGATCCCCGGCGCGGCCATCCGCGAGATGCACCGCGTGCTCAGGCCGGGCGGGACCCTGGTCATCGCCGGCGAGCCGACCGAGATCGGTGACCGCGTCTCCTGGGCGGTCAAGAACACCACCTACCGCACCTTCCGGGCCGTGACCGCGGTCCCCGGCCTGCGGGGGATCCGCAAGCCCACGCTCCACGAGTCCGGCGCCTCGACCGCCGACCAGACGTTGGCCGGGCTGGAGTACGAGGTCGACCTGCACACCTTCCGGCCCAGGGACGTCGAGCACCTCGCGCGGCTGGTCGGCTTCGGCGAGGTGCAGGTCGTCACCGAGGAGTTGACCGCCAACTGGTTCGGGTGGGCCGTGCGCACGATCGAGGGCTCGACCCGTCCCGGGGTGCTCGGCACGCGCTGGGCCTTCGGTGCGTACAACGGCTACCTCAGGCTCGCCGAACTCGATGACCGCGTGCTGTCGCGGTTCGTGCCCCGCAGCCTGTTCTACAACCTGATCCTCCACGCGCGGAAGCCCTACCGGACGTGACCGGCGCGACCGACCCGACGGACGGTTCGGTGCCCGCCCCCACGCCCGATCTCACCTCCGAGCCGATGGACGACCCCAACCTCGACAGCGACATCGAGGTAGCGGCCACGGACGCCCTTCGGGAACACACCGACGCGCTCGTTCGGGCGGAGATCGGACGGGAAGCGGCGGCCCGCGCGTCCCGACTGGGCGACGACCTGCTGGCCGATGCCGGGGTCCCGGTACACCTGCGCCGCCCGCCGCTGCGTCTGCGCTACCCGCGGTGGGGGTGGCGCGAGTCGATCCGCACCGCGGTCGAACGGCGCATGTACACGCCGCAGTACTGGCGGCTGTACCGCCGTGCGGCCTGGCACCGAGCCCGGGCGGCGGCGACCGGGCAGCGCATCGAGTTCCAGGGGATGCTGTTCACCGGCAAGCGCGTCGAGTTCCGGGCCCGACCCGGTCACGGGCGGCTGGTCGTCGGGCCGTGGTGCTGGATCGGCAACGACAACAAGCTGCGCGCCCACGAGGGCCAGCTGACCCTGGGCGCCAAGGTGGTGATGGGCCGCGACAACGTCGTCAACTGCTACCTCGACGTCGAGGTGGGGGACGCGTCGATCCTGGCCGACTGGATCTACGTCTGCGACTTCGACCACCGCTTCGATCGGCTGGACGTCCCGATCAAGGACCAGGGGATCGTCACGACCCCGACCCGCATCGGGCGCGACGTCTGGGTGGGGGAGAAGGCCAGCATCCTGCGGGGCGTGGACGTCGGGGATGGCTCGGTGATCGCCAGCCACTGCCTGGTCAACGCCGACCTGCCGCCGTTCTCGATCGCGGTGGGTGTCCCGGTGCGCGTCGTTCGGTCCCGGCTGCCCGAGGGCATGGATCCCGAGGAGGCCGCCGACCGGCTCCGCCGTGGCCTGCCGCTGCCCGGCGACCCCCTGGAGTCCTGACCCGCCGTGGAGCCCTGACCCGACCCGGGGTGCGGATCTGCGTCGCTCACCCACGCAAACTCGCGCGGATGGCGGCGGAGCGGCGGCAGCCGCGCGGATCTGCGTCGCTCAGCCACGCAAACTCGCGCGGGCGGGGGTCAGCGTTCAGGGCTGCGTCGGACCCGTCGCGGATGGGGCGTCGGACGGGGAGGCGTCGGTGTCCAGCGCGGCGATGCGTTCGAGGGTTCGGGCGTCGCGTTCGCGGCGCGTGACGGTGTCCGCCGCCTCGCGTTCCTTCGCCCAGCGCATGAACATCACGGCGATGATGCCCCACAGCACGAACCCGCCGATGACGTTCATGACGATGCCGGCGGCCTGCTGGTCCTGGACCGGATCGAAGCTCAGCCACAGCGGCGGGGCGAGCTCGTACAACCCGTACAGCGGCAGGGGCGAGAACGTCAGGAACGCCGCCGGGACGAACATCAGCACGCTGGAGGCGAACAGGTAGAACGCACGGATCGGTTCCTGGATCGAGTTGCGTTCGTGGGCGGGGCGAAGCGCCGGCCACCACCACACCAGTGCCGCTCCCAGGTGCAGGAAGTCGACGGTGAACGAGCCCAACTGTGTGGCCTTCAGCGTGTCGATGGAGACCGGCAGGTGCGTGCCGAACAGCACCGCGTTGAAGATGAGCAGGGCGATCGGCCAGTAGGTCAGGGTCGCCAGAGCCCGTTGCCGGCGCGACCCTTGCGGGAACCACTGCTCCACCAGCCACGTGGGGATCCCGGAGATCAACAGGGGAGCGGCGACCATCGTGTAGACGACGTACCGGCCGATCCCGATGGTGGCGAGGTAGCCGACCCCCAACTGGCCGATGGGCCACTCGGAGACGATGAACAGGGCCAGGACCCCGAGGACCCACTGGCGGGTGCGCTTCGGATCCAGCGCCCGTCCCGCACGGCGGTGGCTGTACACGTAGCCCCCGATCATCGTGCCGGCCACGAGCCACACGCCGATGAACGGGGTGTAGCGCCAGGTCCAGACCTGCCCCGTGCTGGAGCACCACCACGCGACGTTCACCTCGTCACCCCGCGGCTCGCCACCGTGCGGCCGGCATGGTCGGTCGTCAGCATCGGCCGCTCACCATTCATCGATGATCCGGGGCAGGTCGACGGTCCAGTCGGAGCGTCGTGCCCCGAAGGGCCACACCCGCTGGGCCTGCCCGTCGCTGTCGAACCCGATGACCTGCGCCGGGTGGCCGATCAGGTCGCCCTCACCGCGGGGGTCGGGTCCCTCGACGATCGGTCCGGGCAGGTCCAGCGCCGCGAGTGCCTCGCCCACCACCTCGATGTCGCTGTGCAGGCCCGTGATGCGGGTGTTGAAGTTCGCGAGGTAGTCGTCGATGCGCTCCGGGGTGTCGCGATCGGGGTCGACGGAAACGAAGACGACGTCCATGTCGTCGAAGTTCACCCCGACCTCACGCATCGCCGAGGAGATGGCGGCCAGGTGGATGGGACAGATGTCGGGGCAGCTGGTGTAGCCGAAGAACAGCAGGGTCGGGTCGCCGAGGAACTCGGTGCCGAGCTCGACGGGTTCGTTGGCGGTGTCCAACAGGGTCACGTCGGGCAGTTCGCGATCCAGGTCGATCGGGATGCCGCGCCAGCCGTCGGGTTGGGCCTCCAGACCGGTGGCGCTCAGCGCGGTCGAGGTCGTCGGGCTGCACCCGGCGGCGATGACCCCGAACACGGCCAGGGCGACCACCAGGTGTGTGGTGAGGGAGCGTCCAGTCATCCAGGCGATCCAGTCAGTCCTCGTCGAGCGCATCTTCGTCGGACGAATCCTGGTCGAATGAATTCTCGGCGAGGTCGAGCAGTGGGACGACCTCGACCGGCACGGTCACGTCGTCGGACCGGTCGAAGCGCAGCGTGAGGTCGAAGGTACCGCCCTCCACGACGGTCTCGTCCGGCACGACCATCATCAGGTGGAGGCCCCCGGGCCGGAGTCGGGTGGTCTCACCGGCGGGCAGGGGGATGGTGTCGAGCTCCCGCATGGTCGCGCGGTCGTCCTCGATCTCGGTGACGTGCAGTTCGACGCCGAGGGCCGCCGGCGTCGTGGCCTCGACGAGTTCGTCATCGCCGTCACCGTCGTTGGTGATCGCCACCACGATCTGGGAACTGCCCGATGTGGGGACGGCCGCCTGTGCCGGGGAGACGGACAGCTCCGGGGTCCCTGACGGCCCACACGCGCTCAACGCGGCCAGGAGCAGGAGCACGGCGGAGGTCGTGATGGCGGCGCGGGGGCAGGAGGGCGTCATGGGAGCTCCGGGGACTGACCTCGGCGCTCAGAGGCTCGCGAGCACCTGGGCGCAGATGATCTTGGTGATGAACGTCGGGGGGAACAGCAGGGCGTAGGCCAGGTTGACGCGGTCGTCACCGTCGGCCCGCTCAACGGCGAACGCGAGGATGGCCGGCTGGTTCTGTGCTCCCGCGATGGTGCCCGCCAGGCGCGAGGAACCCAACTCGAGCGCGCGCCCGAGCAGCAGGAGCGCCGCGGCGGCGACCATGGTCAGCGCGGCTCCGAACCCGAGCAGCACCAGCCCGGCGGTGGTCTGCAGGGCCTCGGCGAGCTCCGGGCCGGCGCCGAGCCCGACCGTCCCCAGGAACAGCAGGACCCCCAGCTGTCGCAGCGCCTGGTTCACGGCGTAGGGCAGCTGCCAGGACACCGGACCGGTGTGCCCGACCCGCCCGAGGACCAGGCCGACCAACAGCGGTGCCGCGGCCGTTCCGAGCTGCAGGGTCGTGCCGGGTAGCGGGATCGGGATCAGGCCGACGGCCAGGCCGAGCAACAGGCCGAACGAGAACCCGATCGGGTCCGCAACGACCACGGCGCGCTCAGAGTCGCCCAGTTCCTGCACGACCTCCTGCAGGCGCTCCCGGGGAGCGACCACCCGGATCCGGTCGCCGAGTTCCACGACGAGGTCCGGCGCCGCCACCAGGTCGACGTCACCCCGGCGCACGAACCCGGCCACCGCGTCGAACCGCTCCAGGCCCAGTCCCGCCACGGTCTCGCCCGCGTACCGGGCGTTGGACAGCACCACGCGACGGAAGTCGAGTTGGTGACGGTCGAGGGCCAGGTCGTCGTCAGCGGGGTGGCCGAGGTACTCGATGAACGCCGTGACGGCCGGCTCCGGTCCGATCACGGTGACGACATCGCCGGGCTCCAGCCGCAGGTCCCCGTCGGGCGTGCGCTCCCGGCCCCCCCGACGCACGCGGGAGAACACCAGCGTCTGGCCCTCGAACCCGGTGAGCTCATCCAGCGTCGGCAGGCCCTCGCGGGTCACCTCGACGTTGCCGTACGTGGCGGGTTGCGGCGGTTCGCGGTCCTCGGCGGTCGGTCGTGCCTGCGACCAGCGGGTTCCCACGACGATGGCCAGGATCATGCCGATGATCCCGAACGGGTAGGCCAGCGAGTAGCCGACCACCGGTTGGTTGGTCCCCGCGACCTCGACCGCGGCGGCCAGCCCGGGCGTGTTGGTGACCGCGCCGGCGTAGACCCCGGCGATGTCGGCCGAGCCCAGCCCGAGGAGGCGGCCCGTCACCGCTGCCACCGCGGCCAGCCCCACGAACACCGCGACCGCACCGAGCATGGTCCGTGCGTTGCGGCGCAGCCCGGCGAAGAAGGACGGGCCGCCGGCCAGCCCGATCGTGTAGGCGAACAGCGCCAGACCGAGCGTGCCGACCAACGGCGGGACGACGTCGGACACGGCCGGGACCGCCGCGGACAGCGCAAGGCCGGCGAACAACGCTCCACCCGGGCCGGCCGCGATGCCACCGACGCGCACCGCGCCGATCAGGGTTCCCGCCGCCAGCACGATGAACAGCACGACGAGCGGCTGCTCGGTCAGCACCCGGATCATCGACGGCTCGCCTCGGTCGGGACGGCGCCGCGGGAGCGACCGTCGCAGCTGCCAAGGCTAGGCCAGGCCGGGAGGGCCCGGCCCTCGGGTGGACCTCGTAGGCTCGAGCGTGGGTTGCGGATGCGGTCCGGACAGGGACGTCGAGGAGGTCGCGTGGATCCGGTGTGGATGCTCGTCGGTGGTGCGTTGCTCATCCTCGGCGCGGTCGGCGCGACCGTCACGCAGCGTCGCCTGGAAGCCGAGGGTCGCGCGGCGGTCGCCCCACTGTGGCTGGTCCCGTTCGGGATCCTGGTGGGCGCTGGCGCGGCGATGGTGCGGGGGTGGGATCTGTGGGCCTCGATCATCGTCGGGGCGGTGCTCGTTCCTGTCGTCGGCGTGGCCGGCCGGCTCTGGGAGGTACGGCGAGCGCGGCGACGACGAGGTCGGTGACCACTGGGGTGGGGCGATCCGCGGTCGCGCCGATGGGACGACGAGGGTCCGGGCCGATGCATCGGGGGATGGCATGACGGACGCGGCAGTGGTGGTCGACGGCCTGACCAAACGGTTCGGGGCGGACCTCGCGGTCGACGACGTCAGCTTCGAGGTGCCGGCGGGGCGGGTCGTCGGCTTCCTCGGCCCGAACGGTGCGGGCAAGTCCACCACGCTCCGTGCGATCGTGGGGCTGACCGCACCGACCGCGGGCGGCGCGACCATCCTCGGTCGGGACGTCCGTGACCTCGACGACCCGATCCGGACCGTCGGCTCGATCGTCGACGGCGTCGGGTTCCACCCCGGCCGACGCGCGATCGACGAGCTGCGGATCTGCGGGGCGGCCGGAGGACTGCCGTCGGCACGCTGCGATGAGGTCCTGGAGTTGGTGGGGCTGGCGCAGGTCGGTCGCAAGCGCGTCGGGACCTACAGCTTCGGGATGAAGCAGCGGCTGGGGCTGGCCGCGGCCATGCTGGGCGATCCGCAGGTCCTGCTGCTGGACGAGCCGGCCAACGGCCTGGACCCGGAGGGCATCCAGTGGGTGCGGGGGTTCCTGCGGCACCTGGCTGACGAGGGTCGCCCGGTTGGTGGATGACGTGGTCGTGATCCGTCAGGGGCGCATCGTCGCCCGGGGCACGGTCGCGGAGCTCACAGCCTCGATCGACGGGGTCACGGTCCGTGTCGCCAGCCAGGACGACGCCGTGCTCGCCGAGGCCCTCCAGCGGCGAGGTGGCCAGGTCACCGAGGTCGATGGGATGCTGCAGGTCGTCGGCCTGCAGCCGATGGAGGTCGGGACCGCGGCGCTGGAAGCCGGTGTCGCGCTCACGGAGCTGCGGACGTTGACGCTCGTCACCGCGGCGGTCTTCACCTTCGCCACCGCCGTGACCGGTGCCCAGTTCACCGGCAGCGACGCCGACGTCGCGGTGGCGATCGATCAGATCGGATCGAACTCGGTCATCGTGCTCGTCGTCGCGCTGCTCGCGATGACCACCGAGTTCCGGCACGGCACCGCCGGGCGGACCTTCCAGGTGGCACCGTCGCGGACCCGCGTGCTGGTCGCCAAGATGCTGGTCGGTGCTGGCTACGCGACCGTCTTCCTCCTCGCCGTGGCGATCGGCGCGTTGATCCGCAGCCAGGTCGTCGCCCTGACGGCGATGCTCGTCTGGGTGTTCATCGTCGAGCAGCTGGTCAGCTTCGCCGCACCGCGCGTCGGTCAGTGGCTGCCCTTCAACGCTCTGAACGCGGTGTTCGTCTCCGCAGAGGCGCGCCAGGGCGTGCCCGACGGGATGATGGTGCTGCTGGAGCCGGCCGTTGGCCTGGCCACCTTCCTGGGCTACGTGGTGGTCACGGCGGCGGCCGCGATCCTGCTGCTCCGGACCCGTGACGTCTGACCGGTCCCGGCATCGCGGGCCTGCCGTACCGTGTCGGGAATGGAACGCGGTATCGGACCCCTGCTGGTCATCCTCGGGCTGGGCATCGTCGGACTCGGGCTCCTGGTCTGGTCCGGCGCGCTGTCCTGGTTCGGCCGTCTGCCGGGGGATCTGCGCATCGAGAGCGGTTCGTCACGGCTGTTCATCCCCGTGACCTCGATGGTCCTCCTGTCGCTGGCGTTGACGGTCATCGTGAACCTGGTGGCACGTTGGTTGCGGTGAGCCCGGTGGTGCGTCCGGCGGTGCCGTCGGTGGGGTCCAGCGCGGCCACGATCGCGGCCGGATCGTCGGGGGCGTCGTCCAGGTCCGCGAACCCCGCTGCGAGGTCGTCCGCCGTGGCGGCGTCACCGCGCTCCACCGCCTCCCAGAGCCGGTTCAGGCGCTGTACATGGGAGCTGACCCGCTCCTTCGCATAGCCCGGACTGTTGCCCCGGGTCGCCATGAACGGCCAGTCGGAAGCGGCCAGCAGCGCGACCTCGCGGCCGATCTGGGTCCGTGTCGCGGGGCTGCCCCGGCCACCGGCCAGTGCCGCGGCGGCACGTCGCTCGCCGTCGACCAGGGCCTGCCACATCGGGCGGGTGTCGTCGGTGACCCAGCTGGCGTGGCCCTTGGCCCAGCCCCACGACGACTCGGGGAGATCGAGGCGTCGGGACGGCGGGTGGCGGTGGCGTCGTGACGCCAGGGTGGTGGTCGTCAGGTGGGGGTCGGCGTCGATCCGGCGCAGCAGCGCCTCCAGCCAGTCGACCCCCTCGAACCACCAGTGCCCGAACAACTCGGTGTCGTAGGCCGCGACCACCAGGCCACCGGGTCGGGGGTCGAGGACGTCGCGCAGCACTCCCTGCAGATGATCGGCGTCGATGAGGACCTGTTCGCCGGCGGCCGCCGGCTCGTAGGTGGCCTTGCGCTCGGATGGCAGGTCATGGTCGGTCACGCGCCAGGACGGGTGCACGCCGAACGTGCCGTGCGCGAAGTAGTCGCGGTACCACGCGTTGCCGGGATAGCCGGCGGTGGGGGACCACACGTGGTAGGCGACCGACAGGTCGCGGGCGTAGGCCACGACGTCGCTGTCCCCGATGAGGACCCCGTCGTGGACCACCTCGTCGGCGGACCCGTCGGCCGGGTCCGGGACCGCCGGGCGCACCGTCCAGTCCCGGTCCCGCCCGCCGGCGGCACGCACCAGCGTCGCTGCGTCGACGAGGACGTGGCCGATGCCGTGGTCCGCGTAGTGCTCCTCGAGTCCCGGGAGCTCCGGTCCGATGCGGGGCAGCGTCGGGGTTCCCTGGGCGTCGGTCGAGGTCGGGATCGCGGTGGCGTCGGCGACCCGCCCGCGCGGCCGGTAGCCCATCTCCGGTGCCCACAGGCCGTCGGGGCGGCGTCCGGCCCACTGTGCGTGGTGGTCGAGGCCGGTCGCGAGCTGGGCGTCGATCAGGGCCGGGTCGCGTTGCAGGGGGAGGTAGGGGTGGGTCGCCGGACCTCCCAGGATCTCGATCACCCCACGGTGGGCCAGGTCGGCCCAGACGGTCGTGAGCCCACCCCGCGACTGGACGTCCTCGTGGTAGGCCAGCAGATCGGCGAACCGTCGCCAGTAGAACGGTCCCAGCGCCGCCACCTCGGCGCCCATCCAGTCGTGCCAGCGCTGCTCCTCCGACCGCCACATCTGCCCGCCGAGCCAGGTCCCGAGGTCGGCGGCGAGCCGGGTGTCCGCGACCTGGTGGGCCACCATCGGTGTGACCCCGAGGGTCAGGATGTCACGTTGCCCGTCCTCGGCCAGCCGCTCGAGCAGCCGGGTCACAGGGAGCCAGGAGGTACCCCACGCCTGGAACAGCCACTCCTCGCCGACCGGCCACACGCCGTGGTTGCGCAGGTAGGGCAGGTGGGTGTGCAGGACCAGTGCGACCTCGCCAGGCCGCTTCCGAGAGGGGGTGGGCATCGAGGTCAGCGCCCGTCCCCGGGAACCCGGGCGATCGCGAGCAGGTCGAGACTCGCATCCAGCCCATCGGCCCGCAGATCGAAGTCGGACGGCTCGGTCGCGTGGACCGCGTGACGCAGGCCGTCGTCCCACTGGTCGGGTGGCGTCGCGGTCAGCAGATCGGTGATCGGCCGGCCCCGCTCGTGGGCCAACTCCCGCAGGCGCAAACAGTGGTGGACCCCGAGCAGGTCATCGACCACCAGCCCTGCGCCGTCGAGTTCGGCCCGCAGTTCCGCGGCCGTGAACTCGCGGATGTGGAACGGGTTGACCGGCACATCGCTGTCCGGGGTGAAGGTCAGGCGGTTGGGGGTCGCGATCAGGACCTGCCCGCCTGGGCGGGTGACGCGCACGAGTTCCGCGAGGTAGCCCGGGATGTCGTGGAGGTGTTCGATGACCTGGAAGGACACGGCAGCATCGACGCTGTCGGTCGGTAGCGGCAGCGACGTCAGGTCGGCCCGGACGGCCTCGATGCGTCGGTCGCGGGCCGCGTAGGTGACCCCGACATGGTCGACGACCGGTGCCTCGAGGTCGACACCGACGACCCGGGACGCACCTGCGTCAGCGAGCATCGCCAGCCCGTAGCCCTCGCCGCACCCGGCATCGAGCACCGTGATGGGCCTGCGATCGGTCGCGAGGGTCCGGACGTGCCGGGCGGCGTGTTCGTAGGCGACCACATGGCGCTGGAACCAGTACCGCTCGTCGGGGATGTCCGGCAGGGTCCGCTCCCCGGTCAGCAGCAGACCGGGCGTGGTGTCGGTGGGGTCGTCGGTGGGGCGCATGCCGGGCAGACTAGGGGAGCCGATGCGTCACGTTGCATCGACTTTGAGCGGTCACTACAATTTTTGCTGAACGCGCGAGTTGCCTAGTCTGAAATGAACATCGATTCTCACGAGAGAAGGCCGCATGAAGATCATCGTTCCGGTCAAGCGCACTCCGGATACTGCCGCTGAGAAGGTGATCGGCGACGATCGCACCGTTGATCGTGACGCCGGTGAGTCGGTGCTGTGTCCCGTCAACGAGTTCTCGATCGAGGAGGCGGTCCGGCTCAAGGAGTCCCAGGACGCCGAGGTGACGGTTCTGTTGGTCGGGCCGGAGTCCGCGCAGTCGACGGTCCGCAAGGCGCTGTCGTACGGGCTCGACGGCGGCCTGCAGGTCACCGATGATGCGATCGCTGGCTCCGACGCGCTCGGCACCGCCCGGGTGATCGCCAAGGCCCTCGAGAGCCGTGAGTGGGATCTGGTCATCTTCGGGAACCAGTCCACCGACGCCCGCACCTGCCTGGTGCCGGCAGCGGTCGCCGAGCTGCTGGGTGTTCCGTCGTTGACCTACGCCCGTCACCTCGAGGTCGAGGGTGACACGGTCACGGTCCACCGCGAACACGAGGAGGGCTGGGACGTCGTCGAGGCGCAGTTGCCGGCCATCGTCAGCGTGGTTGAAGCGATCAATGAGCCGCGCTACCCGTCGTTCAAGGGGATCATGGCTGCCAAGTCCAAGCCGTTGGACGTCGTGTCATTGGCTGATCTTGGTGTGTCGGCGGACGAGGTCGGTGCCGGCAACGCCGC
This sequence comes from Nitriliruptoraceae bacterium, assembly GCA_007136095.1. Taxonomy (GTDB): domain Bacteria; phylum Actinomycetota; class Nitriliruptoria; order Nitriliruptorales; family Nitriliruptoraceae; genus CSSed11-175R1. The sequence goes on from SLHP01000099.1 coordinate 11,132, forward strand.
GGCAACGATGTACGAGTTCGAGCCGCGTCCGCCGAAGGAGGCCGGGACCGTCGTCGAGGACGACGGGTCCGGTGCCGCCGCCGCGCAGTTGGCCGACTGGATGGTCGACAAGAAGTTCGCCTAACACCTGCGGCGACTGCGCCCGCGACGACCACGACGATGCCCGTCTGCCGGGCTGATGAAGGGACAAGACGATGAGCGAGCTCCTGGTTCTGATCGATCACAGTGACGGTGCGCCCAAGAAGCTGTCGCTGCAGATGCTGTCTGCTGCGGCAGGTCTGGCCGATGACGCGGACGTGTCCGTGTCTGCGGTGTGGCTGGGTGCCGGTGCGTCTGACGCTGCCGCGACCATCGGTGCGCACGGTGCGACCAAGCTCTACCACTGGGATTCCGAGGACGCCCACGGCTATGTGACCCTGCCGCAGGTCGAGGGCCTGCAGGCTGCGATCGATGCCTCCGGTGCGGACGTGGTGTTCTTCGCGTCCACCAACCACGTCAAGGACGTCGCCTCACGGCTGGCGATCCGGGTCGGTGGCGGTGTGATCACCGACGTCACCGGGCTGCGTGTCGAGGACGGCCGGTTCGTCGCCACCAAGGAGGTCTTCGGTGGCGATATGATCACCACCTCCAGGGTCGCCGACGGGCACGTTCAGATCCTCGGGATCGCCAACAACGCCTTCCCGGCGGAGGGCGCCGGCGGCGACGCCCCGGAGCTCGTGGCGCTGGACGTCGACCTGTCCGAGGCGGCGACCGCAGCCAAGGTCGTCTCCGTCGAGAAGCAGGTGTCGGCCGACCGGCCCGACATCGCCGAGGCCGCGGTCGTGGTCGCCGGTGGTCGTGGGCTCGGCAACGAGGACGGGTTCCAACTCATGGAGCAGCTCGCGGACGTGCTCGGCGCCGGTGTCGGCGCTTCGCGTGCCGCGACCGACGCCGGCTGGTACCCGCACCGCTACCAGATCGGGCAGACGGGCCGGACGATCTCGCCGACGCTGTACCTCGGTTCCGGGATCTCCGGCGCGATCCAGCACCGGGCCGGGATGCAGACCTCGCAGAACATCGTGGCGATCAACAAGGACCCGGAGGCACCGATCTTCCAGATCGCCGACTTCGGGATCGTCGGGGACCTCTACGAGATCGTGCCCAAGCTGGTCGAGGAACTCGAGACCCGCAAGGGCTGATCGCACCCCGCTCGTGTCTCGGCCCGTTGCCGCTGCGGAGTCCGCCTCGTACCGTGATGAGCGGTGATCGAGCGGGGAGGGGCGGGACGGTGGCGGTGTGGTTGATGCACCCTGCAGATCGCCGCCGCAGGACCGGGCGGGGTCTCCGTGCCGCGCTGGCGTCGCTGCTGCTCCCCGGCGCTGGGCAACTGCTCCTCGGCGACCGTCGCCGGGCCGCGGCGCTGCTCGTGGCCACGATCCTCGTGCTCGCCGGTGGCGTCTGGCTCCTGCGCCGACCGCCCGGCGACCTCCTGGCCTGGTTCGTCGACCCGCGGGTGCTGCTCGCTGCGCTCGCTCTGAACGTTGTCCTGCTCGCGGGTCGCCTCTACGCCGTCTTCCAGGCCTACGGCAGGGGTGTCCGCCCGCCCGCTGAACCCGTCCAGCCACGAGGCCGGTTGGCCGCTGCCGGTGTCGGCCTGGTGCTGGGCCTCGTCGCAGTCGTCGTTGCCGCCCCGCACGTCGCTGCCGGCTACTACGTCGCTGCCGCCCACGGTGTCGTCACCACCACCTTCATCGAGGATGCCCGGGTGAGCGAGGTGCTGGCGGGGGATCACGCAGACCGCGGGCCGGACGATGGTCCGGCTGTGACGATCGAGGTGCCAGGGTCGGACGTCCCTGCCGCGGACCCAGCGGACCCAGCGGACCCAGCGGAGGCCGTCGAGACGCGGGACAACCCCTGGTTGCACGGCGGTCGGATCACGGTGGCGTTGTTGGGCTCGGACGCGGGTCCCGGCCGAACCGGCGAGCGCATCGACGCGATCCTGGTCGTGAGCCTGGACCCCCAGACCGGCGACGTGGCGGTCTTCTCCGTCGACCGCTACCTCGCGGATCTCCCGCTGCCCAGTCGACTCGAGGAGGTCTATCGGACGCACTGCCCACAGGGCGACGGGTGGGAGTTCATCCTGGCGCTGTACCGCTGCGCAGACGAACGGGCGCCCGAGGAGTTCGCGGCGGTCTATCCGGCAGCTGAGGATCCGGCGGCAGCGGCGATGACCGACGTCCTGTCCGAACTGCTCGGTCTCGAGGTCCCGTACTACGCGATGGTGGACATGGCCGGGTTCGTCGACGTCGTGGATGCGCTCGGTGGGGTCGAGGTCGATCTGGGGCAGCCCGTGCGGGTTCGGATATCGCCGCCGACGGCGGGGGACGACTGGTACACCGTCGATCTGGCCGCCGGCGTGCAGGAACTCGACGGACGGGAGGCGTTGGCCTTCGCGCGCGTCCGGGCCGGGTCGGGCGGGGACGCGGACCGCATGCGCCGGCAACGGTGCCTGGTCACCAGTGTCGCGGATCGCTCGGACGTCGGTGCGCTCCTGCGCGGGTTCCCCACCCTCGCGTCCGCCATCGAGGACAGCGTGCGGACCAACATCCCGCTCGGGATGCTGCCCGACCTGTTGCAACTCGGGCCGCAGATCGACCATGAACGTGCCGTGACGGTCGGGTTCGGTCCGCCGGAGTACCGCGGTCCGGACCACCGTCCCGACGTCGAGCGCATCCGCGACCGCGTGACCGAGGTGCTGGCGGATCCGGGGACAGCGGCCACGGCCGAGTCGGCCGAGACCGGTGCCGAGGTCTGTCGCTGAGCCGACGGCGGCCGGTCGATGGCCAGGGGGTTCACGGTCGACCCAGCGGTCTCCTACCGTGGCGATCCCGCCTCAACCCAAGGGCCACCACATGTCCCCGGCCATCCTGCTCGTCCCACGCGATGTCCTGTTCGGCAACCCTGAGCGGACCGGCCCGAGCCTCTCACCGGATGGTCGTCAGATGGCCTGGCTCGCGCCCGTCGACGGTGTGCTGAACGTCTTCGTCGGGGCCGCCGACCTGACCGGTGCACGGCCGGTCACCGACGATCGGGACCGCGGGATCCGCACGGTCGCCTGGGCGCACGACGGGCGTCACCTGCTGTACGTCCAGGACGATGGCGGGGACGAGAACTGGCGGCTGCACGCCATCGACCTCGACACCGGCGGCGACCGTGACCTCACGCCCTTCGACGAGGTCCAGGCCCAGGTCGTGGCGATGGACAAGCGCCACCCCGACGACGTGCTGATCGGGCTCAACAAGGAACGTCCGGAACTGCACGACGTCTACCGCCTACACCTGCCGACCGGTGACCTGACGATGGTCCTGGACAACCCGGGGTTCGTGGGCTTCGTCGCGGACCGCGAGCTGCGTGTACGTGCCGGGGTGGCGCCACGCCCGGACGGCGGTGTGACGATCATGGTCCGCGACAGCACGGACGACGACTGGCGCACGCTGGTCGACGTCGGGCAGGAGGACGCACTCGGGACCATGCCCCTGGCGTTCAGCGAGGATGGGCGGCACCTGCTCGCCCTGAGCTCCGTCGACGCCAACGCCAGTCGCCTGGTGCGCCACGACCTCGACGGCGACACCGTCGAGGTGGTGGCACAGGACGACCGGTACGACGTGGCCGACGTCCGGCTCGACCCGGACACGGGACAGGTGCAGTGGGTGAGCTTCCTGCGCGAACGCGTCCATCACGAACCCCTCGATGAGGGTGTCCGCGACGACCTGGCGGTCCTGACCGATACTGAACGTGGCGAGATGGCGGTGCTGGGTGAGGATCACACCGACCGGCGCTGGGTGGTGGCCTACGTGCGGGATGACGGCCCGACCCGCTACCACCTCTACGACCGCGACGCACGATCGTTGCCGTTGCTGTTCGAGGATCGTCCAGAGCTCGGTCGCTACGACCTCGCAACGATGGAGCCGTTCCGCATGACCGCTCGGGACGGTCTGGAACTGCAGGGCTACCTCACAGCGCCGATCGGCACGGAGCGGCGGGACCTGGCGACGGTGCTGCTGGTCCACGGAGGCCCATGGGCCCGGGACCTGTGGGGCTACGACCCCCAGGTCCAGTGGCTGGCCAACCGCGGCTACCTCGTCCTGCAGGTGAACTTCCGCGGCTCGACCGGGTACGGCAAGCGGTTCCTCAACGCCGGTGACCGCGCGTGGGGCGCGGCGATGCACGACGACCTCGTCGACACCGTGCGCTGGGCGGTCGAGCAGGGGTTCGCCGATCCTGACCGCGTCGCGATCCAGGGCGGGTCGTACGGGGGCTACGCCGCGCTGGTCGGGGCCACCTTCACCCCGGAGGTCTTCGCCTGCGCGGTGGACCTCGTCGGGCCGTCGAACCTGCAGACGTTGATCGCCTCCATCCCACCGTACTGGGAGCCGTTGATCGCCCAGTTCCACACGCGGATCGGCCACCCGGAACACGACGCCGATCTGCTGTGGCAACGCTCGCCGCTGTCACGGGCGGACCAGGTCTCGATCCCGCTCCTGATCGGCCAGGGTGCCAACGACCCGCGGGTGAAACAGGCCGAATCCGAGCAGTTCGTCACCGCGTTGCGCGAGCAGGGCATCGACCACGAGTACCTGCTGTTCGAGGACGAGGGGCACGGGTTCGCCAAGCCCGAGAACCGCCTGACGTTCTACGCGGCGGTTGAGGCCTTCCTGGCGAAGCACCTCGGTGGTCGTCAGGAGCCCTGAGCGCGACGGACCGATGCAACGGGCAACGACCGACGTCGTCGTATCGGCTGACCGCCCACCTCGATGTTGTCGCGTGACGGCTCGTTGGCTGTGTGGGCTCGGCACGATGTGGCGTCCGTCCGGATCCCGGTGATCCTCAAGGCGCGGACGGGAGCACACGAGGTCATCTCGACCATCATGCCCAACAACATCGCCATCCTGGTGAGCGGCTATCTGGTGCCGACGACCCTGTTCCGGCAACCGGACCGCACCGATCCGGTGTCGACGACCGTCGAGGGCAGCGCGATCTTCCCGCGCTCCATCCCCGGGCTCCGTGTGAACACGTCCCTGATCATGGCGCTGACCCTGGCGGTCGTGATCTTCTGGCTCGTCGAGCGGTCAACGCGAGGGTTCGAACTCAACGCGAGGGTTCGAACTCAACGCGGTCGGGATGAACGCCAACGCCGCGACCAGCGCCGGGATGGACCCCAACCGCACGCTGATCGGGGCGATGACCGTCGGAGGCGCGTTGTCGGGTGCGGCCGGTGCAGCGCTGATCATCGCGTTCATCGCGGCACCCGGACTCGTCCGGGCGCTCTTCCGGATCAAGGCTGACGATCTGGCGACCGGGCAGGTCGCGAAGGGGTGGGGCGGATGAGCGCCGTGACCGAACCACAGGCCACGACGACCTCGGGGTCGCTGGCCGAACGCACCCTGCAACGTCGCAACCGACGCTTCGGGGCGTTCTCGATCCTGCTGGCCGTCGTCATGGCGGCCGTGTTCTCGAGTTCCGCCCGCGGGCAGTTGTTCAACCTGCCCAACCTCAGCGTGTCGGTGACCCCGAACTCCCCGACCCGCTTCCCGACCCTGGCGATCCCACTGCTCAGCGAGATCCCCATCATCGGACCGGTGCTGTTCCGCCAGTCGATCCTGGTGTTCGGTATGTTCGCGGCCGTCATCGCGTTGCAGTACGGGCTGTTCAGGACCCGGTGGGGGCTGTGACTGCGGTCCGTCGGTGAGCACCCGAAGGCCGCTGATACGGTCGGGATCACGGTCCTTGCCACCCGCTACGAGGCCGTGCTGCTCGGCGGGGTGTTCGCGAGGATCGGCGGTGCCTACTTCACGCTCGACGCCGTCGGATCGTTCCCCCGCGAGATGTCCGGTGGCCGTGGCTTCATCGCGCTGGCGGCGATGCTCGTCGGTCGGTACAGGCCCGTCGGCGCGTTCGGCGCGGCGCTGATCTTCGGGTTCGTGGACTCCCTGGCGACCTCGTTGCAACTGCTGCGGGTCCCGGTCCCGTCCAACCTGCTGCTCACCGCGCCGTACGTGGTGACCATCCTGGTGGTCGCCCGTCTGATCGGCCGGTTGCGCCCGCCGGCGGCCGACGGCAAGCCCTACATCAAGGAATGATCCGCCGGGGCCGGCTCACCCCGCGAGGTCGATGACGGGAGCGCCGGTGACCCGCAGCAGCAGGTCCGGGGCGATCCCGAAGACCGTGGCCGGTGTGCCGGCGGCGGCCCAGACCTGCTCGAAGGTGGTCAGGTCCCGGTCGCAGACCACCTGCAGGTCCGTGGTGTGGCCGAAGGGCGGCGTGCCGCCGATGGCGAAGCCCGTGGCCCGTCGGACCTCGTCGGCGTCGGCCTTGCGGACACTGCCCGCGGCCAGGGCCGACGCCAGCTTGGCCTCGTCGACCCGGTTGCCACCGGAGGTCAGCGCCAGGACGGGGAGGTCGTCCGCGATGAACACCAGCGACTTGACGATCTGGCGCACGTCGCAGCCGATGGCCGTGGCGGCGTCCGCAGCGGTCCGGGTCCCGGCGGGGAACTCCTCGAGGTCCACGGGCACCCCGTGGGACTCGGCGCTGGCGAGGAAGCGGTCGAGCGATCCGGAGGCCATGGTCACCCCTGCTGTCGGTCGGTTCGGTCGGACGGTCCCGGCAGGGTGATGGTGCCACGCAACGGCTCGGTGCCGGGTACGACCTGGACCGCGATCGACAGCGTGCTGCCGGGTCGGGGAGCCGGCACGAGTCGTACCTCGCCGTTGCTGAACCGACGGTCACCCCGCCCGACCGCATCGAAGATCTCCAGGGGCGAGCCGTCGGCGGTGGCCCCCCAGGCGTCGACGGGAGGCACCCGTCGGGTCAGGCGCTGCGTCGCGCCGATGTCGATACGGGCGAAGCGCAGGTCCGCCCAGCCATCCCAGACCTCCAGGCTCAACAGCACCACTCGTTGCCCGGCGCGATCGCCGAGGTCGACATCCAGTGGCAGGACCCCGCGGGGCACCGGTGGCAGAGGGGCGTCGTCGGGCAGGTGGGCAGCGGTCATGAGCGTCTCCAGGACACCGGGGGAGGAGGGCAGGGGGAGTGTCTACCATCGTGGCCATGCAGACCTACCTCGATCATGCGGCGACGACGCCTCCCCGGCCGGAGGCGCGCGACGCCTTGCTCGCCTGGTTGGAGGCTGCCAACGCGTCGTCGACCCACTCCGCGGGCCAACGGGCCCGGACGGTGGTGGAGGAGGCGCGTGAGCAGGTGGCCGCGGGTCTCCGGTGCTCGCCACACGAGGTGGTGTTCACCTCCGGCGGGACCGAGGCGGACAACCTCGCCGTCAAGGGCATCGTGTGGGCCGCTCGCGAGCGCCGTGCTGCGGTCCCGCATGTGATCACGACCGCGGTGGAGCACCCCGCCGTCCTGGCCCCCGCGCGGTGGTTGGCGGATCGCGGTGACTGCACCCTGACGGTGATCGTCCCAGACACAGAGGGATGCGTCGATCCGTCATCGGTCCTGGAAGCGGTGACCGACGACACGGTGCTGGTCAGCGTCATGGCGGCCAACAACGAACTCGGCGCGGTCAACGACGTCGCCGCACTCGGGGACCCGCTGCGCGCGCGTGGGGTCGCGCTGCACACCGACGCGGTCCAGGCGATGGCGACGCGGGACGTCGACGTGGGCGACTGGGGTGTCGACGCGATGGCGTTGTCGGCGCACAAGTTCGGTGGCCCCCAGGGCGTCGGTGTGGCCGTCCTCCGGCGGGGGCTGCCGATCGAGCCGCTCGCCCACGGTGGTGGACAGGACCGCGGGGTGCGATCCGGCACGTTCGCCGCCGGACTGGTCGCCGCCTGCGGCGTCGCGGTGACGGCGGCGGTCGCCGACCGGCCGGTGCTGGCCGTCCGTCTCCGTGAGCTCAGCGACCGGTTGGCGGACGGGGTCGCGGACCTCGACGGGGTCCGACGCGACGGTCCCCGCGACCCGGCGGCACGGCTGGCATCCCACGTGCACCTCAGCATCCAGGGTGTCTCGACCGAGGCGCTGACCCTGGCGCTGGACGGCGCCGGTGTGGCTGCGTCGCCCGGCGCCGCCTGCGGGTCGGGCGCGGCGTCGGCCTCGTCGGTGGCGGAAGCGGTGGGTCTCACGGGCACGCCGCTACGGCTGTCGCTCGGCTGGACCACCACCCGGGACGACATCGACCGAGCGGTCGATGTCCTGCGCGACACCATCCCCCGGCTGCAGGCACCTGAGCGGGGGGTGGCCTGATGGCGCGGGTCCTCGTGGCGATGTCCGGCGGCGTCGACAGCGCGGTGGCGGCGGCGCTGCTCGTCGACGCCGGTCATGACGTCACGGGTGTACACCTGAAGCTGGCGGACACCCCGATCGAGGACCAGGTCCCCGGCCACGGGTGCTGCACCCTGGACGACGCCCAGGATGCCCGCCGTGCCGCGCAGGTCCTGGACATCCCGTTCTACGTCTGGGACATGTCCGAGGCGTTCGACCGGGAGGTCCAGCAGCCCTTCGCGCAGGCGTACGCCGCCGGGATCACCCCGAACCCCTGCATCACCTGCAACGAGCGCGTGAAGTACGCCGCCCTGCTCGATCGGGCGGTGTCGATGGGCTTCGACGCGCTCGCGACGGGCCATCACGCGCGGCTGCGCCGGGATGGGGAGCCCGTCATCGAGCCGGGACCGGACACACGGCTCCATCGCTCCGCGGACCCGCGCAAGGACCAGTCGTACGTGCTGTACGTCGCCACCTCGGAGCAGTTGGCACGGACGTTGCTGCCCGTCGGTGAGGTCTCGAAGGACGAGGTCCGCACGATCGCCGCGGAGCGTGGCCTGCGCGTCGCGGACAAGCCGGATTCCTACGACGTGTGTTTCATCCCGGACGGTGATACCGCCGGCTACCTCGAACACCACCTGCCGGCCGCCCCGGGACGGATCGTCGACCTGGACGGCACGGCGTTGGGCGAGCACGACGGCATCTGGCGCTTCACGGTCGGGCAGCGGCGCGGGCTCGGGCTGCAGAACACACCGACGAGCACGGACGGTCGGGTCGAGCGCCGGTTCGTCGTGGACGTCGATGCCTCGACCTCGACGGTCCGGACCGGACCACGCGACGCGCTCGCGTGTCGCTGGGCCGAGCTGGCGGCACCCACCTGGACCACGGGTGCGCCACCCGCCGGGCCGGTACGGGTGCAGGTCCGGGCCCACGGCAGCACGGTGCCCGCACGCGTGACGTCGGGTGACGATGGCGCGGTGCGGCTGGAGTTCGACGAGCCGGTCCACGGGCTCGCGCTCGGGCAATCCGCGGTCGTCTACGACGCGACCAACGAGGTCTGTCTCGGCGGCGGACGCGTGGCGCGGGCCGACCGGCCCGCGGGACTGCCGGTGTTCTCGTCCCAGCCGGGCGTGTAGCCGTGTCCGAGAACCCGAGCGATCCGCGTGCCGCCCGTGCCCGGCACGACGAGCTCGCCCGGATCCTGCGTGACGCCCGGTACCGCTACGACGTCCTGTCCGACCCGCCGATGCCGGACGCGGACTACGACGCGCTGTTCCGGGAGCTGGAGTCGCTCGAGGCCCAGCATCCGGAGCTGGTGACGGCCACCTCGCCCACGCAGCAGGTCGGGTCCGCGCCGTCGGGCGCGTTCCCGCCGTTCGAGCACCTCCAGCCGATGCTGAGCCTCGACAACGCGTTCTCGCGCGAGGAGCTGGAGGCGTGGGCGCAGCGCGTCGTCCGTGGCCTGGAGGCGGCGGGGGACGGACTGGAGGCGGACGATGAGGCCTCCGAACCCCCACGGTTCACCTGTGAACTGAAGATCGACGGGGTCGGGGTCAACCTCGTCTACCGGGGTGGCGTCCTGGCCACCGCGGCGACGCGCGGCAACGGTGTCACCGGCGAGAACGTCACCGCGCAGATCCTCACGATCGACGACGTTCCCTACCGCCTGGACGTCGACGATCCGCCGGAGGTGCTGGAGGTCCGTGGCGAGGTCTACTACCCGTTGGAGGCCTTCGACGCGATGAACGAGGCCCGCATCGAGCGCGGCGAGGCAGCGTTCATGAACCCGCGCAACGCCGCCTCCGGTGCCCTGCGCCAGAAGGACCCCGAGGTGACGCGTGACCGGCCGTTGGCGGTCTGGTGCCACGGCCTCGGGACCGTGCAGAGCACGACCTTCGAGCGCCACAGCCAGGCGCTGGGGTGGTTGCGCGACGCGGGCCTGCCGACGGATCCGCAGACGGCGGTCGTCACGACCGTCGACGAGGTGTGGGACTTCATCGAGCGGTGGACCGGGGCACGTCACGATGTCAGCTACGAGATCGACGGCGTCGTGATCAAGGTCGACGACCTGGCGCAGCGCGACCGGCTCGGCTTCACGGCCCGCGCGCCGCGGTGGGCGATCGCCTACAAGATGCCACCGATCGAACAGGCGACCACCCTGGAGGCGATCGAACTCAACGTCGGACGGACGGGCAAGGCCACACCCTTCGCGCGGCTCGACCCCGTCCTGGTCAGCGGCACGACCATCACCTACGCGACGCTGCACAACGAGATCCAGGTCCACGCCAAGGACGTCCGGGTCGGCGACACCGTGATGGTGCGTCGCGCTGGTGACGTGATCCCGGAGGTCGTCGGTCCGGTGCTCAGCGAGCGACCGGACGACGCGCAGCCGTGGTCGATGCCAGCCGACTGTCCGTTCTGCGGGCAGCCGCTGGTGCGCCCTGAGGGCGAAGCGCACCACTTCTGCGAGAACGTCGACTGTCCCAACCGCCTCCTCGAATCCTTGGCGCACCTGGCGGGGCGCAGCGCGTTGGACATCGAGGGACTGGGGGAGCAGACCGTCGAACTGCTGGTCGCTGAGGGGCTGGTCCAGGACCTGGCCGACGTGTTCCGTCTCCACGAGCACCGGGACGACCTGCTGGCCCTGGAGAAGTGGGGCGCCAAGCGGGTCGACAACCTGTTGGCCGGGATCGACGCTGGACGACGGCAGTCGCTCGACCGGATCCTGGTGGCCCTCAACATCCGCCACCTCGGCCCGACCTACGCGAAGACCCTGGTCCGTGCGCTCCCGAGCCTGCAGGCGATCCGCGATGCCGACCCGGAGACCCTGGAGGCCATCGACGGGATCGGCCCGACGATCGCCAGCGCCGTGCACTCGTGGTTCACCACCCCGCGCAACGCCGAGTTGGTCGACGACCTCATCGCGCTCGGCATCACCACCGAGGCGGCGTCGGACACCGGTGCGTCGGGCGATGCCACCCTGCTGGACGGCTGGACCGTGGTCGTGACCGGCACCCTGGAGCGGTTCACCCGCGACGAGGCGAAGGAGGCGCTGGAGTCCCGCGGCGCCAAGGTCACCGGCAGCGTGTCCGGCAGGACCTCGGTGGTCGTCGCCGGCGAGAGCCCCGGCTCGAAGCGCGACAAGGCGGAGTCGCTCGGTGTCCCGGTCGCCGACGAGGCCGCGTTCGAGCACCTCCTCGAGCATGGTGAGCTGCCGGACGCATGAGTCCACGCTTCGACCCGTCCGAGTACCCGGGCCGTCGCCCGGGTGGACCCGTGGTGGTCATCGACGACCAGGTGCTGCCGCTGCGGCTCGACGGGCCGCCGGATGCGCCGCTGCGGGCGGACCCGGTTGCGACCGCCCGTCCGATCCCGGTGCTGGAGCCGGGGGTCGCCAGGTTCGGCGTCGCGTACGGGTCGAACGCCTCGCCGACGCGTCTGATGGACAAGGACCTGACCGCCCGAGGTTCGATCCTGCTGCCTGCCGTGGTGCACGGGTGGGTGGCGGCGTTCGAGGCGCGACGGACGGGCTACGGCGCCGTGCCCCTGACCTTCGTGCGGTCGCCGGGCGCGGTCACCTCCACGTGGGTGCTCGGGCTGATACCGGAGGATCTGCCGCTGCTCGACCGCACCGAGGGCCGGGTCGCCGCGGGCACACCCGAGCAGGTCGACCGGGAGGACGGCGACGGTCGGTTCGCGCCACCGGGCACCTACCAACTCGGACGGATCGGCGACGTCCACGTCGCCGATCGCTTCCTGGTCCGTGGTGCCATGGCCTACCTGCCCGGTCCGGCGACCCACGTCCAACGGATCGCCGGCGACTGGCGGACCTACCCCGCGTCGGACCAGGCAGCGGCGGCACGCCACGTCGACGAGGGCGGGCCAGCGGCACCCGCACCGCCACCCGCAGACGTGGTCCTGGGGGACTGGCCCCGAACCCCGTTGGAACCCGGTACCTGACACCCCACAGCCCGGTCGCTCAGCGGGTCGCGTCCAGCACTCCACGCCCGCCCGCCCAGGCCGCCAGCCGCTCGGAACAGAGCGCCAGCGCGTCCGCCCAACTGCCGACCGTGCCAGTGTCGGCGCTGTCGCTGACGGCCTTCACGAGCCAGACCTCGCGCTCGAACGCGAGCGAGGTCGCCGCGACGGCGTAGCCCTCCATGTCGACGACGTCGGCCTGCACCGCCAGACGTGCGCGCTCGCCGGCATCCATGACGATCCGGTCGCCCGTCGCCAGTCGGCCGGTGGCGCCCGGGGGTCCGGGGAGCTCGATCGGTCCACCGGGCAGGGACCGTCCGACGAACGCCGACACACCACGGTGGTCGAAATCGTGCTGGTGGACCTGCGCCACCTCGACGACCTCGCCGACCGGCTGGCCCGTGAGCCCGCCAGCCGTCCCGACGTTGATGACCAGATCGACCGGATCGCGGGACAGGCGGGCGGCCAGCGTCGTGGCCGCCTGCACCTTGCCGACCCCGAGCTCCAGGACGGGCACATGGTCGGCCAGCGCCACGACCTCCTCGGCCAGTGCGGCCACGAACAGCACCTTCATGGTCGCCGCTCCGTCATGGGCGCAGCATCGCGGGGTGCAGGCGTTGCGCGCTTCCGCGCCGGTAGCGCCTGGCGGGCCGTCCGCCCCCCGGACCAGGTCGGGCGAGCCCCCCGGCCTCGACGACGAAGTCGCGGGTGGAGACCACCTTGCGGCGGAAGTTGCCCGCGTCCAGGCGCACGCCCCAGACCGCCTCGTAGACCGCCCGCAGTTCGCCGAGCGTGAAGGGCTCCTCGACGAACGCGGTCGCCAGAGCGGTGTACTCGAGCTTCGAGCGGGCCCGTTCGATCGCGTCCGGGACGATCCGGTCGTGGTCGTAGGCCAGCGACGGGCCCGCGGAGGTGCCGATGTCGTCGGTGTCCCAGAACCGGGCCCGGTCGTGGTCGGTGGGCGCGTCGGTCATCGGGGTCAGTGCGAGGTAGGCCACGGAGACCACGCGGTCCGTGGCGTCTCGGTCCGGATCCCCGTAGGTCCGCAACTGCTCGAGGTGCGCATCGGGTGCCGTGATCCCGGCGAGTTCGTCGAGCGCCCGGTGGGCGGTGTCGTCCAGGCTCTCCTCGTCGCGGACCCGACGGCCCGGCAGCGCCCACCGCCCCGCGAGTGCCGGGGTGTCGGGCTCGACGAGCAGCAGGCGCAGTCGCCCGTCCTGGATCGTGAGCAGGGCGACGTCCACGGCGACCGCGCAGGCCGCGGCCCGCGGCGTGGTCGATATGCCCGTCATGCTCGTCCTCCGGTTCAGTCGTCGGTGACCTGGACGCCCGCAGCCCGGAGCTCCTCGATCGCGCGGTCGGCATCGCCGTCCTGGAGTTCCACGAACCGCGTGGTGGCCAGGGGGACGGTCACCTCGAGGTCGCGGTCGACGGCGTCCAGCGCGGTGGCCTTGACGCACACGTCGCCGGCGAGGCCGACGACCACGGCACGCCGGACGCCGGTGTCATCCAACAGCCTGCCGAGTTCGGTCGCGGACTCGTCACCGCTGACCGGGTCGCGGACGGAGAAGCCCGAGTATCCGTCGCCACCGTCGACGCCCTTCTTGACGATGGGCCCGTCGACGTCCAGGTCCGGATGCAGCTGTGCGCCCCAGGTGTCCCGGACACAGTGCACGGGCCAGTCACCGCCGTCCTTGGCGAAGTGCGGCGTCTCCGGCGGGTGCCAGTCCTGGGTGTAGACGACCGTCGCGCCGGCCTCGCGGGCCGCCGCGATGTGCGCGTTGATCAGCGGGACCGTCTGCTCGCCGCCGTCGACGTACAGGCCACCCTCCGGGTCGGCGAAGTCGTTCTGCACGTCGATGACAAGGAGCGCGTCCTCAGGGCCGTAGGTCGGTGCGTGGTGGTCGGGTGTGCTCATCGGATGCCCTCCGGGGTCGCTGATGGTGCGGTTCTTGGTCGGGTCGGGTGTTCGAGCGGCGGATCGGCGAGCACAAGGGTCGGGAAGCCCGGCCGGGCCGCCTGCAACGAGCGTGCCTCCGGCGACAGTTCCCCGATGGCCATCCGGTGGTGGGCCGTCGCTGCCTCGAGGTCCGGCTGATCCACGACCTGTCCGTCGATCACCAGCGGGGTCTGCAGCGGCCGGGCGTCCGGATCCGGTGGTGACCCCCAGGGCTGGAGCACCTCGGCGGTCGCGACACCGTCCGCCAACCGGCGGGACGCTGCCTTCTGGCCGCCGACCGTCGCTTTGTCCCCACCGCTCTTGGCGACCACCTCGAGGTCGCCGGACCCGCCGCTCGCGCGGGCCACGAGCTTGTAGACCATGCCGGCGGCCGGAGCGCCGGACCCGGTCACGACCGATGTCCCGACCCCGTACCCGTCGATCGGTGCGTCAGCCAGGCTCGCGATCCGGTACTCGTCGAGGTCGCCCGACACCACGATCCGGGTCCCCGTGAGCCCAGCTGCATCGAGTTGCCCGCGCGCAGCGACGGCATGGTCGGCCAGATCGCCGGAGTCGATCCGGATGCCGCCGAGTTCCGGCCCGCCGGCGCGGATCGCGCGCTCCACGCCCTCGGCCACGTCGTAGGTGTCCACGAGCAGGGTGGTCCCGCTGCCCTGGGTGGCCACCTGTGCGTCGAACGCGCTGGCTTCGTCGTCGTGGAGCAGGGTGAACGCGTGCGCGGAGGTTCCGAGGGTCGGGACATCGTGACGGCGTCCGGCTTCGAGGTTGCTCGTTCCGGCGAAGCCGACCAACACGGCGGCTCGGGCTGCGGCGACCGCGGCATCCTCGTGGGTCCGGCGGCTGCCGAACTCCATCAGTGGCCGTCCACCGGCGGCCTGCACCATCCGTGCGGCGGCCGACGCGACCGCGCTGTCGTGGTTGAGGATCGACAGGACCAGGGATTCGAGCAGGACCGTCTCGGCGAACGAGCCGACGACCGTGAGGATCGGCGAGTCCGGGACGTACAGCTCGCCCTCGCGGTAGCCGTAGATGTCGCCGGTGAACCGGTAGGTCGCCAGCCAGTCGAGCGTCGTCGGCGAGACCACCCCGGCATCCTCGAGGTAGCGCAGCTGCTCATCACCGAACGAGAAGCGGCCGAGTGCATCCAGCAGGCGGCTGGTACCGGCCACCACGCCGTACCCGCGGCCCTCGGGCAGGCTGCGGGCGAAGACCTCGAACACGCAGCGGCGGTCACCGCTGCCGTCCTGCAGGGCCGCGTCGAGCATCGTCAGCTCGTAGCGGTCGGTCAGCAGTCCGGTGGAGGGCATGGCTCGCCTTCGTGTCGGGAACCCGGGGGCGCCTGTTTGAGTCACTCTGACCGTAACTGGTGGTCGTCGCGGATGCGAACGCGATCAACCCGTATGCTGGTCGACGTGACCGACCAGCCCACCCCCAGCCGCCCTGGCTTTCGCGCCCTGACCCGGGGTCTGCGCAAGCGATGTCCGAACTGTGGCACCGGGGGCCTGTTCGCCACCTACTTCGCGATCCGTGACCGGTGTCCCGCGTGCGGCCTCACCTTCGAACGTGAGGAGGGCTACTGGCTCGGCGCGATGATCGTGGCGATCGGGGTCACCGAGGTCCTGTTCGGGATCTGGTTCATCGGCGGGATGCTGATCACCTGGCCGGACGTGCCGTGGACCGCGTTGCTGATCGGCGGGCTCGTGCTCAACCTCACCGTGCCCATCGTCGGCTACCCGTGGTCGAAGACGGTGTGGATGGGCCTGCACATGGCGTTCGTGCCGCCCGAAGCCTCCGAGGAGGCGGCCGCGATCGCGGCGATCGATGCCGACCGTCGCGACGCCGCCATCGCCGCCCGCGACGCCAGGCTCGCGGCGTCCGAGGACACCGACGGGGACGAGGGCACCGACGGGGACGAGGGCGCCCCGGACCACTGAGCTAGCCTCGGCCCGTCCGCCCCATCCTGCCCCCGTCCCGCCCTGCCAGGAGGCCCGCGTGGCACTGTCCCCCGACGAGGTCCGTCACGTCGCCAGGCTCGCCCGCCTGGCGGTCACCGACGAGGAGGTCGCGGCATTGTCTCCGCAGTTGTCCGACATCCTCGGCTACGCCGAGCAGGTCGGCGAGGTCGCGGCCGACGACGTCCCGCCGACGACGCACCCGTTCGCCCTGACCAACGTCACGCGGCCCGACGAACGCCGGCCATCGACCGCTCGCGAGGACATCCTGGCGGCCGCACCGTCCGTCGAGCAGGATCGGTTCAGCGTGCCCCGGATCGTCGCGGAGGAAGGGTGATGGCCGCGGACCTGGTCACACGGAGCGCCACCCAGCTCGCCGCGGCGCTGGCCGCCGGCGAGGTGTCCGCGCGTGAGGTCGTCGACGCGCACCTCGATCGGATCGCGACGACCGACGGCGTGGTCGCCGACGGGGACGTCTGGGCCGCCAAGGACGCCGGCGCGTTGGGCCCCGACGAGGTCCACGCCTTCCTGCAGGTGACCGCGACCGCGGCTCGCGGGCACGCCGATGACATCGACCGGCGACGCGCCGCGGGTGAGGTACTCGGCCCGTTGGCCGGGGTGCCGCTCGCGCTCAAGGACGTGCTCACGATGCGGGGGGCCCCGACCACCTGCGGCTCGAAGATGCTGGAGGGGTGGATCCCGCCGTACGACGCGACCGTGACCGAGCTGCTCCGGGCCGCGGACGTGGTGGTGCTCGGCAAGACCAACATGGACGAGTTCGCGATGGGCTCATCGACGGAGAACTCCGCGTATGGCGACACCCGCAACCCGTGGGACCTCGACCGGGTCCCCGGCGGCTCGTCCGGCGGGTCGGCCTCTGCGGTCGCCGCCCTGCAGGCGCCGTTGTCGATCGGCACCGACACCGGCGGGTCGATCCGACAGCCGGCCGCGCTCACCGGCCTGGTGGGTGTCAAGCCCACCTACGGCACCGTGTCCCGCTACGGGCTGGTGGCCTTCGCGTCGTCCCTCGATCAGGCCGGCCCCTTCGCTCGCAGCGTCGAGGACGCCGCACAGCTGCAGTCGATCATCCAACACCATGATCCGCGGGATTCCACCTCGGTGCCGCAGGCGGCGCCCGACGTGCTCGCCGGTCTCAAGGACGGGCTCGAGGGCCTGCGGATCGGGGTCATCAGCGAACTGCGGGGCGAGGGCTACGAACCCGGCGTCGCGCGGGTCTACCAGGAGGCACTCGAGCGCTTCGAGCGCCTGGGCGCGGAGATCGTCGAGGTGTCCCTGCCCCACGCCGCCTACGGGCTGCCGGCCTACTACCTCATCGCGCCGTCCGAGTGTTCGTCGAACCTCGCGCGCTTCGACGGGGTCCGCTACGGGTTGCGGGTCGACGCGCCGACCGCCGAGGAGATGAACGCGGCCACCCGCGCACAGGGGTTCGGCCCGGAGGTCAAGCGGCGCATCATGATCGGGACGCACGCCCTGTCGTCCGGGTACTTCGACGCCTACTACCTGCAGGCGAGCAAGGTCCGGACCCTCATCGCACGGGACTTCCAGGCGGCGTTCGAGTCCGCGGACGTGCTCGTCAGCCCCACCTCGCCGTCCGTGGCGTTCGGCCTCGGGACCAAGACGGCCGACCCGATCGCGATGTACCTCAACGATGTCGCGACCGTGCCCGCGTCGCTCGCCGGGATCCCGGCGCTGTCCCTGCCGGCCGGCCTCGCCGAGGCGCCGGACCAGCCCGGGACGGCGCTGCCGGTCGGCCTGCAGATGATGGCACCCCTGCTGCGCGACGATGTGATGTACCGCGCCGCCTGGGCCTTCGAGCAGGATCTCAGCTTCGATCCGACACCCGCCGGTCCCCGGGCCCTAGCCGCAGGCTCCTGGAGACCGACGACAGCCGACAACGGCGAGGTAGCACGATGACGGTCGTGGAGTTCCGTGACGGGTGGGAGCTGGTGGTGGGCCTGGAGGTCCACGTCGAGCTCGCGACGAACACCAAGATGTGGTGCGGCTGCTCGACGGTGTTCGGCGGTGATCCCAACACCAACGTCTGCCCGGTCTGCACCGGCCAGCCGGGCGCGCTCCCCGTGGTCAACGACCAGGCGGTGCGTGACGCCGCCCTGCTCGGCATGGCCCTCAACGGCGAGGTCGAGGAGCACTGCTGGTTCCACCGCAAGAACTACTTCTACCCCGACATGGCCAAGAACTACCAGATCAGCCAGTACGACGTCCCGCTGATCCATGACGGCTACCTCGACGTCGAGGTGGAACTCGAGGACGGGACACTCGACACGCGACGGGTCGGGATCGAACGGCTGCACATGGAGGAGGACACCGGCAAGTCGCTGCACGTCGGCGACACCGGCCGCCTGCACGGCGCCGACCGGTCACTGATCGATTACAACCGCTGCGGGATCCCGCTGCTGGAGGTCGTCTCCCACCCCGATATCCGCGACGCCGAGACCGCCCAGGGCTACCTGCGTGAGCTGCAGGCGATCGTCCGCGCGACCGGCGTGTCGGACGCCCGGATGGATCAGGGCTCGATCCGGTGCGACGCCAACGTGTCGGTGCGTCGGATCGGTGATGACCTCGGCACCCGGACCGAGATCAAGAACCTCAACTCGGTCCGGTCGCTCGGCCGGGCCATCGTCTACGAGGCCGATCGGCAGATCGCGGTGCTCGAGGACGGCGGCACGATCCGGATGGAGACCCGCCACTGGGACGAATCCAAGGGCGTGACCGAGACGTTGCGGGTCAAGGAGTCGGTCACCGACTACCGCTACTTCCCGGACCCGGACCTGGTCGGGGTCGTCTCCCCGCCCGAGTGGGTCGAGGAGATCCGCGCGCTGATGCCGGAGCTGCCCGCAGCCATCCGTGCCCGCCTGTCCGAGGCCGGCGTGCCGATGGCGCAGGCCATCACCCTGGTCAGCGGAGAGCTCATGCCGTGGTTCGACGAGGCCGTCGCTGCCGGCGCGGACGCGCAGGCGGTCGCGAACTGGCTGACCGGCGACGTGGCGGGGCAGCTGTCCACGGAAGGGCTGACGCTGGAGGACAGCGGGCTGACCGGCACGCACCTCGCGGAGCTGATCGCGCTGGTGGACGACGGGACGTTGTCGACCAAACTGGCCAAGGAGGTCCTGGCCGGCGTCATCGAGGAACGCGGTGCCAAGGGGCCGGCGGCGGTCGCCGAGGACCGCGGGCTGCAGCAGGTGTCCGACGAAGGTGAGCTGCGGGCGATCGTCGAGCAGGTCGTCGCCACCAACGCGGCCACCGTCGAGGACATCCGCGCGGGCAACAACAAGGCGATCGGCGCGCTCGTCGGGCAGGTCATGAAGGCCACCAAGGGACAGGCCGACCCGCGCAAGACCAACGAACTGCTGCGTGAGGTCATCGGCTGATCACGGATCGGCTGCTCATCAGGGAGGACCGGGATGGCGCACGACTACATCATCGTCGGAGCAGGGTCGGCGGGCTGTGCCCTGGCGGCGGGCCTGATCGCACGGACCGATGCGACGGTGCTACTGCTCGAGGCCGGTCCGATGGACCGCGATCCCCGCGTGCGGATCCCGGCGGCGGTCTCCGACCTGTGGTTCGGCAAGCTCGACTGGGCCTACGAGACCACCGCACAGCAGGGGTTCGGCGGTCGCATCGACACCTGGCCGCGCGGCAAGGTCATCGGGGGCTCGTCGTCCATCAACAACATGATGTACGTCCGGGGCATGGACGTCGACTACGACGGCTGGGCCGCCGGTGGAGCGACCGGCTGGGACGCCGCCACGATGAACGACCTGTTCCACCACCTCGAGGATGACGAACGCGGCCCGGCACCCCACCGCGGCATCGGGGGCCCGCTCCGGGTCGAGCGCCAGCGGGGCCCGTCACCACTGTCGCAGGCGTTCCTCGATGCCTGTGAGGAACTCGGCGTGCCCCGCGTGGAGGACTACCACGCCGACACGGACGGCTGCGGGCTGACGATGGTCACCCAACGGGGCGGTCGCCGGTGGTCCGCGGCTGACGCGTTCCTCCGCCCGGCGATGGTCGCCGGCGACGGACGTCTGACGGTACGCACCGGCGTCGACGTGCAGCGTGTGATCGTCGAGGGGGGTCGGGCCGTCGGTGTCGACGTCATCGTCGACGGGACCCCGCGGTTCGCACGGGCTTCGCAGGAGGTGCTCCTGAGTGCCGGCGCCGTGGGGACCCCGCACCTGTTGCTGCGGTCGGGGATCGGTGCGGCCGAGCACCTGGCCTCGGTCGGCGTGCCGGTCGTGGCCGACCTGCCCGGGGTCGGCGACAACCTGCAGGACCACGTGCTCACCGGAGTTGCCGCCGGGACCGACGGTGACGACAGCCTGTACGGCGCGGACAAGGACCCGGCGGCGCTCCTGCAGTACCTGACGAAGAAGCGGGGGCCGCTGACCTCCAATCTCGGTGAGGCGATCGGGTTCGTGCGCACCCGCGACGATGATGCGCCGGACATCGAACTCATCTGCGTGCCCGTCGGCATGCAGGACCACGGGCGTGTGCGCTATCCGGAACACGGCGTCTCGGTCGGGGCGATCCTGCTGCGCCCGGACAGTCGCGGGTCGATCCGCCTGGCCAGCGCGGATCCGGCCGTGCCACCGATCGTCGACCCCGGGACGTTCACGGACGGCGACGACCTGCGGCGTCTCTGCGACGGCCTGCGGTGGTGTCAGCGGCTGGTCCTGGACACCACGAGCCTGGGTGGCCGGGTCACGCACCTGATCGATCCGACGGCGCCGCTGATCACGGACCAGGACGTCACCGATCACGTCCGTCGGACCGCCCAGACGCTCTACCACCCGGTCGGCACCTGCCGGATGGGCTCCGATCCCGATGCGGTGGTCGACCCCGACCTGCGGGTCAGGGGCATCGACGGCCTGCGGGTCGCGGACGCCTCGGTGATGCCGACCCTGATCCGCGGCCACACCAACGCGCCGGCGATCGCCATCGGTGAGCAGGCGGCGCGACTGGTCGCGGCCCCTGCGCACGTGTAACCATCGGACGAGCCAGAGGTGTCCCGGCGCCGAACGTTCGGTAACGGCCCGCGAGCGTGGCCCTGCATCCACCAACACCGTCCAACCCCGACGGTCGCCTACCCTTGAAGGGTTGTGAGCGGCCGGTCGACACGCCAGGAGCCTGTGTGATCCTCGACGGAATAGGGTCCCCGGACGATCTCAGGGAGTTGTCGGGCGCTGAGCTCGCCGAGTTGGCGGACGAGTTGCGCACCGCGATCGTCGATGCGGTGTCGCGTGTCGGCGGGCATCTGGGGTCGAACCTGGGGGCGGTCGAACTCACCATCGCGCTGCACCGTGTGTTCGACTCGCCGAACGACAGGCTCGTCTGGGACACCGGGCACCAGGCCTACGTCCACAAGATGCTCACGGGTCGACGCGACTTCTCCACCCTGCGCCAGGCCGGCGGGCTGTCGGGCTACCCCTCACGTGAGGAATCAGACCACGACATCGTCGAGAACAGCCACGCGTCGACGGCGCTGTCCTGGGCCAGCGGTCTGGCCCGCGGGCAGATGGCCCGGCCGCCCGACGACCGGAACCGGGTCATCGCCGTCGTCGGGGACGGCGCCCTGACCGGTGGGATGGCCTACGAGGCGCTCAACAACCTGGGTCATCACCAACTGCCTGCGATCATCGTGCTGAACGACAACGGCCGCTCGTACGCGGAGACGGTCAGTCGCCTCTCCGGGCGTGTGGCCGACCTCCGCACCGATCCGCGCTACCGGGGGATGCGTGACCGCTGGGACGTCATCCTGGCCCGTGCCCCGCGCATCGAGCGTGTGCGCAACGCCGCGATCGAGGGCGTGAAGTCCGTCGTCTCCGAGGCACCGGCACTCCAGTCCTTCGTCGAGGCCCTCGGTGTCCGCTACCTCGGCCCCTACGACGGACACGACATCGAGGGCCTGGAGCGCGCACTGTGGCAGGCCGCGCGGCTGAACACACCCGTGCTGGTCCACGTCCTGACGCAGAAGGGCAAGGGCTACGAACCCGCGGAGACCGATCGGGTCATGAAGCTCCACGACACCTCGGCGTTCGACATCGTGACCGGTCGCAAACCGTCGAGCGGTCGGCGGTGGACCCAGGTGTTCACCGACCACCTGTTGGACCTGGCGGATGCGTACCCGGAGCTCGTGGGCATCACCGCCGCGATGCCGGGGTCCACGGGGCTGTTGCCCCTGGCCGCCCGGGACCCCGACCGGGTGCTGGACGTCGGCATCGCCGAGCAGCACGCCGTGACCAGCGCGGCCGGCCTCGCGAACGCCGGGCGCCTGCCGATCGTCGCGGTCTACTCCACCTTCTTCGCGCGGGCGTTCGATCAGGCGAACCTCGACGTCGGCCTGCACAACGAACACGTGGTGTTCGTGCTGGACCGTGCCGGGATCACCGGGGATGACGGTCCGAGTCACCACGGGATCCTGGACATGGCGCTGGGTCTGCGGATCGCTGCGATGAGCGTCCTCGCGCCATCGCACGAAGAGGACCTGAAGGCACTGCTGTCCGCTGCGGTCGCGATGGATGGCCCTGTCCTGATCCGGTTCCCGAAGGGGACCGTCACCACCGCCGCCGACCTGGACCTCGACGGGTCGCCGCCGCCCGAAGGTCTCGACGCCCGCTGCCTGCGCCAGGGTGCCGATGCCTGCATCCTCGCGGTCGGCGACCGGGCCCGTGCCGCACTGGCGGCGGCCGACCTGCTGGCTGAGGACGACATCGAGGTCGCGGTGTGGGACGTGCGCAGTGTGCGGCCCGCCGATCCCGCGATGTTGGATGCCGCCTCGGCGTCGCCGTTGGTGGTGACCGTGGAGAACGGCGTGGTCGGTGGTGGCGCGGGCTCCGAACTGGCCGACCGGCTGACGGAACGTGCCGGGGTCCGCCATGCCCCTCCGATCCTGCGGTTGGGGGTTCCCGCGACCTACCTCCCGCACGGCAAGCCGGACCACATCCTCTCGGAGATCGGCCTGGACGCGCCGGGTATCGCGGCGGCGACGCGCAAGGTGCTCGCCGACGACCGGTGAGCGCCGGAACAGGGCCGACTTGACCAGCGGACGTCCACCGGTCACTATCGCGTCGGATACGACCCACCAGGAGCGCACGTGCAGCGGGCCATGACGAGCATCGACGGACGTCACGACGGCCGTGTGCTCGTACTCGTTATGTAGCGCGTGCTCGACCCCGAGCGCGCGCGAACCTCCCGGACCCGGGAGGTTCTCTCGTCGGAGGGGTCGCCGGCAGGGCGATCGCCCCATGAGGGGAACGGCAGACCAGGAGAACGACATGGAGATCACCGGCGCAGAAGCGGTCATGCGAAGCCTGGAAGCCCTGGGTGTCGACACCGTCTTCGGCTACCCGGGTGGCGCGATCCTCCCGGCCTACGACCCCATGATCGAGGCGGACTTCACGCACGTGCTGGTCCGTCACGAGCAGGGCGCCATCCACATGGCCGAGGGCTACGCCCACGCCACCGGCAAGGTCGGGGTCTGCATCGTGACCTCCGGCCCGGCGGCGACCAACCTCGTCACCGGCCTCGCCGACGCGAACATGGATTCCATCCCGGTGCTGGCCATCACCGGCCAGGTCGCGACGACGGCGATCGGCTCCGACGCGTTCCAGGAAGCTGATGTGACCGGTATCACCGCGCCGATCACCAAGCACAACGAACTCGTCCACACCCCCGAGCGCATCGCGGGAGCTATCAAGGAGGCCTACCACGTCGCGCGGACGGGACGTCCCGGCCCGGTGCTGGTCGATCTGCCCAAGGACATCCTCAACGCACGCTTCGAGTGGGCGTGGGACGACGCCGTCGATCTTCCCGGTTACCGACCGACGGTCCGTGGTCACGGCCGCATGATCCGGGAAGCCCTGGAGCTCATCGCCGCCGCTGAACGGCCCGTCATCTACGCCGGTGGCGGCCTGGTGCGTGCCAAGGCCGCGGACGAACTCTACGAGTTCGCCACCCGCCTGCAGCTTCCCGTCGTGACCACGCTGATGGGTCGGGGCATCTTCCCGGACACCCACGAACTCGCGATCGGGATGCCCGGCATGCACGGGCACTACGCCGCCGTGCGGGCCCTGCAGGAAGCCGATCTGCTCGTCACGCTCGGGGCACGCTTCGACGACCGTGTCACCGGCAAACTGGATGCCTTCGCGCCCCTGGCCAGGGTCGTGCAGGTGGATGTGGACCCCGCCGAGATCGGCAAGAACCGTGAGGTCGATGTCCCCATCGTCGGCGACGTCCGGGTCGTGCTGGAGCAGCTGAACGGCGTGCTGAACGACAAAGCCGATCGTGACGGCCTCGATCGGTTCCTGCCCGACACCGCCGCGTGGCGGAAGCACCTCGCCGAGATGCAGGTCGAGCACCCGTTGCGTGTCGAGCAGCCCGAGACCGGGGTCCTGAAGCCCCAGACCGCGATCCGCGCGATCCATGAGACCTGGGGGGACGAGGCCGTCTACGTCTCCGGCGTCGGACAGCACCAGATGTGGGCCGCCCAGATCATCCCGTACACGCGTGGTGGTCAGTGGATCAACTCCGGGGGGCTCGGCACGATGGGCTTCGCGGTGCCGGCGGCGATCGGTGCCAAGGTCGGTGTCGGTCGGGACGTCCCGGTCGTGGCCATCGACGGGGACGGCTGTTTCCAGATGACCTTCCAGGAGATCGCGGCCGCGGTCCAGCACGACATCCCCGTCATCTTCTGCGTGATCAACAACGGCTACCTCGGCATGGTCCGCCAGTGGCAGCACCTGTTCTACGAGGACCGCCTCTCGCAGGTCGCGCTCCCGCAGGACTGCCCGGACCTCATGAAGCTGGCTGACGCCTATGGCATCCCCGGGTTCCGGGCCATGTCGATCGACGAGTTGGACACGGTCCTGGAGAAGGCGAAGGCGATCACCGACCAGCCGGTGCTGCTCGACCTGCGGGTCGACCCGGACGAGATGGTGTTCCCGATGGTGCCCTCGGGCGCCAGCAACGACGACCTGCTCGAATCGGTCGAGGAGTGGCACGCCCGCGTCGCTGCGCAGAACGCGTGAGCGGCTCGGACGGACGTGTGAAGATGCGTCCGGTGCCCGCCGGCCTCGCTCCACCCCGACAGACCACGACCCAGAGGGGGTCCACCATGCACCACGATCGCCACACCTTGTCCGTGCTGGTGGAGAACAAGCCGGGTGTCCTGGCTCGTATCGCCGGCATGTTCGCCCGGCGCGGGTACAACATCCGGTCGTTGGCGGTGGGGCCGACCGATGACGAGCGCATCTCGCGGTTGACCATCGTCGTCGGGACGGAGGCCGTCCAGCTCGAACAGATCACCAAGCAGCTCAACAAGCTCGTCCA